>UQDO01000019.1 GCA_900539855.1 uncultured Oscillospiraceae bacterium
ATATTTGGAAGTTAACTTCTCTTTTTATTGGGTCACATCATTTTAACACATACAGACAGCATTTTCCTGCATATTTTGTTTGAAACGGCAAACAATATAATTGTCAGTGATGATTAAAGCGTTTGCAAACTTACTGACCGGCGCTCCGGAATACCGGAGCGCTGTTTTTTTATGAAAATCACAGCTTCAACTGCTCGCCCTGCTCCTCAGCA
This sequence comes from uncultured Oscillospiraceae bacterium, assembly GCA_900539855.1. Classification (GTDB taxonomy): domain Bacteria; phylum Bacillota; class Clostridia; order Oscillospirales; family Acutalibacteraceae; genus UMGS172. The sequence continues at coordinate 213 of UQDO01000019.1, forward strand.
GACGGCAGACTTCCTGCCGCAGGGAGCGATCTTGTACGGTAGCGGTGCGGCTTTAAAAGCATACCCTCGCTGTATTTTACCGCTTCAAGCAGTCGCTGACCTCTTTTCTGTGTCATGACCGCGACACCGCCGTTGTCCTTTGTGGTCTTGGCAGCAAGCGCGGCTGTGGAGACAAGCAGCATGCGGCCTCCGGTCGACCTCATGAGCACCTCACATTCATCGGTCAGGTGCATGATGCTGCAAAGCTCAAATTTATCTGAATACGCCGAAATAAGCTTTTTCCGATTTGTCTTTGTGACGTACGATGACAGCGGCACCTTGGCGACCCTGCCATTATAGAAGAAGAAGAGCAAAAATCCGGAATAATCGCTCGTCACCACCATAGCCACCGGCTTTTCACCCTCGTCGAAGTCGAGTTTTGCCGGTACGAAATCACCCAATACACTCGCCTTGGTATCATCAAAGTCGTTTGCTCTCGATTTATATACCTGCTGGCGGTCTGTAAAGAACAATAGCTCTGCGGCGTTGGTCGTTTCGATAGTGGTCACTATCTCGTCGCCGTCCTTGAGCTTCTGCTCACCGCTCATGCGGAGCGACTGCGGTGTGATCTTTTTAAAGTACCCGTCACGGGAGAAGAAAAGCGTTACCGGATAATCCGGCACCTTTTCCTCCTCGACAGTTATCTTATTTTCCTCAGCCGAGATGAGCTTTGTTTTTCTGTCCTTGCCGTATTTTGAGGAGACCTCCTCAAGCTCTTTTATGATTATTGCAAGCATTTTGCGGCGGCTGCCGAGTGTGTCCTCAAGCTCCTTAATCTGCTTTTCGAGATTTTCAACATCCTCAAGACGCTTTAAAATGTATTCGCGGTTCAGGTGCCTCAGTTTGATCTCGGCTACATATTCAGCCTGTATCTCGTCGATGCCGAAGCCTATCATTAGGTTTGGCACGACCTCTTTTTCCTCGACCGTTTCACGGACTATTTTTATCGCCTTGTCGATATCGAGCAGTATTTTCTGCAGACCTTTGAGCAGATGATACCGGTCGTTTGCCTTCTTAAGGTCAAAGCAAAGCCTGCGCCTTACACATTCGGTCCTGAACGCCGTCCACTCGGTCAGTATTTCCTTTATGCCGAGCACCATGGGCGAGCCGCCGACAAGTATATTGAAATTGCAGGAAAACGTGTCCTGCAATGGCGTCATGCGGAACAGCTTCTGCATGAATTTTTCCGGATCGGTGCCTCTTTTGAGGTCGATCGTTATTTTAAGACCGGAAAGGTCAGTTTCGTCGCGTATATCGCTGACCTCGGTTATTTTCTTCTGCTTGGCAAGCTCGATTATTTTTTCGACTATCGCCTCAATGGTAGTAGTCGGCGGAATTTCGGTTATGTCAATGCAGTTTGCCGATTTATCATAGCTGTATACCGCCCGTACCTTTACACCTCCGCGCCCGGTCGCGTATATTTTTTCCATTTCCGCGCGGTCGTAAAGCAGCTCACCGCCGCCCGGAAAATCGGGCGCAGTCAGAAAATCTGCAATGTTTATATCGTTATCCTTTATAAACTCTATTTCGGTTTTGCAGACCTCCCTTAAGTTAAACGGGCATATGGAGTTTGCCATACCGACGGCAATGCCTGTATTGGCATTGACAAGTATCGACGGGAAGGTTACCGGGAACAGCGTTGGCTCGGTCATTGTGGCGTCATAGTTATCTACAAAATCGACTGTGTCACGACCGATATCTCTGAACAGCTCGGCGGCTATGGGCGCTAATTTTGCCTCGGTATAACGCGGTGCGGCATAAGCCATATCGCGCGAATATGCCTTACCCATGTTACCCTTGGACTCAACGTAAGGGTGCAGCAGCGCCTCGTTGCCATCGGTCAGCCTTACCATAGTTTCATATATAGCCGCATCGCCGTGCGGATTAAGGCGCATGGTCTGGCCGGCTATATTTGCCGATTTTGTTTTTGCACCGTTCAAAAGTCCCATGTTGTACATGGTATAGAGCAGTTTGCGGTGCGACGGCTTGAATCCGTCTATCTCGGGAATGGCACGCGACAGTATAACGCTCATCGCATACGGCATATAGTTGGTCTCCAGCGTTCTGGTTATGGGCTGTTCGACAACGGTGCCTGCACCGGCTATATATGCGTCCGCCGCACTTACCGGTGCCGCCGCAATTTCCTTGTTTTTCTTTCTTGGAGCCATTTTACGCTCTCCTTAATTCAAATTTAGATCAGCTTATATCGGCGTCGGCGATATACATATATCCCTTTTCGGTTATTATTTCCTTGCGTCCGTCGATATTGTCGCCAAGCAGGACGTCAAACATCCTCGCAGTCGCCTCGGCATCCTCCGGCTTTATCTGTATGAGCCTTCTCGTTTCGGGATTCATGGTCGTAAGGCTCATCATATCGGGCTGGTTCTCACCGAGACCCTTAGACCGCTGCACCGAATCCGGTGTGCCATCGATCATATTGTTCAGAATATCAGCCTTTTCCTTTTCGTCATACGCAAAGTAGGTCTTGTTTTTATAGTTTATCTCATAAAGCGGCGTTTCGGCAATAAACACCTTGCCTGCCTCAATAAGGGTCGGCACAAGGCGGTAGATCATCGTAAGTATGAGAGTCCTTATCTGGAAGCCGTCCTCATCGGCATCGGTACATATAATGACCTTGTTCCACCTCAGCTGATTTATGTCAAAATTCGATATATCCTTGTTGGCTTTGCTCTTTACCTCGACTCCGCAGCCGAGCACCTTTATAAGGTTGGTTATTATTTCGCTTTTGAAAATACGGTCATATTCAGCCTTTAAGCAGTTGAGTATCTTGCCCCTTACCGGGATGACAGCCTGGAATTCAGCCGACCTTGCCAGCTTTACCGAGCCCAAAGCCGAGTCTCCCTCAACTATGAACAGCTCGCGCTTGTTCACATCGCGGCTGCGGCAATCGACAAACTTGTCAACGCGGCTGAGCATATCGTTGCTTGACTGCAGCGTTTTCTTGATATTCAGCCTTTCGCGCTCGCTGCGCTCGCGGCTGCGCTTATTTATAAGCACCTGTCCGGCTATTTTTTCGGCATCGTCGTGATTTTCGATAAAATACACCTCAAGCTGATGCCGCAGAAACTCGGTCATTGCGTCGCCTATGAATTTGTTGGTTATGGATTTCTTGGTCTGGTTTTCATATGACGTCTGGGTCGAAAACGAGGAAATGCAGAGCACAAGGCACTCCTCAACATCGGCAAATGTTATCTTGCTTTCGTTTTTCTGATACTTGCCGTTTGCTTTTATATAGTTATCTATCTGATACACAAAAGCGTTCCTGACTGCACGCTCGGGTGAGCCGCCGTGCTCAAGCCAGCTTGAGTTGTGGTAGTATTCCTTCAGCTGTATCTGATTTGAAAAGCAGACCGCAACATTCATCTTGACCTTGTATTCGGGCTTGTCCTCGCGGTCCCTGCCCTTTTTCTCGGTCTGCCAGAACTGCACCGGGGTCAGCCCCTTATCGCCGACCGTTTCGGTCACATAATCCTTTATGCCCTCTGAATAGCAGAACTCATACTGCTCAAACCTTCCGCCGACCTGATCGCGCAGTATAAACAGCACATTGTCATTTACGACAGCCTGCCGCTTTAAAACATCGGTATAATATTCAAGCGGAATGTTTACATCGGTAAAAACATCAAGGTCGGGCTTCCAGCGCGTCCTTGTTCCGGTATCCTTGCCCGAATACGGCTCCTTTTTAAGACCGCCTATGTTCTCGCCCTTTTCAAAATGCAGCGTATAGCGGTATCCGTCACGCTTTATCTCAACATCCATGTATTCCGAGGAATACTGAGTTGAGCAGAGACCAAGTCCGTTCAGTCCCAACGAGAACTCATAGTTCTCGCCGTCGTTGGTGTTGTATTTTCCTCCGGCGTACATCTCGCAGTACAGAAGCTCCCAGTTGAAGCGGTTTTCCTTAGAGTTAAAGTCGACCGGAGCACCGCGTCCGAAATCCTGCACCTCTATCGAGTGGTCGGAATATCTTGTTACTATGATCTTCTTACCGTGACCCTCTCTTGCCTCGTCTATAGAGTTCGATATGATCTCAAAAACCGAATGCTCGCACCCCTCAAGTCCGTCGGAGCCGAAAATGACCGCCGGTCTTTTTCTTACTCTGTCTGCGCCCTTTAAAGAGGTGATACTCTCGTTACCGTAATCGGCTTTCTTAGGCATTTATCATCATCCTTATATTATTCTTTGCTACATATATCGGCTATCTTATTTATTTTATACCATATATTGTATTAAAGTCAAGTGTTTTAAGTTTTTTGAGGTCTTCCGGCATCTTTATTAACAAAATATCCTTTATTTTAGCGTTTATCGGTGGTATAATTAGATGAAAAGCAGCCTCGGAGGTGGATGTATCGTGGAAAATGAGCAGGAAAAGGCTATAAGATCTGGCAGAAAAATATATTACATACTCTCCCTTGCCATATTTTTAGGGCTTATCGTTCTGGGCTCGGTGCTGCTCGGACCGAAAATACTTGAGGCGGCAAAGGATCCTGACAAATTCAAAAAACTGCTCGGCGGCAGCGGTATAAAAAGCTATCTTATATTTATCGCCATACAGTTTGTGCAGATAATATTCGCGTTTATTCCGGGAGAATTTATCGAGGTCGGCGCAGGCTATGTATACGGCAGTATAAAAGGTCTTATCCTCTGCCTTATCGGTGCGTTTCTTGCCACCGCCGTTATTTTCGGACTGACAAGGATTTTCGGCAAACGGTTCACCGAAATGATAATAGGTAAAAAAGACCTGAAAAAGCTTAAATTTTTACATGACGATAAAAAATTAGAGCTGATATTTGCCCTGCTCTACTTTATCCCCGGCACCCCTAAGGATCTTCTGACATATTTTGCAGGCGTTACAAAAATAAAATTCGGCACATTCATGCTTATAAGTACCTTCTGCCGCATACCCTCCATCATAACCTCGACCATGGTCGGAGACGCTATAGGCGAAGAGCGATACCTATATTCGGTCATAGTTTTCGCTATAACCGGAGCGGTCGGTGTCGGAGGCTATTTTCTTTATCATTATCTGACAAAAAAGCATCAAAAGAACGAACTTCCTGACAGTGACAAAAAAAATAAATGATTTGTTGTAAATACAACATCATTTTGCTATATCTTCTGTTATTATAAGCGTGTCGGAAAGCTCCGGCACAATTTAAAATCAAGGAGATAATCAGGCTATGATAAGAAGAATTATTGAGATAAACGAAGAAAAGTGCAACGGCTGCGGAGCATGTGCGGCAGCATGTCACGAGGGCGCAATAGGCATGGTAAACGGCAAAGCGCGTCTGCTGCGCGACGACTATTGCGACGGTCTTGGCGACTGCCTGCCGGCTTGTCCCACCGGTGCCATAACCTTTACAGAACGTGAGGCGGCTGAATATGACGCTGCGGCGGTTGCTGCAAAAATGTCAGCCGAAAAGCAGAAAAAGCCGCACGACACCCCCTGCGGGTGCCCCGGCTCAATGGCAAAGGCAATAAACCGCACGACAGAAAGAGCACAAGGCAGCTGTGATGCGGCTGTCCCGTCTGAGCTTAATCAATGGCCGGTTCAGATAAAGCTTGTCCCGGCAAGAGCACCGTATTTTGACGGAGCGCATCTGCTTATTTCTGCTGACTGCGCCGCTTATGCATACGGCAATTTTCACCGCGAGTTTATAAAAGACCGCATAACACTTATAGGATGCCCAAAGCTCGACGGATGTGATTACAGCGAAAAGCTGACCGAAATAATAAGGAATAATGATATAAAGAGCGTCACGGTTGTAAGGATGGAGGTTCCGTGCTGCGGCGGCATTGAGAATGCTGCTGTCACAGCCCTCAAAAACAGCGGCAAATTCATCCCGTGGCAGGTGGTCACCATATCAACCGACGGAAAACGGTTGAACGGCTGATATGCCCGGTACCACTTGAAAACCTACTAAGTATATGTTATTATAGGTTTTAAGAGGTGGTCTTATGAAAATATCGACCAAAGGACGCTACGCGCTCAGAATGCTGCTTGACCTGAGTATTCACCAGGGCGACGGATATATAGCACTTGGAGATATTGCGAAACGTCAGGGTATATCTAAAAAATACCTTGAACAGATAGTACCGATACTGAATAAATCAGATATTCTGCGCACCAACCGTGGCTTTCAGGGAGGATACAGACTGGCAAAATCGCCTGACAAATACACAGTCGGAGAGATACTGAGACTGACCGAGGGAAGCCTTGCACCTGTCGCCTGCCTTGACAGAGACTCTGCCGAATGTGAACGTCGTGATGACTGTCTGACGATTTCAGTCTGGGAAGGCTTGTACAAGGTAATAACAGAGTATCTTGACGGCATAACGCTGCAGGATATCCTCGACCGACGCCCCGACAGCTCAGATAATTACATTATATAAAATGTAACGTCCGGTCAATTCAAAAGTGATCACGGTTAATTAAAAGAATATAGTACACGATCAATAAAAGCTATAAGTATTAGATGCGCGGCAGGAGGGGTGAACTCCTGCCGCTTTTCATCATATTTTTTCACAAATAAATTTTAGTTTATGAGCGTAAGGAACCGAAAATCTAATTGTGCATTTGTAGGGAACGAGCCATGTGTCGTTCGGCTCAGTCTGCCAATATTTCATTACGCAGATAAACTAAAATTTATTTGTTTAAATATTCATTAGAAATGCGGCGAGTGCCGTGTTCCCGTCTTACGTCTGTTAATATGCTAAACTTGCTAAACAAAATTTAAAGTTCACATATATAAAAAAACGGCTTGGTGTCATTAATAGTGATACCAAGCCGTCCGTATATACTGTTATATACCTAAAACAAGAATTGCTTATTAAATTACTTATATATAAATTTTTGAGTTTTGGAAGGCGGCTTGCCGCCACTCCGGGATCTTAGTACATCGGACTCACCTTTACCTAAATTTCATTCTTGCGGAAGTTTTCCCAGATTACTTTTAACATGATTTTGAAAACCACCGTCCTTTTTTAAAGTGCAGTTCCGGTTTGCGTGCTTCAGACCGCACGCGGGCCGGAATGGAAGATATCATCTGTTTTCATTATCTCCGACCCTCACTTTCTTAGCGGATTTTTCTTTTCCCTTTCTGCATCTTTATATTATCATATCTTTTGTTGTTTGTCAATAGTTTATATTAAGAAAAATTATTTTTTATGTTAATATTGTATAAACGTATTTACTGTTGACTATTTGTTTAAAATAGGTTAAAATATATATGTAACATGTGATCAAAGAACGGAGAATTAATTATGGCAGAAGAATACAATCCCGATATAATAACTTTAGAGGATGATGACGGCAAGGAGTACACCTTCGAGGTACTCGACAGGATAGAGACAGACGAGGCACGCTACATTGCTCTGCTGCCGGTTTATGACAAGCCGGAGGAAATGCTGCAGGACAGCGGTGAGCTTGTTATACTGAAGGTTGCGGAAGAAAACGGCGAGGAATACTTTGTAGACATTGAGGACGATGCGGAATATGATATGATAGCCGACGCATTTACCGATCGTCTTCAGGATATTTTTGAAATAGAAGAGGCTGACTAAATTAATTCAGCCTGCCCTGTTCGCGAATGTTTCCTTTATAACCCTACAAGCTACAATTTTGGGAGCTGTGCTCTCGCAGTGGGTATGCAGGCCTCCCACAATAAAATGCGGACGTTGGAAGCACAAAGCTGTGAGGACAGCACCCACCTGCCATACGCAGGTTATCAACGGCAGCTTACGGCAGGGCGGGTGTTAGAAAGTTAAAAATACTGCTTCAGACAAATGTCTGAAGCAGTATTTTTTAATGCACATTAAGCTCAGAAACACCGTCGCTCAGTTGATACAAATAGATATTATCGGTTATAAACTTATTTGTATTCTGCCACTGTTCAGGCGTCATCTTTTCTATATCGTAAGGGCTGTCACCGGCGCCTACTATCATGCTTAATATCAAAAACATCTTATGATTGAAGCACTCTATGTCTTCGGGCGTGGTCGTGATATCGTATGAAAAATAAGCTTTTCCGTCACATGTAAATGTCATCTCAGATTTGGTCCACAAAAAACCGAAGGTATGGAAACCGTCGCTGAATTTCTTGTCGTCCGGACAATAGTATCTCTTTCGATTTCCGTATTCATTGTCAAGCGATGTATGCTCATAGCCCATTTTTGTGCCTATAGACGTAGGCCATGAGTGACAGTTGGCAGCGATCACCCTGCTGTCGCCAAAACTTTCGTTTACGTCTATCTCGGGAGACAGAATACTCCCCTCTTCGTTACCGCACATCCATAACGTGATCCAATAGCCTTCGCCCTCCGGCAGCTTCGCACTGTATTCTATAAACCCGTATCTGTAGTCCATTGTTGTGTCGGTCCTCAGCATACCGCCGTAGTAAAACTGCTCGTCCAGCTTTGCGGCAATGTTGAAACACCCGTCACGCACATATATGACGTCAGGCTCGTCCGATCGGTCGCAAATTTTGCCGTGCTGACCGCTGTAGACCGATTCACCACTGCCGACGACACGCCATTTTGACGTATCAACGGTATCCCCGTCAAAATCGTCATACCAGGTAGGCGTATAGTATTTTGATCTGTCATAGCCGGACACGGTCTCGGCATAACTGCCTAAATAAGAATCTCCAGAGGTTATCGCACTCTTTTCGATAAGCCTCGTAAATTCGGAAACTCCGAGCGCTGTGGCGTAGTAGCTGCCGCCGTTTATAGTTACCTTGGTTCCGTCAACCGCTATTTCATATTGGTCACGGCTGTCATATTTCCGGCTTCCACGGTTCGTATTGCCGATCAGTATTTCAAAATCGCTCTCGTCGCTGTATTCATCATCGACCACCGGAATTTCATATCCGGTCATTTCATTTATAGCCGATACCAGTTTTTCTATTTCCATCTGCGTGAGATAAGAGCCGTTGAAATGCTGGCGTACAATGCGGTAATACTTGATATTGGTACCGTTTACAGTGATGTCGGCAAAATCGCCTTCGACATTGTGATTGTAAAAAATACCGCCGGTAACCGTTCCGGATTTCAGATAATTCTCGCAGAAATAGCCAGCCGCATTTTTATAAGCTTCATCTCCGACAGCTATTATGCATATTTTTTTGCCAACGGTGCAGATGAAGAACTCACCTGTCCTGGCAGCGAAATTTTGCTCAAAATAATCCCTTGCGGCTGTGCTTTCGGGTCTGTTTGTCTCACCTATCAATATCTCGTATGCGTCGCTGCCGTCGCTTACGCTGTCCAATATGTTTTTGGACCTAAGACCAAGGCTGTTCTTCATTGCGGAAAAGACAGCAGTTGCAGCACCGGTAACATCAGCCGAGGCGTTATCGGGTCTTACTATAGCATACCGCGAATCACCGTCGCTGTCGGCATACACTACGTCATCGGTCGAAAAAATGCCGCTGGCGGATGAACCTGCGTCACCGGATGACAAGTCTTTGCCGTCTGACCTGCATCCGCAAACAGCGGTGATAATTACTGTCAATATAGTGATATAAGCTATATATTTTTTTGCACGCACAGTATCATTCCACCTAAACGGGTTATTTGTTTTGCGTCAATTCAACCGGCATTAAACCGGCAAGAGCTGCAATGCATGATCCGCCATTAGTAAAAAGTGCCCTGTATCTTACGATGCAGGGCACACTTTAAAATTTATCAGCTTAAAATAAGCTCGCTTGCTCCGTCCTGAAGCTGGTAGAGATAAAGGTTATCTGTTATAAATTTATTTGTGGTCTGCCACTGCTCAGGCGTTGCATTGCCGGCAAGAGGCGCACCTTCAAAATAGACAGCCATACTGAGGATGAGATAGAGAGTGTGGTTGAAGCACTCAATGTCCTCCTGAGTCTTGGTTATGTCATATGAGAAGTATATCTTACCGTCGCAGGTGAATGCCATCTTATCTCTGTCCCAAAGCATTCCGTAGGTGTGGAAATCATCGCCGAGCACCTTGCCATCAGGGCAGGTATATCTCTTGGCGCTGCTGTACTTACCGTCAAGAGATGTGTGCTCATATCCCATTTCCTCTCCTATAGATGTCGGCCATGAGTGGCAGTTGGCAGCTACAGAAAGGCTGTTGCCATAGGACTCATTTATATCAATCTCCGGTGAAAGTATGCGTCCCATCTCGTTGCTGCACGCCCAAAGTGTTACCCAGAAGCCGTCACCATGCGGTATCTTGGCGCTGTATTCAACAAAGCCGTATCTGTAGTTCATGGTGGTATCGGTTCTGAGCATACCGCCGTAGTAGTAGTTGTCATCTTCTGAAGCGGCTATTGTAAACTTGCCGTCTCTGACGTATGTGATTTTCGGATCAGCAGAACGGACAGATGTCTTGCCGTTCTTGCCCTTTGAGGTGGATTCGCCGAGATCGCATACATGCCACTTTGAAGTGTCAACGGAATCGCCGTCAAAATCATCATACCAGGTCGGGGTGAAATACTTGCCCTTGTCATACGATGCAACGGCAGTATTATAATCGCCCTCAACATTATTCTTTTCATCTATCGTGTCGGTCGAAGAGACAGTCTTTGCAAACTCTGATACGCCCATTGCGGTAGCATAATAGCTTCCGCCGCTTATCCAGACCTTGGTGCCTTCAACAGTTATGAAGAACTTTTCGCGGCCTTCTTTCGTATCAAATAGTTCATGCTTGGTGCCGCGGTTGGTATTGCCGACTATTATTTCATAGTTTCCGGCTTCGACATACTCATCCTCAACTATCTCAAGCTCATGTCCGGTCTTTTCAAGTATCTTGCTTACAAGATCCTCCATCTGGAGCTGGGTTATGTAAGAACCGTTGAAATGCTGTCTTACGATTTTGAAATACTTGATATCCTTATTGCCTATCTTTATGTCGGTGAAGTTACCATCCGGCTCGTGCTCGTACAGGATACCGCCTTCAACGCCCTCTTCTTTTATGTAGTTGTCGCAGAAATAGCTGACTGCATCGGCATATGCACCGTTTCCGACAGCGATAATGCATATTTTCTTGCCAATGGTGCAGATGAAATACGCAGACTTTCTGGCAGCGTAGTTTTCATACATATAATCTCTGGCAAGCTTGCTTTCCTCGCGGTTGGTATCGCCTATAAGTATCTCATATGCGTCCTTGCCGTCGGAAACATCGTCGGCAACGTTCTTAGGTGCCGTTCCGGAAACCTTGCGCAGTCTGCCGAAAAGCACAGAAGCGTTTTTGCTTAAATCCTCGGTTGCCTCGGCAGGTCTGACTATGGTATAGAGAGAGTCGCCGTCGGCATCCTTGTATGTAACCTTTTCCTTGGAAAAGATGTCAGCTGAAACACGGCTTTCGTTTTCCGATGCTCCGGATTTTGTGTCACTGCTGCCGCCCTTGCTGCACCCTGCAAAAATGGCAACCAGCATGACGAGAACAGTCATAAGTGCTACTGATCTCTTGAAATTCATTATTATCCCCCTTAAAGTTTTGTGAAATATTCACAGATTTCTTTTATCATTATAAAACATATCACTACATAATTACAAGTCAATTATTGATCATTTTGTGGACAATTATTGCTATTTTTATGTTTTCGGCAGTTTATTTTTCACAAAACTGTCAAATCTGCAACAGTCGCACCGATGAAATCAATCAATTCACTTTGGGAAAGCATAAGCTGACAGCCTTTTATACCGGCGCTGACCGTTATTTTATCATACAGAATTACCGTCTCATCAAAATATGTGGGAAAATCCTTTTTCATGCCTATCGGCGAGCAGCCGCCCCTGATATATCCGGTCAGACCCAAAAGCTCTTTTACCGCTACAAGCTCCACCCTCTTGTCGCCTGCGACGGCGGCGCATTTTTTAAGGTCAAGTTCTGCATTTACCGGTATGCAGAACACAAGCAGCCCACGTTTTTCGCCCCTTGCGACAAGGGTCTTGAACATTATTTCAGGCGGCAGTCCGGTCTGTTTTGCTATATGAACACCGGAAAGGTCAGAGTCGTCCGGTACATACTCTATCGGCTCGTATTTAATTCCCGCCTTGTCGAGTTTTCGCATCGCATTGGTCTTATTCATAAAAAGCAGCTCCTTTTAAAAACTTATATATTTGCCGAGATGCATCGAATACAGTATGCACTCCTTTACATTTATCCCGAAAATTTTACCGAGTGCGTACTTATACACCTCGAGCTGACCGCTGTAGTAGCCTTTGAGCTGAGATATATCATTCACGGCGTCGGTTTTAAAGTCGAGTATGACCAGTCCGTCTTTCTCAAAGAAAATGCAGTCGGCTATTCCCTGGATTATCGTTGTGCTGTCTTTGTAAGGGTAATCTATCATAAACTTGTATTCACGCTTTACGTCAAGCGCCGAAGTCATACGCCTGTAAACATCACCGGCAAAAAATGCCTTTATGCCTTTAAGATCTATTGACGCAGCCTCTTCGGGAGTCAGAAACTCCCATTCCTCAAGTCTTTCAAGCTCTGCCTGAGGATCAGCCGATGCCGCTGCATAATCCGCATACTGCATGTATTTATGAACGGCAGTACCGCGTGCGGCAGGCGTCAGACCGGACTTGGACATAAACTCGGGACGTGCGGTAAACGAAAAGCTGTTGCCGTCTCCGTGTACAAGCTCGGTCACCGCTATTTTTGAAGGCACCGTACATTCGGCGTCATACGGGTATTTGAAACCGAACCGCCTTTCGAACTGCTCCGTATATCGCGCAACCTCCCCTTCATCATGCAATACCGGTTCCAGGCGGTTGCTTTGAACATCCGCCTGTTCGGCTGTATCGGTAAAATATCTGACTGAGAGTGAAAATCTTGCGTCATTCCCGGTTCCAAACGGCACGACGTCGGCAAACTTTGCAAGCGCATCACCCGATTTTTGCAAAAGCAGCGCCATAAACAGCCACTTTGCATAGCTTTGTGCCGACAAAGCCGCTCCAAGCGGAATTTTTTCCGAATTTTCGCCGTCTGACATTCCAAGCGATACTGCCGCACTTCTGATCTTTGAGGCAATGTTATTATCGGTCACGGATATTAACAGCCGCTGTTCGGCACGGGTCATCGCGACATACAAAAGCCTTATTTCATCCGCAAGCAGCTTTTTCCTTTCGGCAATGCGCATTGCGTCTCTCGCCGCCGTGCCAAGCTTAGTGCCCGTCTCATCATCGATATACGAAGCACCGATGCCGAAGTGGTAATTATATATAAATGGGGCGTTAAGATCGGCTTTATTGAAGTTTCCGCCGAAGTTTGCAAGAAAGCATATGGGGAACTGCAGTCCTTTCGAGCCGTGAAGGCTCATTATCCTGACGGCGTTGCGGCTGCTTGTCGCGCCGCTTTCAACTGTGTTCTTGCTTTGCCTGTCAAGCTGCGACAGAAATGATGACAGTCCTCCGCCTGTTTCTTTGGTCATTTCATCAGCCATCAGCGAGAGCTTGTGAAGATTTGCGCTGCGCCTTTCGCCGTACGGCATTGCACTTACTATTTCCGGCAGCGCAGTATCATTATATATTTTATCGAGCAGCCGTCCTGCCGAAAGCGTGGCGGCATCCGAGCGGTATGAAGAAAGCAAAGCCAGCATATCGCTGCATTTTCTGTTGCCTGCCGCCGCTGCCGCCAATACGGCGGAATAAAGACTGCCGTGCCTGTGCGCAGCCCTTATATCAGCCAGTTCGTCCGGCGTGAAGGCGAATACATTCGAGGTCATGGCTGCCAGCAGCGGAATATCCCTTGACGGATTGTCGATTACACGCAAAACCGATACAGCCGTCATGACTTCAGGCGAATCAAAGAAACCGCCGGCATCGTAGGACACCGGTATTCCCCTTTTTTTCAATTCATCGGAATATATTTTTGCCCTTCCCGACGGGGAACGCATGAGTATGGCAAAATTGCCGTACTGCGCTTTTCTCAGCTCTCCGTTTTTATCTGCCAGAAACGGCGGCTTTTTCATAAGCTCCTCTATTTTTTCGGCTATCGCCACCGCATCGGCTGCCTCTCTTTTCAGCTTGCTGCCGTCCGTTTCGCCGAGCATCAGTGTAACATCCGGCTCGCTGTTAAAAGGGAAATCAGCCTTGGCTGCAAGGCGCTCGTCGGCGTCGTAATCCATATTGCAGCTGTCCTTTGTCATAAGCGGCGCGCAGACGGCGTTTACAAATCCGCAGATATCGCCGCTGCTTCTGAAGTTAGCCTTCAGAATGACCTTTGATTTATCAGCCGATCCGTCATACAAAGGATATGAATTTTTATGCTTTAAAAAGTTATCGGGATTTGCGCCTCTGAAGCCGTAAATGCTCTGCTTTACGTCGCCGACCATAAAGAGGTGCTTCCCAAAATCGGATACGGCGAAAAACAGCGCATCCTGCAGATCGTTGTTGTCCTGATATTCGTCAACCATTACTTCGTCGTATTCACGGCATATATCACGGGACAGCTGTGACGGCACGGTTTTTCCGTCAACATTGTCGCAAAGAAGTCCCAGTGCAAGCTGTTCAATCTGGGCAAAGGTAAGCATGCCGTCAGCCGACAGTTCATTATAATACTGCTTAGAAAACTCCGATACTATGTCGCAGAAGGTCTTTACCATCGGGTATGCCTTTTGCAGTGAATCTTTTATTTCATCTTCATTTTTGTAAACGAACTCCTTTATCTTTGCAACGTTTTCCTTTATGCTTTTATGCATTTCGGTCACTGTGCTTTTTAAAGGATTATCGCTTTTAATGGTCGGTATTCTGTCGCTATTGCCGCCGTCTGCCAAAGCCAGCAGCCCGTCCCAGTCCCTGCTGCTTACCGCCAGCCGCATTTTGTCAAGCATTTCCGACCTGCTTGCAAACCACGGGACAAATCTATCCTCAAGGTCGGTTCCCGTGACCTCTCTTATTGCGAGTGTCGCCACATTCCCGGCTGCAGACAAAAGCTCATCGGCAAATTCGAAGAGTATGGATGCAAAGTCAGACTGTGCAAATGACGTACAATTGTATTTTTCAGCCGCACATTCCAGCCATTTTTCGGGGTCTGACATGCACATCGACATTTCGTAGACGCTTTTTATCATGTCCTTCAGCCTGTTCTCATTCTGCTCTACGCCAAAAAGGCTTGACAGCATATCAAAGCCTACGGTAGGCTCGGAATAGTAATCAAAAAGCACACTGTCGAGAGCCTTATCGGCAGCTGAATCGGCTTTTGCCGGATCCGCGACCGTAAAATTCGGGCTGATGCCGAGCATGGAAAAATGTTTTCTCACAAGATCTATGCAAAATGAATCTATAGTGCATATTTTTGCGTTCTGCAGCAGCAGCTTTTGCTTCAGATAGTATCCGTTTGAAGGTTCTTCCGCTATTCTTTCATCAAGCCTTGCGGCAATTCTCAGCCTCATTTCGAGGGCAGAGGCATTTGTAAAGGTCACTATCAGCAGTCTGTCGGCGCTAATACCGTTTTCCTTGTCGCATATTCTGCTTACCACTCTTTCGGTCAGAACGGCTGTCTTGCCCGAGCCGGCAGCCGCCGATACGAGCACCGTTCCGGCGGCTTTTATCGCCGTTTGCTGATCGTCTGTGAATTTTACAGCCACACCTATATCTCCTTTAATTCTTCCTTCATGGTTTCAACCGTTTCGCCGATTTTCAAATCTTTATGCTCACGGCAGATGTTTTGGTCGTCCTTTCGGCATACCGATGCATAGTCGCAATACTCACATTCCGTCCTGCCGCCGTTTTTAAGAGGGACTGCCGATATGTTACCGTTCGAAATAAGGCTGCCGAGCCTTGCAAGGGTCATATCTATGTATTTGAAGATCGTATTGAAATCATCGGTCGAAATGACCTTGCTGTAGGCGTCAAATGTACCCTTTTTATTTATCTTTGCCGGAACGATCTTGCCGCCGAGATCAGCCTCCATTGAGCGCACAACCTCTCTGTCGTCGTCTAAGATTCCGTCCATTTTAATGTATCTTTTATCACCGGTATCGGTGTTCCGTGCCGCGCGCATATATAAAACACCAGCCGGTCTGTCCGCCCCGAGCAGCTCCCTGCCGTTCTTTATTATCGTATAAAGATAAATCAGCATCTGCATGTTCATGCCGTCAAGAAGATCGGACAGATCAAAGCTTTTATGCCCCGTTTTATAATCTACAACCCTGACCGAGCCGTCCGGTGATGTGTCGACCCTGTCAATGCTTCCCTTTATGTGAACATTGCAGCCGTTGTCGCTTTTTACGGTCACAGGCTCAACCGCCTCACCCTTGCCTACCTTGAGCTCGCAAAAGCGCGGTCTGAATTTACTTTGTGCAAATTCATTATTAAGAGCGGTGCAGACATAGGTCACCGTTCTTTTTATAGCGGTGATCATATAAAAGAATCTGTCGTCAAGCGACTCCTTACCGGCACCGATATATACGAGATATCCGTCACAGATCGCCGACACCTCGTCCGGTATAGCGGCAGGATCTGTCGTCCCGATATCGTCAATATGTGCATTTACAAACTGCTCGAGCGCATAATGGACAATGTTTCCCCTTGTAAGCGGATCAAAATCGACCTTGTCGAGCCTCCTTGCGCCGAGGCCGTACTTGCAGAAATAAGAAAACCGGCACTTTCCGAAATCCTCAATTTTAGATGCCGAAAGCTGAATATCGTTTCCGTACAGCTTTTTTGCCGCTTCGCCCGAAAGGACCGGTGCATTTCCCTTAGCTGCGTCATCAACACTGCCGAGGCGCGCGCTGTATAAGGCATCCTTTGAAAACAGTCTTTTTAATGCTTCAACGGCATCAGAGCCGGACAAATAGCTGCCTGCCATAGCCTCAAAAGCCCTGTGCTTTGATTCCGGCATAACAATTCCCGAAAAAGGATCTGCGTCTGCGGCAATCAGCCCACAGCCTTCAAAACTCTTTTTTATCCTTACAAGCTCCGACGACGGCTCGAGCGCGGCTCCGTTGGCGCCTGTTTCACTATACGAAAGATAAACCTTGTCGCTCGCCGCGGCAGCGGAATAATAAAACAGGAAGTTTTCGTCTATTCTGTCCGAAAGAGCGTTGTCGGCTACATTGAATCCGTTATCTATCATAACTGTGCGTTCAGCGGATGAAAACAGCCCGTCATTTTTAAGAGAGGCAGGGAAAACGTCCTCGTTGACGCCCACAAGAAATACAACTTTTGGTCTTAACGGTCTTATCCTGTCCGCTGTGCCGAACATTACCTCATCCTTGGTCTGAGGTATTTCGCCTACCGTTTCAAACGACAGCGTTTGTGACAGCATGTCCGAAAATTCGGAATGTGTAAGTGTTCCTTTTGATACGGCGCATATTTTGTCAAGAACCTTTATGAACACATCGTATCCGGCGCGCTGGTATTCCGCTTCCCTCAGCATGCCTTTTTTGTCAAGTGCATCCGCGTATTCTTTGAGTGTACCGATTGTATTGCAGTCGTCTATGAGTCTCATGACAGCGGCAGAGAATTCTTCCGCAGTCGCGTTGTCGATCCGTGCCAACCTAACAATAGGCGCTATGGCTTTTTCTCTTAACTCGTTCAGTTTTGTATTGTCAAATCCGGCTTCTCCGCTTTTGAGACCCGCCGGGTTCATGTCCCAGTCAGACAGCCACTTTTTCCCCGATATGCTCCACACATACACATAGTTTTCCAAGGTGGAGATTTCCCCGTCGGAAAGGCCGGCAAGTCCTGTTTTCAGATACTTAAGTATCTCCTTTGTGTCAAGCTTCACCGATGAAAGGGCCGAGGTGACAAAAACCGAAAGCGGCAGCTCCGACGCCGGTATTCTTGTGTCCGTAAAGCACGGCACGTCATTTATTGCGGCGATATTCCGGACGGCGTTTAGATATCTGTCCCCGGTTCTTGAAATAATAACTATATCGCGGTATCTGTACCCGTTTTCGCGAACGAGCCGCCGTATTTCGTTCATTACAAGACCAATCTCATCGTGCACAGAGCCTGCGCTGATTATTGTAACGGTCCCGTCGTCACCACGGCATGTTCCGGTACTGCGACCGGACAGGAAGCTTTCGAATACATGTTGCCCGTCGGCAGGCTCCGGCAGCACGTTGGTCTCTACGCCGATACCGTGCGAGGCGGCATATCTTATGAGCTTTGCGGCAGTGCCTGAAACATTGGCGAATATATCAACATTTGACCGCGGTGCAGCGCTGTCGCAGCAAAATGCCGCAACCACCCGTTCGCTGCCGGCAATTATGCGGTCAAGCATTAAGTACTGCGATGCAGTAAAGCCCTTGAATTCGTCAATAATAACAGTTTTGCCGCTGAAAAAATCACTGCCTCGCATAAGCGACACGGTTTTCTCCACAAGGTCGGGCGGATCTGTAAATGAATGTTTTGTAAGTGCGTCATATGCGCCTAATATCAGCGCGATATCATGAAGCTTGTCCGAAAAAGCGGTATTCTGAACCGTTTTGGACAAAACGCTTAGGTCGTCCTTGGAAACGCACGATTGCTTCATCTCGGTCACAGCCGAAACAGCTTTTTTTGCAAAATCGGCAGAATAGACATATTTCGAATAATGCTTCATGCTGTCAGCCGATGATATTATAGCAAGTCGGGTAAGCAGAAATCTTATTCCGTCATCAACATTCCTGCCGGCAATACCGCCGTAGCATGTGCATATTTCCGAGCAAAGGCTTGTAAAGCTGTGTATTTTAATCTTATTTGATACGACCGGTCCCAGTGTTTCAAGCAGCAAGCGCTGACATTCAAAGCTGAACTGCTCCGGTACGAGCAATATAACCTCTTTGCCGAGCTCTGCTGCCTCTTTTGCGGCTTTTACGCAAAGAGCAGTCTTTCCCGTGCGTTTTCTGCCAAGAATCAAGCTTAACATTTTACGTCTCCTTAAACTTCACATCCGAATTCATATCAAAAGAACAGTCTTACAGTCAAAAGCCCCAGCACGCCGGGGATCCCGAGCAGTGCGCTTGAGGCGACTGTCCACCCGTTGACCGCTATGGATATTCCGGTAAACCTTTCGGTCAGATTTACGGCGACCATAACAGCCAGTCCGGAAAGTGCGGACAAAAGCAGGGTTTTGAGGGTCTTGCCGCTCTTTACCGAAAAAATCAAAAGCATCAATGCATATATCGATAATAAAATAATAAGAGATATTTTAATAAATTGCAAGTGTATTTCCCCTTTCATTCATTGTTATGAGGAAATATGCGATTATATGTGCACGACAATGCCTGCAGGCTATTGAAAAGAGCACAAAAAGCTATTATAATACATAAAAAGGAGT
This sequence comes from uncultured Oscillospiraceae bacterium, assembly GCA_900539855.1. GTDB lineage: Bacteria > Bacillota > Clostridia > Oscillospirales > Acutalibacteraceae > UMGS172. Next base: position 19,519 of record UQDO01000019.1, read on the forward strand.
GACAAATATGGACGAAAGAATAAGCAAGGTACTGAAAGCACTTGAGAGCAACAATATGGACGCCTTTTATGCCGAAACGGCAGCCGAGGCAAAAGCAAAAGCGCTGTCGTTGATAAAGGAGGGCATGACCGTCGCCTACGGCGGTTCGGTAACCCTCAAAGAGACCGGTATACTTGATGCGGTCTCATGCGGCAATTACAATTTTCTTGACCGCGGCAAGGCGAAAACGCCTGAAGAGCTTAAAAATATTTACCGCAAATGTTTTTCAGCCGACGTTTATTTAAGCTCCGCAAACGCCATAACCGAAAACGGCGAGCTTTATAACGTCGATGGCACAGGCAACCGGATAGCCGCTATTGCATATGGTCCGGACAGTGTTATAATTGTTGCCGGAAAAAATAAGATAGTTTCCGATCTTGATGAAGCGGTAATAAAGGTCAAATCATCGGCGGCTCCTAAAAACTGCGTCCGGCTTTCAAAGGACACATATTGCAGATTCAAGGGCAACTGCGCGGCACTTGACACCGGCTGCGACCACAGTATCAGCGATATTACCGAGGGCTGCCGCAGCAAGGACAGAATATGCAGGGATTACCTTATAACCGGCATCCAGGCAGTAAAGGGACGTATCAAGGTTATAATAGCAAACGAGGATCTCGGTTATTAATATATCATATCTTCTGTCCCGTTTTTGGTACTCAAGCAAAAAAAGTTTCGAAAAAATCCCACCGAAAAATCGGTGGGATTTCATTTAATACTGATAATGCTGATTACTTATTGAAGATATCGAGAACGGTAGCAAACTCGCCGTCGTCATCATTAGCGCCCGAAACGCTGTTGAGGATATCATCGGCAGGGCTTGTTTCTTCCTTGCCGTTGTCACCGAGACCGGTAGCGACAACAGTTATACGCATTTCATCCTCAAGGGTATCATCAAGCTGAGCACCCCAGATAATGGTGGCGTCGGGATGAGCCATATTGGAGATAATGGTGGAAGCCTGTTCGACCTCCTCAAGACCTATATCCATAGAACCTACTATGCTGATTATAACGCCGCGTGCGTTCTCCATATTGGTCTCAATAAGCGGGCTGGAGATAGCCTTCTGCGCCGCCTGCTCAGCCTTGTCGCGTCCGTTGGCGATACCGACGCCCATGTGAGCATAGCCGGCGTCCTTCATGACGGCTGTGACATCAGCAAAGTCAAGGTTGACCATAGCGGTAACATTGATAAGCTCGGAAATGCTCTGAACGCCCTGACGGAGAACGTCGTCGGCGATTTCAAACGCATTCTTGAGGGTTATCTTCTGCTCCGAAACGAATTTCAGTCTCTCGTTCGGGATAACTATAAGGCTGTCAACATGCTCACGGAGTGCAGCAATGCCCTCTTCAGCCTGAGTCATTCTCCTCTTGCCTTCAAACGAGAAAGGCTTTGTAACAATGCCTATGGTAAGTATACCAAGCTCCTTAGCTATCTGAGCAACAACAGGAGCTGCACCGGTACCTGTACCGCCGCCCATACCGGCAGCGATGAACACCATATCAGCACTGCGAAGTGCTGCGGCTATTTCATCCTTGGACTCCTGGGCTGCGCTCTCGCCCTTATCGGGGCTTGCGCCTGCGCCCTGGCCCTTGGTCAGCTTTTCGCCGATCTGGATCTTATGAGTAGCCTTTGATTTGAGCAGAGCAGCTTTATCGGTGTTAATAGCAATAAATTCAACGCCGCGAACGCCTGCGTCAACCATACGGTTGACAGCATTGCCGCCGCCGCCGCCAACGCCGACAACCTTAATCTGAACAACATCCGCTGTTTCGTTATCAATTTCGAATGCCATTTTTATCATCCTTCCAACAGTTATGTAAACAAAATTTATAACTTTTCAGTATCTATCATTGATTTTATCATGAAACAAAATAAAATGCAACACAAATTATTTGAAAACGCAAACTTTTTTTGTAATAATTCCGACAAAATTTATGTATAATCCTTTCAGTTCAGCATATCGGATATATCCTCGTATACCAAAGTCGCCTTTTTGTTGGTCTCGCTCCAACTGCTAAGGTCGATCTTTGCACTTGCGCCCTCTGTGACAGAGCTTATCATGGTAGACAAAAATGAAAGCTTCCGGCTGAGGTTTGTGCCGCTCCCGAAATTCACAAAAAGCCTGTTATCAAGCACGACCGACATTGACACCCTGCTTGAAATATCAATAACGGTTGCACCCATTTCAGCCGACGATGCGTAGGCTATTATTTCCTTTAAATCTTCATATTCCGCACTTTCCTGAAATGTAAGCAGTGTTCCCGGTACTGCTTTGACGTTTTCGCTGCACTTTATGTACAACAGTCCTTCCCTTTTCCCGTCAGTCTGAGCCAGCACCTTAAAATCGCTGTCAACAATATAGTATGCATTTTCTATGCATACTACTGCATACTCCTCGGCAGGGGTAACCTCTACTTTCACCTTGTCGGGAAATTTCCTGCTGACCTTAGCCGTCTTGACATAAGGAAGCGAGGCTTCAATATTTGATACTGCCTTTTCTGTGTTTATCCTCAGAAGATTGTCGCCGACCGCGATACCGGTGTGCGATGTTATTTCATCCGCTCCGTACACGCTGGACCCCAGAAGTTCGAAACCTGTGACATTAAAAAAAACGGTAAGCGACAGCGCCGTCAGCGTTCCGAGTACTATCATGGCAAGAAATATGTAAAACGCCGGTTTTAAGTGGCGCTTTTTGCGTTTTTTTGTTTTCTTTGGAGATCGCCTTGGCTCTCCGTTATATTCGACCTTCATTGAGAATACCCCTTAATTCAAACTATCCTTTTAATGTCGGCGCCGAGAGCGCCGAGATCATTTTCTATACCTTCATATCCGCGATCGATATAGCATGCATTTTCAACCACCGATGTGCCCGATGCCGAGAGCGAGGATATGACGAGTGCCGCACCTCCCCTGAGGTCATGCGCAGCAACAGTGGCACCGCTCATGCGCCTTACACCGGAAATGACAGCGACCCTTCCTATCACCTTGATATTCGCGCCCTGACGTATCAGCTCACCGACATATCTGAAGCGGTTGTCAAATATATTTTCTATGAATACACTCGTACCGCGCAGCTTAGACGCAAAAGCGACCAGCAGCGGTCCGGAATCGGTCGGAAAGCCCGGATACGGCTCGGTCGATACGGTATCGAAAGCCCCTAACCGTTTGTCTGATGTAAGTAATATGTCATTGTCAGACACTGAAACGGTGCATCCGCAATCCTTCAGCACGGTAATAACCGGGAGAATAAGATCCGGCTGCACATTTTTAAGCCGCAATTTTCCGGAGCATGCAGCGCCGGCAAAAAGATATGTTGCGGCAACTATGCGGTCGGGCATGACCGTATACTCGGTGCTGTGGAGTTTTTTTACACCGTTTATTATTATTGTATCGCTGCCGTCGCCCGAAATGTCTGCCCCACAGCCCCTTAAGAAACCGCAAAGATCAGATATTTCCGGCTCACGCGCCGCGTTTCTGATCGTAGTGGTTCCCCTGCCGGTCGCCGCAGCAAGCAGAATGTTTTCGGTCGCGCCTACACTCGGGCACCGCAAATGAAGCTCACATCCGACGGCGCCGTCCGGCATATTGCAGATTATATTGCCGTAAGACTGCTCTATTTCCGCGCCGAGACGTTTCAAGGCGTCGATGTGGATGTCTATCGGTCTGGGTCCCAGCTCGCATCCGCCGGGCAGACTCATCACCGCTTTGCCCGTACGCGCCGCGACAGCACCCATAAACACTATGGATGACCTCATTTCGCGCATAAGTCCGCCGGGTATCTCACTGCATGTAAGACTGTCACCGCACACCGTAACGGTATGCCCTTCACGGCATATGCGGCAGCCGAGCCGTTCAAGTATTTTAATCGACACATCCACATCCGAAAGATGCGGACAATTATGTAGTACACATTCTTCTTCGCAAAGGCAGGTTGCCGCAAGCAGCGGCAGTACACTGTTTTTAGCACCATGAACGGACAGCTCACCGTTCAGGTGTTTTCCACCGTTAATAACAAAGCCGGACATAGCATGCACCTCAGTACATACTATGCCGAACATTAAAAAATGCTATTTGGTCTGTAAATTCATAAGTATATCCGCTATTCTGCGGTCGGCGTCAACTATCGCTTCCCTGCCGGCATTCTCGGACATCCGGCAAAGCTTCTGTTTATCACCGAGCAGCGAACGAATCGTGGAAAGCAGCCGTTCTCCAATCAGATCCTTTTCCTCTATTATCTCAGCCGCACCGGCATTTTTAAGTGCCATTGCGTTATGAAACTGATGATTTTCGGCTACATAAGGTGACGGTATGAGCACCGACGGCTTTTTGCATACCTCAAGCTCATTTATGGTCATTGCACCGGCACGGCAGACCACTATGTCAGCCGCCGCCATAAGCACATCCATATTATCGATATATTCATAGATATTCACATGGCAGTCGTCCGCATTGCCGCCGGCAGACTCAAGGTCAGACATAAACTCGCCGTATCCCGACCTGCCCGTTCCATGAAACAGGTAGAACGATCCGCTGTTTGCAGCGGCTTTTGCCAACGATACGACCGCTTTGTTTATGTATTTGGCGCCGAGGCTTCCGCCGAATGACAGAACCATATCGGCATCTTCCGGTATGCCGAGCTTTTTCCTTGCCTCATTACGGCTCAGGGCTGTGAGCTGTGATCGGATAGGATTGCCGGTAACGATCGGAGGGTTTTTACATTTCAGTCTCTCTTCAGCCGCTTTCATACCGAGCATTACTACATCGACGCGCGGTGCAAGCATTTTGATGGTAACTCCCGGAAAGGCGTTTGACTCATGTACTGCCGTTTTTATTCCGAGCTTTGCCGCCTCCATCACAACCGGTCCGCAGACATATCCGCCGGTGCCGATAACGACATCGGGCTGAAGCTTTTTGAGCAGCTTTCTTGATCTGCCCGACGAAGTGACCGCCTTAAATGCGGCACTTATATTTTTAAATATGTTTTTAACGGTCAGCTTACGCTGAAAGCCGGCAACGTCTATGGTATAAAAATCATATCCCGCCATGGGTACAAGACGGCTTTCCATCCCCTTTTTCGTACCTATAAAGCTGATACGGCAATCGGGGTCCGCCTTTTTAAGATATCCTGCAACGGCTATCGCCGGATTGATATGTCCGGCAGTTCCGCCGCCGGCAAAAAGATAATGCATGTGTTTAATAGCTTCCTTTCGCTACAAATTCTTTTTTGTGCTGCAGCTTCTTGACACCGACAGCACCAGTCCCATTTCCATAAGCAGTATAACGAGCGACGTGCCGCCGTAGCTGAAGAAAGGAAGACTAATCCCTGTGTTGGGTATCGTGTTGGTGACAACAAGAACATTAAGCGCCATCTGTACTCCGACCTGGAATGTAAGTCCCAAAGCCAGCAGCGAACCGAAGCGGTCGGGCGCGCGCATCGCGATCACAAATCCGCGCCACATAAGCATACAGAACATTATAATTATTATCATTGCGCCTATAAAGCCAAGCTCCTCGCAGACAATGGCAAATATAAAATCGTTGTGCGGTTCAGGCACCCACAGATGCTTCTGATTTGACTGACCGAGACCGCGCCCCGTCACTCCACCTGAGCCTATCGACAAAAGCGACTGTATGGTCTGCCAGCCCTCGGCTGACGGTGCTGACCACGGATCGAGCCAGTACGTTATTCTGTCCTGCGCGTATTTTATAACGCCGCTGAAAACGGCAAATGCACCTGCCGCCGCTATCGCCCCGCCTATCGCGAGATACCGAAGCTTTATGCCGCCGACCGTCATCATTACAACACCTATCAGAAATATTAGTACCGTAGCCGAGAGGTGCGGTTCGAGAACGACAAGCACACAGACAAGTCCAACCAATGATCCTAAAAACAGAACGCCGAATTTAAAGGTTTTCATAAGGTTCTGATTTGCCGCTATAAGGTGTGCAAGAATAAGTATGACCGCCAGCTTTGCAAGCTCTGACGGCTGAAAGTTTATAGGTCCTACCGAAAACCAGCGCTTGACCGATGTGTTCGGCACCATAGGCGGCAGAATCAGCATCACGCCGAGGAATATCACGATAATTATATAAAACGGTATCGCAAATTTTCTGACAAAATGATAATCGATGCGCGATATCAAAAGCATCATTAAGACGCCGAACACCGCAAACACCGCCTGCTTTGTTATGAAATAATAGCTGTTATGATACCTTGTATCGGCATAGACATAGCTTGCCGAAAACAGCATGACAAGTCCCGTAAGCAGAATTATAAGCAGCAAAAAGAAAAAGGTGAGATCCATTTTTCCGCCGATAAAGACGCTTGACCAAAAGCCCTTTTTGTTTTTCTCTATCTTTTCGGACATATGCACCTCTCCTTTTTTTGATTTTAATACAGAATAAATCCTATCCCAGCAGGACCGCTGCCACACACGCACCGCAGCCCAAAAGCGTCACAAGTGAAAATACGGCGACTATCTTCACCTCGCTCCAACCGCATTTTTCAAAATGGTGATGTATCGGGCACATTTTGAAAAGGCGTTTGCCGGTCCTTTTATAATGCGCGACCTGCAATATATCAGACAGAGCCTCAATAAGATATATAATGCCTGCGAGCAGCAGATATACCGGTCTGCCTATGCAAAATGCAAGCGCTACGACTGAACCGCCGAGGAACATCGAACCGGTATCGCCCATAAACAGCTTGGCAGGATGCCAGTTCCAGACAAGGAAGCCTATAAGCGCTCCTGCAAGGGCGGCGGACATTATATTGGCGCCCTCAAAGCCTAAAAAACCTGCCATAAGCATAAAAGCGCAGGCAACTATCATGGTGACCGATCCTGCAAGCCCGTCTATTCCGTCGGTAAGGTTTACGGCGTTTGTAAAGCCGTAGATAAAGGAAAATGCAACCGGCCAGAATATGAGACCGATACCGGAGGCTATGTTTACATCTCCTACGAACGGTATCCATGTTGTTTTAAGTCCTGCAAAAGCGAGACTGCAAAGATATCCTGCAGATGCAATGGACTGGAGCAGCGTTTTCTGCCAAGCGGTAAGACCGAGGTTACGCTTTTTAACGACCTTTATGTAGTCGTCGAAAAAGCCTATCAGTCCCATACCTACCGCCAGTCCGATACCGGCAAATATCTGAGTAAACTGAACACTGTTGTCAAATTCGGATCTCAGCGTGCCGCCGAGCGGAGCATTGAAGCCAAAGGCTATAGCTACGCCCACCGCAAAGCCGGCTACTATAAGCAGACCGCCCATCGTAGGTGTTCCCTGCTTGGATTTGTGCCATTCCGGTCCGTCCTCAAGTATAGTTTGACCGAATTTCAGCCTTTTAAGCAGCGGTATCATCGGCGCGCCCAGTGACCACGCCACCAAAAAAGCCGCAAGTGCCGCAATAGCCGGAATGAAATTTCTCATTTCTTTACAGTCCCTTCTTTTAAGCATAAGGTGAGCATCAGAGCTCGGTCAGTGCCTCGGCAACGACCTCGCGCTCGTCAAGGTGGACAGTACCTGTTTTCAGTATCTGATAGGTCTCATGTCCCTTGCCTGCCAATACGATTATATCACCTTTTTTCGCAATATGCACGGCTTTTTTTATGGCATCTATTCGCGACTCGATCACCTCGTACGGCTTTTTGCAGTCCTTCATGCCTTCCAATATGTCATTTATGATAGCCATGGGCTCCTCTGTTCTCGGATTGTCGCTCGTTACGATTATATAATCGGCAAGAGAAGCGGCTATGGCTCCCATCTTAGGACGCTTGGTGCGGTCCCTGTCGCCGCCGCAGCCGAAAACGACTATAAGTCTGTTTTTCTCGCAATCCTCAAAGGTCTTAAGTATATTTTCAAGACCGTCCGGAGTATGGGCATAATCGATTATAACGGTAAAATCTTTACCGGTCGGCACGACCTCCGCCCTGCCCTTTACACCGGTCATTTTTGCAAATCCTGCTGCTACGGTCTCAATGGGTATTCCGAGTTTTACCGCGCAGGCGGCAGCACACATGGCGTTATACGGTGTGAATTTTCCGCCTATCTTGGTCTTTATCCTGCCGATTATACCTATTCCGGAGAATACGAAATCAACACCGTCAGGTCTTAGGTTTATATTTTTGGCTGTGTAATCGGCAAGATCACTTTTGCACGAATAGGTCGCAACCGGACATGAGAGTCCCTCGCTCATGGTGCCGAAATAGCTGTCGTCACTGTTCATAATCGCAATCTTACTGTGCATAAACAGCTTCTTTTTCGCACGCATGTAGTTGTCCATGGTGATGTGGTAATCGAGATGATCCTGAGTAAGATTGGTAAACAGACCTGCTTCAAAGGTTATGCCGTAAACTCTGTCCTGATCAAGTGCATGTGACGAGACCTCCATAACGCAGTAGTCACAGCCCGATTTCTCCATAAGCGAAAACATTGACTGCAGCTCATAAGCGCTCGGCGTAGTATTTTTTGACGGCAGTATCTCGTCACCTATCATGTTCTGTATTGTGCCGACAAGCCCCACCTTGTGTCCTGCCTGTTCGAGTATGGCTTTGAGCATATATGATACCGAGGTCTTACCGTTTGTGCCGGTAACACCGATAATTTTGAGCTTATTTGCCGGTTCACCGAACCACTTTGCACACATAACGGCGTATTCGGTGCGCGTGTCCTCGACAAACACCTGACAGTCAAGCCCCACGTCCTTTTCGCAGATAACGGCTGCAGCGCCTGCTGCCACAGCAGCTTCAGCAAATTTATGCCCGTCAGCCGCGGTACCCCTTATACATACAAAAGCATTTCCCGGACCTACATGACGCGAGTCGCAGGTAACGCCGGTTATTTCAACATCGGCAAGTCTGCCTGCCTTTTCTCCCATAAGTTCTGATAACTTCATATGATTTACCTCTATTCCTTTCGGTGGGGTTATTCCGCCGTCTCGGTCGTTCTGAAATAGACCGTTATTATCGTTCCTGCGTCGGTCTCGGTGTCCTTCTGGATACTCTGTTTATAGGATACCACTCCGGACTGCGTCAGCGACGCACCCGAGAACTGAACGTTTATATTGTTTTTGGCAGCCAGTGCCTTGACGCCGCTTACAGTCAGTCCCGAGAAGTCCGGAACCGTTACCTTTTCGACGGTATCGGGGGATTCTGTATACAGTATCACAACGCCGTCGCTGTATATCGATTCAGCCGCCGTCGGAAACTGCTTAACTACAGTATCGCCGTTTCCGATGATCTTATATGTGAGTTTCTGCGATTTTATCATATTTTTTGCGGTCTCAATGCTCTGACCTGTGACAGACGGTATTCTTACCGCCATTGAGGCAAGCTCCTCGTCGCTGTATTTGGGGTCTACTCCGAGATACGGCAGTATCTCTGACAGTATCTGACCGCCGACAGGGGCGGCTATGGTACCGCCGTAGTAAGCGTCGCCGTGCGGTTCGTCAAGCATGACGAGAACGGCTATTTCCGGGTCGTTTATCGGTGCTACGCCGCAGAATGACGCTATATAAAGCCCCGACTCTCCCGTTTCAAGCATCTTGGAGACCTTCTGTGAGGTACCGGTTTTACCGCCTATTCTGTAGCCCGAAACATATGCGTTCTTACCGCCGCCGCCGTCAACAACGGCTTCCATGAGCGTACGCAGCAGGTTTGATGTCTCGCTTGATATGACCTGTCGCTTTACCGTGTTATTCATAGATTTGACTGTATTGCCGCTCGAATCAACTATTTTGCTGACAAGATGCGGAGTTACAAGATATCCGCCGTTCACCGCGGCAGACACCGCCGTTATCATCTGTATCGGCGTAACATTGAAGGTCTGACCGAATGAGGATGACGCAAGCTCGGTCAGTCCCATTTTTGCGTAGGTGTGATAAACCGGAGACGCTTCGCCCGGAAGATCGATACCGGTCTTCCCGGTCAGTCCGAACGCCTCAAAATACTTTGAGAAGGTCGCGGCTCCGAGCTGCTGACCAAAGGTGATGAATACCGGGTTGCAGGAATTCTGCATTGCCTGCGTAAGGCTTTCGCCGCCGTGTCCCGACCTTTTGTGGCAGCTGTAACGCTGTCCGGCTATGACTATGTATCCGTTGCAGTTGTAGTGACTGTTTATATTGGTTACGCCTTCCTCAATAGCCATTGCAGCCGTCACGACCTTAAAGACCGAGCCCGGCTCATAAGTGTCGGAGACCGCCTTGTTTCTCCATTGCTGATTGCGGAGTTCGGAAAGCTTTGCGGTTTTTTCGTCGCCCTCAAGCGCGTCAACCACCGCTTGATCCGCTTCTGACAGCGTAAACGGATTATTAGGGTCAAAATCGCCCTTTACCGACATTGCGTATATCTCGCCGGTGTTGACATTCATACATACAACGGCGCCGCGCTCGGCGACCTTGTTATCTGCTATTGCCTGTGTAAGATATTTGTCACATACATGCTGTATGTATTCGTCAAGCGTACTTACAAGCGAATTGCCCGGCTTTGCCTCGATCTCGACCTCATAGCTCAGCGGCATGTCGTTGCCTCTGCCGTCCTTGGCAGCCACAACACGGCCTGGGGTTCCGGTAAGATAGTCGTCATAGTATTTTTCGAGACCTGACAGTCCCTGATTATCCGATCCGACAAAGCCAAGCACTACCGATGCCAGGTTGTCGTTGGGATAATACCTCTTGCTTGCCTCATCAAGTCCTATATAGTTGCCAACCTTGTATTTGCTGTTTGAGATGTACTCTCTTACTTTATCAGCCTCAGGCTTTTCAACATTGGTCTTTACCTTGACGTAGCTTGTGTTTTTATTGGTATAGTCAAGCACCGTCTGATAGTCAAGTCCTAATATCGATGAAAGATTTTCGGCAATCTCATTTTTTGTTGCCGCCAGTTCATCCTCTTTGGTTATTTTTTTGAAGCTGTTTGGCGTTATGTAAACCGTCCAGACCTGTGCGCTGGTTGCAAGCAGTTCCATGTTGCGGTCATATATCTCGCCGCGCGTCGCGCTGAGCTCAGTATCATAAAGCTGCTGTTCGGCTGCCTTCTGCTGATAAAAGTCATTATCTATCATCATGATATAGGCAAGGCGCGCACCTACAACGCCGAAGGTGCATATAAGCATGCACAGCCAAACGACAAGTATTCTTATTATCATACTTTTATTCGGACCTTTTTGCACGCTTTGCACCCCTTTTCGACATTTCTCAATAAACACCTTGACGAGAGCCGGACAAAAGTCCGACCCTCGCCGATCAATTTACCTTTTCATACAAGTATATTTAAACATAAGGCTGACTATTCAATTTCCGCAGTAATATTGCCGCCGGAATTCTGAGCGGTGTCGGCACCGTTGGTCTTTATGTATGTAACCTGGCTTTTTTCGCACTTTTGCATACCGAGTGCTTCGGCTGCTTCCTCAAGGTTTGACAGGGACACCTTGCGTCCCAGTTCAACGTCAAGTCTCGTTGACTCGCTTTCAAGCTCGGTTATTTCTTTTTTGACGCTGTTAATCTTTGAGTTGAGCGACGATATTTCAGCCCTTAAATAAAGGCTGCCGCAGACTGCCGACAGCACAAGCGCCGACAGAATGAGTTTCTTTACAAGTGATAATATTCCCTTCGCGGACGCCTTATTCTTTACTTTTCTTTTATCTTCGGGATATTCAAGTATAGTGGCTTTGCTCTCTGCACTCTTCGGTGCAAATATCTCATAATCGTAAGCAAAGCTGTCATTATAATACTTCAGATTATCCATTGCCGCTTTTTACTCCCTTGAATTATTGTTACAACTTTTCGATAACACGCAGCTTGGCGCTGCGGCTCCTCGGATTTTCGTTTACTTCCTTTTCGGTCGGCACGATAGGCTTCCTTGATGGCAGCATACCCCGCGGCTTTCTGCCGCACACGCAGACCGGTATGTCCGGCGGACAAATACAGCCTTTGCAGAACTCGGCGAACAGTCGCTTTACCAGCCTGTCCTCAAGCGAATGAAAGGTTATCACGCAAAGCCTGCCGCCTGTTTTCAACCGGTCAAACGCCGCACTGATTCCGGCTGTCTCAGCTTCAAATTCGCCGTTTACGGCGATGCGTATAGCCTGAAAACTTTTTCTTGCCGGATGCCCGTCACGCCTTGCGGCTGCCGGCACCGAACGGCTTATTATATCTGCAAGCTGCAACGTGGTGGTTATAAGAGTCTTTTCCCTTTCCCTCACTATGCTGCCTGCTATTTTACCGGCGAACTTTTCCTCGCCGTAATCTCTTAGTATCCTTACGAGTTCATCTTTGTCCCAGCCGTTTACAATATCGGCAGCACTGATGCCTTCCTTGCTCATCCGCATGTCAAGCGGAGCGTCCGCGTGATACGAAAAGCCGCGGTCACCGTTGTCCAGCTGCCACGACGAAACGCCGAGGTCGAGCAGTACACCGTCAACAAGATCAATACCGAGACCGTCAAGCACGGTCGCCATATCGGCGAAATTTGACCTGACCACCTCAGCAGGTAAACCTTTTAACCTTTCAGCCGCGACCTTTACCGCGTCGGGATCGCGGTCAAGAGCAATAAGCCGTCCGCTTTTTAGTCGCTTTGCTATTTCGCGCGAATGACCGGCACCTCCGGCGGTACCGTCCACATATATTCCGTTTTCTTTTATGTTTAAATTTTCGATGACCTCACAAAGGAGCACCGACTTATGTACAAATTCCATATCCTATATCAGAAGCCGAGAAGCTCAGCAAGCTGTGCGATAGACTCCGGCGTTTCCTCAGCCTGTTCAGCCTTAAACGCCTCACTGTCCCATATTTCAAGCTTGGACGACATGCCGATAATGGCGGCGTCACCCTTGAGATCGGCATACTCCCTCAAATTCTGAGGGATCAGCACCCTGCCCTGACTGTCGCAGGTTGAAAGCTCGGCACCTGAGTACATGAATCTTACAAGTTTACCTGCCTGAACAGCCGGAAGTGACTTCAGTTTCTCATCTATCTTCTGCCACTCGCCGATGGGATAAACACAAAGGCAGCGTTTACCGTCCGGACTGCGGCTGAGCATGAATTCCTGCCCCAGTTCCTCGCGGTACTTCGCCGGCACAAAGACGCGGCCCTTTTTATCAACGCTGTGATTATGCTGTCCGAAAAACATGCAAGCCGCACCTCCTTTGTGCTTAATTACTCCACTTTTATGGTCTATAAGTGGTTTTTCACACCACAATTCACCACTGCAAATTTATTATATAATGCATCTTACAAATATGCAAGAACTTTTTTTATAAAAACTTAACATTTTTTTGCCAATAGTATTGTGACATTTTTGCATATACAAAATATTGTGCAGCGGTCAAATTTGTATTGACATAAGCCCAAAATAAATATATAATGTTTCCTGTGGCAGGCTTTGCCCTTTTGTGCCGCTGTGGTGAAATCGGCAGACACAAGGGACTTAAAATCCCTCGGTAGAAATACCATACCGGTTCAAGTCCGGTCAGCGGCACCACAAAAAAGCGACCTTTGTCCTGTAGACAAAGGTCGCTTTTTTGATATTCCTATTTTAAGGAGATATTTATGAGGTCTTTCACCGTAAACAGCAACGATGCCGGTCAGCGGCTCGATAAATTTGTGACCAAAGCGGCTCCCATGCTGCCGCAGAGCCTTTTGTACAAATATATAAGGTTGAAACGCATAAAGCTCAACCGCAAAAAGGCGCTCATAAGCACAAGGCTTTCGGTCGGCGACACGGTAGATATGTATATAGATGATGAGTTCTTCGGCAGCCGTGCACCTAAATACGATTTTTTGTCGGCGTCCGGTGTACTCGACATTGTTTACGAGGATGAAAACATACTTCTTGCCGATAAAAAGCAGGGGCTTCTTGTTCATCCGGACGAAAACGAATACGGCGACACGCTGATAGCAAGGATACAGCGCTATCTTTACGAAAAGGGCGAGTATGATCCGGAAAACGAAGCCAGCTTCCGTCCGGCGCTTGCCAACAGGATAGACCGGAATACCGGAGGAATAGTGATAGCCGCAAAAAACGCCGAGGCGCTGAGGATACTCTGCCAGAAGATAAAAGACCGCGAGATAGACAAATGGTATCTCGCCGTTGTGCACGGGGTTCCGGAAAAGCGGTCGGATATCCTGGAAGGCTATCTTGAAAAGAACGAGCAGAAAAATCAGGTATATATAAAGGATAGGATGTCTGATCAGACAAGGACGATAAAAACAAAATACACCGTTCTTGCCGAAAATAACGGCTTGTCGCTTTTGAAGGTTGAGCTGCTGACCGGGCGCACGCATCAGATAAGGGCGCACCTTGCGTCCATAGGTCACCCCCTGCTCGGCGACGGAAAATACGGCAAAAACGCGGCAGACAAGGCAAAGGGCTTCAAGCATCAGGCGCTGTATTCATACCGCCTGCGGTTCAGTTTCACGACCGATGCCGGAATACTTGAATACCTTAACGGCAAAACGTTTGAAGTAAAATCGGTCTGGTTTGCCGACAAGCTGTTCCCCGACTGCAAATATAAAAGAAATTGACCTTTTATCCGATCAGAGTACCTAAAAACATAAAAAACAGGAGACGAGCAGTCCCCTGTTTAAGTTTGTCTTTAAGTCTAAAATTTTCTTTTGCGGTATTATTGGCGCATTTTTGTTTTTTCGCTGACATGTGCGGCGGAAAAACGTTTTTCGAGAGCATTTGAGTGTAATATCGGCAAAGATAGATTGCGGTCCTAAAAAGCCTTGATTTTAGAGCGAACACACTCAAAACGTGTCAAATTTTCGGCACGCTAAAAGCCCCTGTCCGGGGCTTTTATTTTTAATCACTCCACTTCGTATCCTGCCGATACTATCGCGCTTTTTATCATTTCATCGGTGACCTTCAGGTCAGCGGTTACGACCGCTGTGCCCAAATCGTGGCTGACGACTGCATCCTGCACACCGTCTATTGCCATGATCGCCTTTTTTACAGCCATCTCGCAGTGCTGACACATCATACCTTTGACCTTAAATGTTCTTTCCATTTTTACATTCTCCTTTTGTATATTATCGTTTGCATCCGAATGTCTCTTATTCTTAGGATGCAGTTTCGCAAAATTGAGTCTCAGTGCGTTTGTCACAACGCACACGCTCGAAAGGCTCATTGCCGCCGCTCCGAACATGGGATTCATCGACCAGTCGAGCAGATGCGTCCATGCTCCTGCCGCAAGCGGTATGCCGATGACATTATATATAAACGCCCAGAAAAGGTTTTCATGTATGTTGAGGAGAGTATATCTTCCGAGGCGTATTGCAGCAGGCACATCGGACAGTCGGCTCTTCATAAGCACAACATCGGCTGCATCTATTGCAATATCGGTTCCGGCGCCTATTGCAATTCCGATATCGGCACGCGCCAAAGCCGGAGCGTCGTTTATTCCGTCGCCCACCATCGCGGTTTTTGAGTTTTCGGACAGCTTTTTTACGACCGCTTCCTTGCCGTCTGGCAGTACACCTGCTATGACCTCGTCTATACCTGCCTGCTTTGCTATTGCCTTGGCGGTACGTTCGTTGTCACCGGTCAGCATTACCACCTTAAGCCCCATACCTTTAAGTTCGGCAACGGCATCGTGGCTGTCGGGCTTTATCGTATCGGCGACGGCTATAAGACCTATAAACTTTCCGTCGAGCACAAAGAACATCGGTGTTTTGCCCTCTGCCGACAGATTGTCGGCTGCTGCCTTGACATCGTCGCCAACCGCTGCGTTCTCTGCGGCAAAGGAAAGATTTCCGCCTATTATACTTTTGCCGTCTATAACGCCTTTTAGTCCGTGACCCGGCACTGCCTCGAAGCCTGATACATCACCGCGCGCTATCTTCATTTCCTCAGCTTTCCGGAGGATCGCCTTTGCAAGCGGATGTTCGCTTTTTCCTTCAAGCGCCGCAGCCGCAGACAACAAACCGGTCTCATCCATTGCACCGAACGGCATAATATCTGTCACATTGGGAGCTCCTTCAGTGACCGTTCCGGTCTTATCAAGCACCACCGTTCCGATACGTCCGGTACCCTCAAGCGCTGCTGCAGTTTTGAACAGTATACCGTTCTTGGCGCCAACGCCGCTGCCCACCATTATAGCCACAGGAGTTGCAAGTCCCAGCGCGCACGGACAGCTTATGACCAGCACCGATATAGCGCGTGCCAGTGCGAAGCCTACTGTCTGACCGACAAGCAGCCATATCACTGTGGTAATGACCGCTATTGAAATGACCACCGGCACAAAAATGCCGGACACCTTATCCGCCGCCTTTGCGATAGGCGCCTTTGTTGCGGATGCATCGCTTACCATTTTGATTATCTGAGACAGCGTAGTATCCTCGCCCACACGGACGGCACGGCACTTTAAAAACCCCGACCTGTTGACCGTTGCGGCTGATACACTGTCCCCTATGCCCTTTTCGACCGGAACACTTTCTCCGGTCAGAGCCGACTCATCGACCGCGCTGCTGCCGTCAAACACCGTGCCGTCGACCGGAATACTGTCGCCCGGTCGCACTATGAATATATCCCCGACCGCCACTTCGCCTATAGGAACGGTCACTTCCCTGCCGTCTTTCAGGACGGTCGCGGTTTTGGGCGACAGCTCCATAAGACCCTTTATTGCGTCTGTGGTTCTGCCCTTTGATATCGATTCCAGCATTTTGCCTACCGTTATAAGGGTAAGAATCATGGCTGCTGACTCAAAGTAAAACTCATGCATATAGTGCATGCCGGCGTGCATACCGTCGGTCATTACAACATCGGTCATTTTAAACAGCGCATACAGGCTGTAAACATATGCCGCTCCGGCACCGAGAGACACGAGCGTGTCCATATTAGGCGCGCGGTGCAAAATACCCTTTGTGCCGTTTATAAAGAATTTGCGGTTTATCACCATGACTGCGGTGGTAAGCAGCAGCTGGATAATACCAATGGCAATATGGTTTTGCGCGAGCCTTTCTGGCAGCGGCCAGTTCCACATAGTATGACCCATTGAAAAATACATCAGCACAAGCAAAAAGCCGACCGACCATATAAGCCGGTTTTTAAGAGCCTTTGTTTCAGCTTTGCCCGGATCACCTTCATCGTTTTTTTCTTCCTGTTTTCCCTTGACCGACGCACCGTAACCGGCTTTTACGACTGCGTCGATTACGACGCCGCTCTCAACATTACCTTCTACCGACATTGAACCGGTAAGTAAATTGACCGAGCAGTCGCTGACGCCCTTTACAGCTCTTACCGCCTTTTCAACCCTTGCGCTGCAGGCGGCACAACTCATTCCGGTAACATTGAACTGTTGCATATTCACCATCCCTATTTCATAAGCTTTTGAAGTATATCTGTAAGTTCATCCACAGTTTCAAGTTTATCCGCTTTTATATCGTTTATAACGCAGGTCTTGATATGCGTATTGAGTATTTGCCTGCTGAACGCGGCAAGCGCGGCAGAAGCGGCAGCAGTCTGTGTCAGAATATCGGTACA
The DNA here is from genome assembly GCA_900539855.1 of uncultured Oscillospiraceae bacterium. GTDB lineage: Bacteria > Bacillota > Clostridia > Oscillospirales > Acutalibacteraceae > UMGS172. The sequence continues at coordinate 37,036 of UQDO01000019.1, forward strand.
GTAGGCGTCGTTTTCAACCATTTTTACGAGACCTCTTATCTGCCCCTCAATACGGTTGAGCCGATGCACCAGTGCTTTTACCTCTTTTTCATCCCGTTGCTTGCTTTTATGGCAACAGCATTCATCCATATCTTACACTTCCTTCCGGCAGGTTATATACCCCCTACCGGTATATTATTATATACCCTCACAGGGTATATGTCAAGAGGTAAATAAATTTTAGTTTATCTGCGTAAGAAACCGAAAATCTAATTGTGCATTTGTAGG
>UQDO01000020.1 GCA_900539855.1 uncultured Oscillospiraceae bacterium
TAATTTTATTCACTCTTTAAAAGCGCCGCTTGTCACCCGTCCCCTGCCCGATCGGCGCCATATCATCGACATTAATTAGGGAAGACCAAGATACTACTCTTTGCCTTCCCATTTGTTTTTAAAAGCCTGTATTTTCAATTTTCTGAAAAGCTTTTAATGTTCGAGTGCCGAAGTATTGTTTCAGCTTTTGTGCCTCAGCACCCCTGTAATATATATTTTCTAAAATACTCAGCGTCAACACTTCATCAACATATTCATCATGCAATTCGAAAAGACTTTCAACTGCTAAAAACACATTCTCCATTCGCCCACGATCTTCAATATTATTTAATATATAAGGTAAAACCACATCAGAAAACACAGTGTGCGAACCGGTTTCGTCTCCTTCTTGCCATGACACTTCATCAAAGTACAGCTGTTTTAGATCCGGAAGCAAATTTAAAAGTTTAAAATTAAGTTCTTTGCTTGTCATTTTATTTTGTCCCCTCCAGCGCATTTCTTAAATCATTTGGAGCTCTTGCACCATTTTTCTTTCCACCTGTGACAGCTTTTGCTTTTGCATAATGTTTTCCAAGTTTTTTAGCCTTTCCCGACCTTTTTGTATATGCGACTTTCCGCCGACTAAACAATGTGTGTTCTCATACCGTATTGCATCAGCAAGTCCTCCATCACCGACTTTAGCGTTAGGTCTATACATTTCGTTAATGGCGTTTTTTAATTTCTCGTTTGATGCTTTATTCAGAAGTTCGTCTCTTTTGGATTGGTAACCTCCCCCACCGCTGCCCATTCCGGCAGCAACAATGTGACCGCTCATCCATTTGATATACCCATTATACACCTCGGGAATTGTATTGTAAATCGACTTTGATTCATTTTCATATGATTTTAAGTTATTGGTTTCGGCGTAGTCAACAACAATGATATTGCCTTTCATTTCATCGAACGGTGACGAATAGCATATTACGGCTTTCGGATCTATTCGACGAAGCATTTCATTGTAGCCTTGCAAAAAGAACTCTTTTTCCCTTTTTACTCCGAGTGTAGAAACAGCCACGACCGAACCCTTTTCTATGCCGTCAAAGCAATAAATATAGCTATTCGGCAACCCCCATGAAACGGTTGGAATAACTGTTATACCATTTGCCTGTAAATAAGCCCCGCACCACCGCGAACGGAAAGTGTTGTATATTTGCATTGCGTTTGGCATAGTGTAATAGGTGCTGAATTGTGGCGACAGCACACCTTTATAGCTGCGTAGCTTCTGAATTCTTGGCTCTGGATCATTCCAAATTGCACCGAACTTGTAATCATCCAGAAAGAAATGCACAAAACTGTTTTGACCATTCTTATCGTCGACCTTTGTTTGGTCGTATCCAACCAATGAAATGTTTTGCAGATCAACTTCCTGATTTTTAATAACAGGAAGGTCAAATATACCGGTTGTGCCAAACTGGTTTCTTAAAAGCATTGGATTGCTTCTGAATTCTACACTTTTCAATTTCGACTTCCTTTCCAAAGGTTTATCGTACCAGAGGTCTCTATATACCGTCAGAACGGAATACAACGTTGCTGCAACCAAAAACTATTGATCTATGTTATTGTCCATAACTATAATTTCTGTCCTTATTGTTTTATCGTTTTTTGTTGACATATATTTACAATTAATGTATAATTGCCTCGTAGGGGCAGGAGGCATCTGTCGCTTTATTAAAATTAATAAAAATAAAAAAAATAATTTTATAGATGTTAATTTTATTCACTCTTTAAAAGCGCCGCTTGTCACCCGTCCCCTGCCCGATCGGTACCATTTTGTCAACATTAATTTGATCGTGTCAGAAGCCTTTCAATAACCTATAACAAATTACGTCAGAAAAACAGAACAAAGCACAGAATAGTCAGGAGTCCACTGTGCCTTACTTTACTAAAGATAGCGGCGATGCAATATGGCAATTGTAAGAGAATTTGAGTTTAAGACCGGAAAAGGCGGAAAAGCCGTAACAATAGGTCAAATTACGGATGCTCACATCAATACTGTAAACAGTTATGATATTCAGGATGCAGAAATTGCCGATTCGTTTGCCCACAGAAAATGGGGCGCAGGCGGAACACATATTCCGAAGTTTTGTTATGCGCTGGAATATTGCAAGGATTTTGACCGGATAATTCTGACCGGCGATATACTTGATTATTATTCCTAAGCATCCAAAAACATTCTTGCCGGTGCTTTTGAAAGGTATAAAAACGTGATTGCCTGTATAGGCGGACATGAGCTTACGCTTGAAATGGAAACCGACAATGTAAATGTGCGTTCATTAAGAGACAGATATACTCTGCTTGAAGAGTTTTGGTGCAACGATATACACTACTACTCAGAAATTCTCGAAGGCAAAGTTACTGTTATTCTTTTAGATAACAATACCGAGCTTTGGATGGAGCAGAAGGAAATGTTTGACGAGGATCAGTACCGACGTCTTGCAAATGACATTGAATCGGCGAGAAATCACGGTAGAATAATACTTATGTTTATGCATGAGGCAATATATTCAGGCAAAAGCGAAACTGTAACTGACCTGTTTGACGGCAAAGTATATGAGCTGCGGATGGTATTGCCGCAGGAAGGGACATTTTCACGCAAAGCATATGATTTGATCGTTTCGTCATCTGATGTAATAAAGGGAATATTCTTCGGTCACGAACACAGTGATTTTGATATTGATATCCAAGCCGGTTTCTATAAAAACGGTGAATATGTAAATTGCAACATTCCTGCACATTGCCTTACAAGCAACGCTTTAGGAAATGAAGAGCATATTGTGAAAATAACTGTTGATTAGACTTTATCACATTTCAGTTCGGTCAAGCTATCGGAACAAAACAATCTGCATGGTCTGAACACAGAAAAGTCTGTCAGATATAAATCAAAAGCACCGATTCAACCGGTGTTTTGCTCTGCCTTTTAAATGGTGATCAATATTTTAATTTCTAAAAGAGGTTTTTAAAGTTCAGCACCGAATTAAATCATCAGGCAACCGATCATATGCAGTAGGATACTTACCGGCATTTTTTTATTGCGGCGTGCTTATACTTCTAATTTTTCACTCCTTTTCGATTATGCAGTTTTCCGTGTGCTGTTCCAATATCCTTTTTTAACTCACCATTTTTCTTCCCTCGGTGTACCCTGGGTTATTTTAATATCTAAAGATACCAAAAAAAGAGCCTGTCGGATGACAGGCTCTTTTTTTAACAGATATCAGTTTTCCGGCTTATTCTCATCGCTTTCGGTGTTGCCGCTGCCATCATCAGGCTTGCTTTGCTCGCCTTCGGTATTATTATCATCCTCCGGATTATCAGGCTTAAGATCAGAGAGCAGCGTTCCCGGATGGCTTTGGCATGCGCCGGGTAGTGAGTAATTTGTCTTATAATAGCCCTCCATCGGATACGGGCATGCATCGGTCGCAAGTTGACCGGTTGAAGCACAATACATGCGTTTGGTGACAAATTCACTCTCAAGGAAGTCCTTAGCTTCAAGATTCTTGTGAATCTCTTTCATGACATTTGTCCACATGGTCTTGGCAAGGGTCGAGTTGTGAACAGCTTCATTGGTCGGGAATCCGAACCAGCATGACGCCACATAATATGGTGAGCCGCCGGCAAACCAGCAGTCGTTGACATCACTCGATGTACCGGTTTTGGCATACGCCCTGAGTTTATCGCTGAACGCGGCGGCAGCCTTACCTGTACCCTCGCTGCCGTAAACAACATTCTGCAGAAGGTGATTCATTATACACGCAGTATTTTCGTCTATAGCCTGTATATCATCTTTTTGCTTAAGGACGGTGTTTCCGTGCTGATCGGTCATATAGGTAAAGGTAGTCGGCGCATAATAGTGTCCCAGATTGCCGAACACAGCAAACGCCGCAGCCGACTGCGTCGTGCTGATACCGGTCGTCGTACCGCCAAGTCCCAATGCCGAAAGGTTCATATCCTCAGTATCGTCAAGAGAAGTAAGTCCAAGGTTTGAGGTCAGATAATAATATGTTGCCTCGACGCCCATCTGCTTGACAAGCTTACAGGGTATTGTATTAATCGACTTTTCAAGTGCCTTTTCAACCGTAACGTTACCGAGGTATCCTGAATACCAGTTCTTAGGTCCGGGTCTTCCGGCTGCATAATAGTTGTCTATCGGCGTATCAAGCACCAAAGACGAATAGTTAATGATATTCTTCTGCAGCGCCTGAGAATACGCAGCAAGCGGCTTCATTGTGGAGCCCGGCTGCCTTTCAGCCATGGTAGCATAGTTAAAGCTGCGGTTTTCGGTCTTGACGCCGGAGCCGCCAACAATACCTACAATATGCCCCTCATAATCCATTACCGTCATTGCGGACTGGACCGTTACATCGGGATCCTTTTTACTTTTAAGCGTAAAGTACTTTTCGGTCTTGGCATATTCGGTCTCAAGAGCCGTCTGAACATCAGTATTAAGCGTGCAGTATATTTTATATCCGCCGTTGTAGAAATGCTTGGAAGCATATGTTTTGTCATAATTATGCTCGGTCACAAGCCTGTCTATAACCTCGTCTATAACCGCATCGACAAAGTATGAATTTACCTCTTTTGTGCCTATTACCGACTGATCAGCTACTACGACAAGCTCTGTTTCCAGTGCCTCTTTGTACTCAGCCTCGCTGATGTATCCCTGCTCATACATAAAGCGCAGGACAAGCGACCGTCGGTCCTTATTATTCTGAGGGTTTTTGTCGGGACGGTATTTTTCCGGATTCTTCGCAAGACTTGCAAGCGACGCACATTCCACAAGAGTCAGCTCACTCGTGCTTTTGCCGAAATAATAGTTGGCTGCAACTTCAACGCCGCATATACCGCCGCCAAGGCTTATTGTATTGAGATAGCACTCAAGTATCGTGTCCTTCTCATAGCGGCTCTCAAGGTTTCGCGCCCTCATTATTTCCCTTATTTTACGCATCGGTGACTGCTTGTTATCACCGGTAAGGTTTTTAACAAGCTGCTGAGTAATGGTCGAACCGCCCTGATTGGACGAATACAAATGCACGAACATATTGGCGAACGCGCTGACAGTACGTTTCCAGTCAACGCCCTGATGCTGATTGAAGCGTTTGTCCTCAACCGCTATATAGGCATGTCTTAAATTTTTAGGCATACTGTCAAAGCCGACCCATATTCTGTTTTCCTCACCGTGCAGGCGCTTGTACTCGACATACTCGCCTGTCTCGCCGTCCTTTATATAAAGCGTGGTGGTGAAATTCAAGGTCAGTTCATCGAGATCATCCTGAACATTGTCGTCGACAAAGTTGAAAACATAGATTGCAAATGCGCCGATGGCAAGGCAGGCGGTTATAATGCCTATAAGCATAACCGAAAGAATTATTTTACCGGCACGCTTAAGGTTCTTTTTAAGCCGTTTTTTCTTTTCGGCTTCATTTTCTTTTTTGACATCACCGCGTTTTTTGCCGAAGCTGTTGAAATCAATATCACCGTCGTCAGACTGCTGCTCCGGCTCTGAAAATTTCATATTGCCCCCGGACACTGAGCCGGAACCGGAAAACGCATTGAGATCAAAGCTCTCATCCGCGCCCACATCAGCACTGTCATCAGGTGTGCCGGACATCAGATCATCAAAATCGTAACCGTCGTCCTTTTTAGCATCATTTTTATTATTGCTGAAATAATTCAGGTCGTAATCTTTATCCTTATTAAAATCACTCATTGGCAACACCTCCGAAAGCTATCAGCCAACAAAAACAAACGTTTACAGATGTATTGTACCACAAAGAAACTCAGATGTGTATTACAGTATTGTTACAATATGGTATTTCAATGTAAAAATGTTCATGGGTTTGATGAAAAAATTAATACAAAACGGCAAAAAGCCGCAAAATAAAGCTTAAATCACAGCTGTTGGCTATTGAATAAGCATAACGGACAAGGTCAAGAATAATAGAAAAGGAGCGATATAAATGACCGCTATACAAAAGATCTTTTCTGTTATCTGTGCCGCCGCAGCGGTTTTTTCCGCAGTATGTCTTTCGGTCACAGGCACACCCGAAAAGGTTGAAAAAGATTGCGAAAACCGCGACATATCTGCCGAAAATATGCGTTACACAGTTAAAAACAGCGATGGAAAAATAACTGTATATGAAGAAAATTCAAGCACTGTGCTGTTTATACTGGATACCCCTCTTGTGAAGGATCTTCCCCAATACGATCGCGAGCTTCTGGCGTCGGGGATCACAGTAGACTCAAGCGATAAGCTGATACAACTGCTTGAGGACTACGACAGCTGACCGTTAAGATGTCCGACCGCTGCAAGAAAATCCTTGTCGGTCTCGATACCGTTCACAAGTCTGTAGGTCAGCTCGTCACTTGTCCATTCGGTGCTTATATCGGGCAGCACCCCGATGCCGTCGAGACATTCGCCGTTTGCCGTGTAGTATTTGCCTACTGTAAACTTTACAAGCGACCCGTCGCTGAGCGTAAACGTGCGCTGCACAACGCCCTTACCGTAGGTTTTTGAACCTACCGTTACTGCCTTTTCATAGTCCTTGAGTGATTGTGCAAACAGCTCCGACGCACTTGCAGTGCGTCCGTCGGTCAGGACAGCCATGGGCAGTGTTATTTCGTGCGAGTCAGACATATAGACCTCATTGTTGCGCTCGTCCTTGTACTCGACCTTGACGGCAAGTCCCTCTGGTATCAGGTAATCGATCATATGGTACACGGATTTAAGCGTGCCGCCGCCGTTTCCGCGCAGATCAAAGACAAGTGCCGCCGCGCCTTCATTTATCAGTTCATCAACGGCAGCGGTAAACTGATCGGTAGATGCATCATTGAACTCGGTTATCTGCACGTAACCTATATTGCCGATAAGCTTAGGGAAAACAGTCTGTGAGGTATACTGATTGAGCGTCACAGGCATAGAAAGAGTTTCTTCACCGCGCAAAACAGTCAGGGTTATATCTGAGCCGAGCGGTCGGCTTTTAATATACTGGAGAGTTTCAGAATACCCTGTCTCGTTTACCGACTGACCGTCTATCGCGATTATATGGTCGCCGCATTCAATTCCGGCAGCAAGCGCAGGGCTGTCCTTGTGAACCTCAAGTACATAAAGTGATTTATCATCCGGATGCTGCGTCACCTGCACGCCCATACCGGTGTTAAGACCGATAAAGGAATTAAGGTTTTCCTCGGCGTCCGCCTTTGTAACATAATTGGAATATTTATCACCGAGTCCTAAGACATAACCTGCCGTGATAAAGTCCGGCATATCGTCCTCACTGTATTCACCGATATAATATTCATCAACAAGCGTTTTTATTTCATTAATCTTAGATACATATGCTTCTTCTGATCCCTGCACCTTTTTGACCGTGAAACCTGACATCATCATCACGGTTATCGCAACAGCCGATGCGGTAAAGAATGAGATCAGTATTATAGCATGTTTAAGCGGCAAAGTTGTTTTCATGGGCTCACCCGTTTCGTTATTTGTGAATTTACAAATGCGGACTGAGTTTTTTTCAGTCCGCATTTACATTAGAAGTATGACATCGGGTTGGTCGTGTTTCCGTTCACACGCACCTCAAAATGCAGGTGGTATCCGGTTGAGGCACCGGTCGTGCCGACATAACCTATCGTCTGTCCCTTGGTGACCTTCTGACCTACGCTGACAATGTATCTTGTCATATGTGCATAGAGAGTGACGTATGAATTACCGTCGCTGCTCGTACCGTGATTTATCATAACGTAGTTGCCATATCCGCCCTGGTTGTATGATGCAATGGAAACAACACCGTCAGCCATTGCAACGATAGGCTTACCCTTTATGTTTCCGCCCGAAATATCAGTTCCTTTATGGAACTTACGCCTACCGGTTATAGGATGTATCCTGTATCCGTAAGGAGATGTAACAAGGTGATACCCCGGCACCGGCCATGTGAACTGACCGTCATATGTCTGATCCTTGCCGACATGCTGAGCCGCCCTTATTGCTTCCTCATATTCAGCTATTGCCTTTTCAAGCGCCTTTGACTTTGCGTCAAGTGAATTGGCGTTGCCGGTTATCTTGCCGATCTCGGCGCCGACCTGACTTGCCTCTGCATCAAGCTCCTTTTTCTTGGCTGCAAGAGTTGCCTTAGCCGACTCCTGCTCTGCCTTCAGCTTGTCAATCTCAGCCTTTTTGGACTCAATGGTATTCACGTCGTCCAGTATCTTTTCCATTATAGACCTGTCGTATGCACTGACGCTTTTTGTAAGCTCGGTCTTTGCAAGCAGATCCTCAAGATCCTTAGCGTTGAAAAGCAGTGACAGAGTTGAATTGGAGGTTCCGCCGCTCATATATATGGCGCGCAGTCTCTGTCTGAACACATACTTGGTCTTTTCGTATTCAACCTGCTTCTCTTCAATTTCCTTCTCAAGCTGCGCTATCTGATCGTCGCAGCTCTTTATCTGGTTGTTGCATACATTGATCTGGCTTTGCAGGTTATCTATTTTTTTGCGAAGCGCATTCTGTTCTGCCTGCTTTTCAGCCTTTTCAGACTTCAGTTTTTTGAGCTCAGCCTCGATCTCACGCTGCTCAGCTTCAAGATCCTTTATTTCCGACTGGTAGTCCTCGACTGTTTTTGCCGACGCGGTAGTCGAAGCAGGTGTATCGGTAAGAACCGAAGCGGTAACGATAAGCACCAGGCAAAGCGCTGCCGCAGCTATTCTTTTAAAGCGCACGGAACTCGCTCCCTTCTTTCCTCAGATATTTGTTGATCATAAACGCACTGGAGAACAGACCGGCAAGGCATCCTATGCCTGCGAATATGCCGAAAAGTATCCAGAAGAATTGTGAAAACGGTATTATCGATCCGAGATTGAAGGTACTCTTTATTGTCTCCTTAACCGCATTATACACAAAATATATTATTATCATTGTGATAGACGCGGAAAGCAGACCTATTGTCACGCCCTCAATCATAAACGGCAGACGCACAAACGAATCGGTCGCGCCGACCGCCTTCATAATACTGATCTCAAGCTTACGGTTATACATAGTTACCCTTATGGTATTGGACACTATAACGATCGAAATGACCATAAGCAGAGCTATTATCCAAAAGCCTATTATGCTTATGGCGCGCTTTATCATGGTGATCGATTTGACCGCGTCGCGTGAAGAGCTCACGGTATCAACGCCGTCAACCGCAGATATCTGTGCTAATGTCTCGTCGAATTTATCGAGGTCGGTCATTGTTATTCTGACGCTGCAGGGCAAAGGATTGCCATAGTCGTCGGAATTGAGCACATCAAAATATGTTGCCTGCCAATCGACCATTGATGAGGTCATGTTCTGCAGTCCGGCTTCGCTTGAAATGTACTCGACGCTGTTTACGTTATCTATTTTTTGTATTTCGGCGCAAACCTTCAGCGCATCCTCATAAGAATGTATTTTATAGTCGCTTTCCGAAATATCATTGTAGGTCTTGTCGGAAGAGCTGTTTAATGATGTGGCATACAAAGCCGAATTGCGGTCATTAAGATATGCAAGCACGACATTTTCCTGTTCAATAACGCTCATTGCATGGTTTGCATTTATAGACACCGACACGGCAAGTCCTATGACCGACATACACGCAACGAGCACGCCTATTGACGCAACCGACATCAGCTTATTCAGCCAGATATTCTTAAAGCCGTTGCCGATAAGATATTTAACGCTCGTCAGTTTCATGATATGCCTCCGTTCGCGTTATCGGCAACTATCCTGCCGCTTTCTATCATAATAACGCGCTGACCGAAGTCACGGACGAGCTGATGCTCATGCGTTACCATGAGGATTGTTGTACCGCGGCGGTTAATCTCGGTAAGCAGTTCGACTATTTCATACGACATGTTCGGGTCAACGTTTCCGGTAGGCTCGTCTGCTATGATGAGGTTAGGCTTATTTACAAGAGCGCGGGCAAGACCTACACGCTGCTGCTCACCGCCCGAAAGCTCAGCCGGTTTGCACCTCGCCTTTTCGGCAAGACCGACAAGGTTGAGTGCGCGAGAAACATTTTTTCTTATTTCCTGTCTTGTTGCTCCAACAACATGCATGGCAAACGCGACATTATCAAACACGTTCATGGTCGGTATCAGCCTGAAATCCTGAAAGACAATGCCCATTGTCCTGCGGAACATCGGAACATCGCGGCGCTTCATGCCCGTAAGGTGATAGCCGTTTACCGTAATATCGCCGGTATTCGGTTTTTCCTCACGCATTATAAGCTTCATGAATGTACTTTTGCCGGCTCCCGAAGGACCGACGACAAACACAAATTCGCCTTTGTTTATTCTTATGTTTATATCGTCAAGTGCGCGCGTTCCGTTGGCATAATTCTTCGACACGCCCTTGAATTCTATCAGCGGCTTGTCCGCACCTCTTTGCGGCCTGCCCACTACGAAATCACCGTTGATGTTACTCACGCTTTCTATCAGTATTTAACAGGGTTAGCCCTGAGGTATTTCTTGACCATCAATGCTATTTTGAAGATGATGGCATGGTCGAACTCTCTGAGGTCAAGTCCGGTTATCTTCTTTATCTTTTCAAGTCTGTATACAAGTGTGTTTCTGTGCACAAACAGCTTCCTCGACGTTTCCGAAACGTTGAGGTTGTTTTCGAAGAATTTCTGTATCGTGAAAAGAGTCTCCTGATCGAGGCTCTCTATAGAGCCGCGTCTGAACACTTCGCGCAGGAACGACTCACACAGAGTTGTCGGGAGCTGATAAATAAGTCTCGCAATACCGAGATTGTCATAGCTGATTATAGCCTTTTCGGTATCAAACACCTTGCCGACCTCAAGAGCCACCTGGGCTTCCTTGAATGAACGCGCAAGTTCTTTAAGACCCTCTACCGTAGTGCCTATGCCGACCACGGCATGTGTATAGTAAAACTCGCTTGCAAGGGTATCAACTATAGAACCGGCAAGGTTTTCAAGATCAGCCGGCTCAATGCCCGGACGGGTCTCCTTGACAAGCGCGATATCCGTCTCGCTTATATTTATTATGAAATCCTTGTTCTTATCGGGGAAAAGGTTCTGCACAATATCATAGACCGAAACATCATTGGTAGAGGTTACCCTTATAAGGAACACGGTACGCGCGACATCGCTGTTGAATCTCAGCTCACGCGCCTTTAAATAAATATCACCCGGCAGAATATTATCAAGAATAACATTCTTTATAAAATTGCCGCGATCATATTTTTCATCATAATAGAATTTTATGTTTGAAAGAGAAATTGCAAGTATTGAAGCATACTTTGCAGCCTGAGGATCGTTGCCCTCTACAAAAAGAACGTACTCCGGGTGCTGAGGAGTTCCGAAAGGCTTGTAGGTATACTGACCCCTTACAAAAGTTTCGTTTGTGCCGGACGCTGTGTTGCCCGAAAACATGACCTCGTGGGTCTCCCCGATCTTGCCCAGCTCACTGCAGGCAATGACGGTATAATTTTCGTCTATAACGCCGATAGTCCTGTCTATGGCGTCCTTGATCTGATGAATTACTCCCTGAAAAAGTCGGTTTGACATGATATGCACCCTTTCTATTTTAAAGCCGCAACATATAGTATTTTAAAAAGCTGCCGAAAATCAGGATAATTTCGCTGCATTATATGCTGATAACATTGTCTATAGTTATTTTACACAATACAAGGTCACATTTCAAGTATAAATTACGAAATTCATTGAAAAAGTTACAATTTGATTACAAAATAAGTGTTATGTAAACCCGAAATTTAAAGTCAAACCCCGGCGAACCGGGGTTTGATGGAAACATTTATCAGTTGGTGATGGTTTTCTGCGTAGTTTTGTCGAATATGTGGATCTTAGAAGGCTCAAGGGTGATCTTAATGGTATCGCCCGGATGAGCGGTAGAGGTAGGAGCAACACGTCCGTTGATGTTCTGTCCCTCACATACGGTGTAGAGATATTTTTCTGCACCCATAAGCTCGGTAACCTCAACGTTTGCCTCTACAACGCCGTCGGGGAACTTTGCAACGAGCTCTTCCTCATCATGAACATGCTCGGGACGGATACCGATGATAACCTCTTTATCAACATACGGTACAAGGCAGTCTTTCTTGTTCTTGGTCTCCGGCAGTTTGATTTTATACTTAACACCGGAACGGGTCTTGGTGTCCTCAGAGCCGAACTCAACAAAGTAGCTGCCGCCCTCTTCAAGCACCTTGGCATCAAGGAAGTTCATCTGCGGAGAACCGATAAATCCGGCAACAAACGAGTTGCAGGGCATATCATAGAGATGCTGCGGAGTATCGACCTGCTGAACGATACCGTCCTTCATGACAACTATTCTTGTACCCATTGTCATAGCTTCGGTCTGGTCGTGGGTAACATATATAAAGGTGGTTCCGAGTCTTAAGTGGAGCTTTGAAATCTCGGTACGCATCTGCGCTCTGAGTTTTGCGTCAAGGTTTGACAGCGGCTCATCAAGCAGGAAGACTTTCGGCTCACGGACTATGGCACGTCCGAGTGCGACACGCTGACGCTGACCGCCCGAAAGAGCTGCCGGCTTACGCTGGAGAAGATGCTCGATATCAAGTATTCTTGCAGCTTCTTCAACGCGGCGCTTTATCTCCTCCTTAGGAGTCTTGCGGAGCTTAAGACCGAAAGCCATGTTATCGAACACGGTCATATGCGGATACAGAGCGTAGTTCTGGAAAACCATCGCTATATCTCTGTCCTTAGGTGCCACGTCGTTTACAAGGCGGTCGCCTATGTAAAGTTCTCCGCCGCTGATTTCCTCAAGACCGGCTATCATACGGAGTGTCGTTGACTTACCGCATCCCGAAGGACCAACAAGGATTATAAATTCCTTATCCTTGATTTCAAGGTTAAAATCCGAAACAGCAAGAACGCCGCCCGGATACTTTTTACAAATGTTACGAAGTGAAAGACTCGCCATGTTTATTAGTTCCTCCTAAGAAAATATAAACCCACCAAATTTACCTACGAATTATAACAGATTTGTGCGCCGTTTTCTATACCCTAAATATCCAAACTTACAGTTAATATTTTATACGATATGTATAATAACCATAACGCATTATGAATAATTGCACAATTATAAAGACATTATGTTTGCATTTTTAGTCATTTAAGTGCAAGTTCACATTCTTCGGCTGTCATTTCCCTGTATTTTCCTGTATCAAGTTCCGTGTCAAGCAGAAGCTTCCCTATCCGCACTCTTTTAAGGCTTACAACGCCTATTCCGACCGTGCCGAGCATCCGCTTTATTTCATGATATTTTCCTTCCGTTATGGTGACCGAAACGGTCATTCTGTCAGCGCTTTGCGGCAAAACTTCAGCCGGTCTGCACTGCGTACCGTCGGCAAGCACGGCTCCATCTTTAAGAGCCGCTATATCGCTGTCCGACACCGGCTTGTCCAGCCCTGCTATATATTCCTTTTCTATGTATGACTTTGGCGAAATGACGCGGTGACCGTAATCCCCGTCATCGGTCACTATAAGCAGCCCTGTAGTATCGCGGTCAAGTCTGCCGACCGGAAAAAGCCCGCGGCGGAGCGTGTCATCGGCTATTATATCAACAACGGTCCGCCTTGTTTTATCACTTGATGCCGACAGCACCCCTGCCGGCTTGTTGAGCATATAATAAACATATTTTTTATATGTCACCGCTGCCCCGTCGAGCAATATTACCGACATTTCCGGGTCGGCTTTAAACGCCGGATCATGCACAACGGCTCCGTCCACCGTTACTTTCTTTGCGCGTATTACGTCGCGCGCATCATTTCTCGACAGCTTTGCCGCCGACGATATTATTTTATCAAGTCTTTCCTTTGACAATTTTAACTCCTATTTAAGTGCCGATATAGTGCCGTCGGCGCTTGTTGAATATACATCGGCGCCGACAACGGCACCGTTATATGACAAAACCTCGGCAAAGGCATTTTCTCTGTCCGACAGAGGGAAAGTAAAGCGTTTGAGCGTGCAGCCCTTGTATTTTGCAAGGTCGAACCCTTGGGAAAGCTGAACATCGTTGTAGTTTTTATAAACGTCACCGAAATATTCCGGCACGGTTATCTCATCGATGACCAGCCCTCCGTCGTCAGCACAAACGCCGAAGGAAGATATGTAATCATATGCCGCACTGCCGTCAAACTCCGCGACGGTCTTTTTATCGGCAGCATAAACGCTTTTTACAACAATAATAACCGCCGCCGCTATTATGGCTAACAGCAGCACCGCGATGGTTTTTTTAGGAATTCTAAGCCCTACTGACAGCATATCATCACCCGAATGATATATATGCTTCAATCCTCGGATTTATCACCAGTTATAAGGCAGACCGCATGTGCCGCCGCGCCTTCTCCGCTTCCGGTAAAGCCGAGCTTTTCCTCGGTGGTCGCCTTTACATTCACCATTTCCTCGTCGATACGGCAGTCATCTGCAATATTTTTGACCATGTCCGGTATAAAGTCGGCTACCTTTGGTCTTTGCATTATCACCGTGGCGTCTATGTTGGACACTTCATAACCTTTATCAGCCAGAAGGGATACAACGTGCCTCAAGAGCAGACGGCTGTCAATGCCTTTGTAGCGGTCGTCACTGTCAGGAAAATGCTTTCCTATGTCTCCGAGTGCCGCAGCGCCGAGCAGCGCGTCGCATATGGCATGTATAAGAACATCGGCGTCAGAATGTCCGTCAAGTCCCATATGGAAAGGAACTGTGACACCGCCCAAGATGAGCTTTCTGCCGTCCGTCATGCGGTGCACGTCATAGCCGTGCCCGATCCTTATATCAGTCATGAGATGCGCCTCCCAGCAAAAATTCGGCATACAAAAGATCTTCCGCGGTCGTGATCTTTATATTTTCATATTCACCGTCCACTGTATAAACGGCATTGCCCATGCGCTCCATTATAGAGCAATCGTCCGTAAAGCTTTCAAGCTCGCCCTCAAAGCGGCGCAAAGCCTCTTTGTAAAGGTCTGCCCTGAACCCCTGAGGGGTCTGCACGGCTGCCAGGCTGTTTCGGTCCGGAGTAGACAAAACAAGCCCGTCCTGTCTTACATATTTCACCGTGTCCTTAAGTCTTACGGCAGGTGCGGCAGCCGAATATTTATATGCGGCGTCCACAACCCTTTCAATACAGGCTTTAGACACGAAGGGTCGGGCACCGTCATGTACAAGCACTACCGACGTATCGTCCGCGACCCGTTCCATTCCGCATGCGACCGACGCCTGACGGCAGCTGCCTCCGGGCACTATATCGGTCACCTTTTTGAAGCCCGAGCTTTCGCAAAGCTGCTGCATCCGAAGAAGATCGTCCTGCTTTACAACTATTATTATACTGTCAACGGCACCGCACTTTTCAAAAGCCGATACCGTCCTTGCCGCGACCGGCACACCGCAAATGGGTGCAAATATTTTATTTACGCCGTTCATTCTTGATGAGCTTCCGCCGCACACGATTACAGCGGCGACGCGGCGGTCGGTCTCATCAAGTGTAGTATAGCTGAGGCATGTTTTTAAAGCCGGCATACTGCACCGCCTTTTAGCAATATTTTTTAAAAAAGGCGGCATCAAAAGATGCCGCCAAAGTTTTTTAAATCAGAGGCGGACTCTTATGTCACTGTCCTCCGTCGTATCGACAAGACCGCAAAGCGATTGCCGACGGCGATATTATTCGTCGTCGCTGCCGCCGCAGCCTTCACAGCCCTCGCAGCCCTCAAGGTCAAACTCAAGCTCCTCGCCGCAGTTCGGGCACTTTATGCCGCCCTCGTCGATCATTTCATCGTCAAGATAGATAACGTCATGGCAGGTCGGACACTCTACCTCATAGCAAAAGTCGTCGTCATCCTCATCGTCATCCTCGTCTTCGTCATATTCCTCATAATAATCATCTTCCAGAGCCGCGAGATCCTCATCTACAGCGTCAAGCTGTTCGTTTATCTCGCCCACTGCGCCGGCGACATCCTCAAGAACATCGATAATAGCCTTGACGACCTTATCCTTGCTCTCGTTCTCGTCGAAGCCTGCGTTCTCCGCAAGTCCCTTAATGTAAGCAACCTTTTCTGAAATAGTCATGGTAGTACCCTTCCTTTCGGCTATTTTTTAAAAGCACACTGCTTTTTGGTGCGTTTTTCCGGGAAAGACCCGGTCTATCTAATTATTTCAACTAAAGCGGCAATTATGCACGCTCCATGTATTCGCCTGTTCTTGTGTCAATACGGATCTTTTCGCCTTCGTTGATAAAGAGCGGAACACGGATCTCAGCGCCGGTTTCAAGCGTTGCGGGCTTGGTAGCGTTGGTAGCGGTATTTCCTGCAAAGCCGGGGTCGGTCTGGGTAACGGTAAGCTCAACAAAGGTCGGCGGCTCAACGCCAAACACCTTGCCCTTATAGGAAAGCACCTTGCAGATCATGTTTTCCTTTACGAACTTGAAGTTATCGCCAAGGTCATCCTTGCCGACGGGGACGAGCTCATAGGTCTCCTGATCCATGAAGTAATAAAGATCGCCGTCGCTGTAGGAATATTCCATATCCTTGCGCTCAACAAAAGCGGTCGGGAATTTCTCGGTCGGGTTGAATGTTCTTTCAATGACCGAGCCTTCAATAACGTTTCTTATTTTTGTTCTGACAAAGGCAGCACCCTTGCCCGGCTTAACGTGCTGGAACTCTATGATCTGATAGACCTTTCCATCCATTTCAAATGTTACACCGTTTCTGAAATCGCCGGCAGTAATCATAATTTTTATACCTCCAAATCAAATTAAGACCATTTTACAGCATATCGCCGCTTATTTCAAGTCTTTTTTACATTTATAAGAGAATTTTACCAAAATATCACCCGAGCAGATCGCGCATGGCGTTTACGGCAAGGAAATAGCTGTTCTTGCCGAAGCCGGCAATGCTGCCGACACAGGCAGGAGCTATGACCGACTTATGTCTGAATTCCTCTCTTGAGTGTATATTTGAAAGGTGCACCTCGATAAACGGCTTGTTTACCGCCCTTATCGCATCATATATCGCGTAGCTGTAATGTGTATATGCTCCTGCGTTTATTATGCACCCGTCATACCCGGTTATGACCGAATGTATGGCGTCTATTATAGCGCCCTCGCTGTTTGACTGGAAAAACGAGCAGCGGATATCAAAGCCCTTTGCATATGACTCTATATTAGCGTTGATCTCTGCAAGCGACCTATCCCCGTATATTCCCGGTTCTCTTACCGACAGAAGGTCAAGATTAGGACCGTTTATCACAAGTATTTTTTTAGGTGTCACGGTAAAGCTCTCCTTTCAAGGTAGCACTTTTTCATATAAAGAGCGTCTTCAGCCTGAGTCGAATCGGACTCACAGATAACGGTCGGCTCCGCGCCCTTTTCAGCCAGCAACTCCATAAGCGGCTCCGGATTGGGACCGAACACGGTATCACTGAAGGTAAGGTGCTTTTTTTCGCCGCCCTTTGTGTATTCTATTTTTGAAAAATGAACATGGAAGTGCTTTCTCCGTTCGGCTCCAAGAACATTTTCTATTGTATCGAGCACATTCATAAACGCTTCTTTTGAGTTCATACCACCCATGGTCCTCGCATTTAGATGGCCGAAATCGATGCAGGGTATCAGCCGCTCGTCAAGCGAACAAAGCGCCATGACCTCATTAAGGTCGCCAAGCTGATTTATCTTTCCCATGGTCTCCGGACAGATATGGACATGACCGAGCCCCTCCCGGTCAAGCGCTTCGAGCGACATTCGCATGGTATCAAGAGCAAGCGTCAGTGCCTCGCCTCTTTCCAACTTTCCGCATGAGCCGGTGTGGACGATTATGCGATCCCCACCCATAAGATCGACGGCTTTTGCGCTGCTTAAAATATACCCCACCGAATTTTTGCGCTTTTCCTCGTCTACGCTTGACATTGAAATATAATAAGGAGCATGCAGCGACATTCTTATGCCCTTTTCGGCAGCCAAAGTTCCGAGAGCCGACGCCTTTTCATCGCCTATATTAACGCCGCGTCCACACTGATATTCAAACGCATCAAGGCCCATTTTTGAGACATACTCCGGTATTTGCAGGCTGTTTTTGTACCCCATTTCATGAAACGAGGCACCGCAGCCGGCAGGTCCGAACAATGCCGGCATAATATCACTCCCTAATAATCGTTTTTCAGTATTTTTCTTTCAAAATGCCGCCTTATGCGGAAACTCCATCCGGTTTCTTCCTTTATCGGTCTTACGAGCAGCGGTCTTACACCGCAAAGCCTGGCACCTAAGACGTCGGTGAATATCTGGTCGCCTATTATTGCGGTATGCTTTTTATCGGCACCAATCTTCCTTATCGCTTTTAAGTACCCGAACGGGAGCGGCTTCATAGCGGTGCTAATAAACGGCAATCCGAGTCTTTTTGAAAACGGCTCAACCCTGAATTTTTTGGAATTTGAAACTATTATCATTGATATGCCGGCAGTTTTTGCCGACAGCAGCCAGTCCTCAAGACCGTCCACAAGAACTGTACCGTGGTGTGTTGACAAGGTATTATCTATATCAAGCAGCAAAGCTTCAACACCGGCGGCTTTCAGTGCGTCGGTGTCGATATCGGTTATTCTTCTGAATATACTATCGGGTAAAAACAGTGACATCGGTTTTCCTTTTCGGTAAAAATTCAAGAAGCGACCGGACAGCATCCGATCGCTTCTCAAAATTCATAGTGTTTAGCGGAACTTGCGCTTACGGGCTGCTTCCGATTTCTTTTTGCGCTTTACAGAAGGCTTCTCATAGTGCTCTCTCTTGCGGACCTCCTGGATGACTCCGTCCTTCTGGGTCTGCCTCTTAAAGCGTCTGAGCGCGTTTTCAAGCGATTCATTTTCTTTTATACGAACCTGGCTCATTCTATATTCCCTCCCTCCGCATAGTTGCAGGGGTAATAAACTTTTTATCAATTATACACCAAACGGCATATTGATGTCAAGTGTAAAATTGTCATATTGCAAAATAAGCCAAAAATTTTATTTTGCTACTATATTGACCAGCTTTTTAGGCACATATATCTCCTTAATAACGGTCTTGCCCGAAAGCTCGGCTGCTATCTTTGCGTCAGCCTTTGCGGACGCTATCGCGTCGGCAGCGGCAATATCGGCGGCTACGTTTATGCGAGCCTTGACCTTGCCGTTTATCTGAACCGCTATCTCGACGGTATCGTCATTGGTCTTAGCCTCATCATAGGTCGGCCATGAAGCCAGCGAGCAAAGCCCCTCGTTGCCGGCGTTATGCCACATTTCCTCGGCAAGGTGCGGAGCGAAAGGACAGAGAAGCCTTAAGAACACATCGAGTTCGTCTACAGTAAGACTGCCGTGATCGGTTATCGCGTTGAGCAATGACATGAGCGCGGCAATAGCGGTGTTGAACTTCATTTCCTCGATATCCGACGAGACCTTTTTGACCGTCTTGTGGAAAAGCGATTCAAGCTCCTTTGTATATCCGCTGCCTGAGACAATGGCACCAAGATCAGCCACTCTTTCAAGGAAGCGCTTGCAGCCCTTGACGCTGCTGTCGCTCCACGGTGCTGCCGAGCCGTAGTCGCCCATAAAGAGGACATATACCCTCAGCACATCCGCTCCGTAAGCGTCAACAACATCGTTGGGGTCAACGACATTGCCCTTTGATTTACTCATTTTCTCGCCGTCGTAGCCAAGTATAAGTCCCTGTGCCGTGCGTTTTGCATACGGTTCGGGAGTCGGCACGACACCGATATCATAAAGGAAACGGTGCCAGAATCTCGAATAGATAAGGTGTCTTGTCACATGCTCCATACCGCCGTTATACCAGTCGACCGGCAGCCAGTATTTAAGTTTTTCCTTATCTGCCAGCGCCTTTTCGTTGTGCGGATCAATATAGCGCAGGAAGTACCACGACGAGCCAGCCCACTGCGGCATGGTATCGGTCTCACGGCGTGCGTCGCCGCCGCATTTCGGGCACTTGCAGTTGACGAACGACTCTATCTTGGCAAGCGGACTTTCACCGCCCTCGCCCGGTTCGAAGTTTTCGACCGGCGGCAGCTTCAAAGGCAGTTCATCATAAGGCACGGGCACCATGCCGCACTTTTTGCAGTGAACTATCGGAATAGGCTCGCCCCAGTATCTCTGGCGGTTGAACGCCCAGTCCTTCATTTTATACTGTACGCCCTTTTTGCCGATGCCCTTTTCGGACAAAAACCCGAGCATTTTTTCAATAGCGGTCTTTTTATCTGTTATTCCGTCAAGGAAGCCGGAGTTTACCATTTCACCGTCGCCTGAGTACGCCTCTTTTGTTATATCTCCGCCCTTTATGACCTCTATTTTTTCTATGCCGAACTTTTCGGCAAAATCATAGTCGCGCTGATCATGAGCCGGAACAGCCATTATTGCTCCGGTGCCGTAGCTCATCATAACATAGTCGGATATGTATATCGGTATTTCCCTGCCGTTTACGGGATTTACGGCAAGCAGACCGTCTATCTTCACACCGGTCTTTTCCTTGACGAGCTGGGTTCGCTCAAACTCGGTCTTTTTGGAACACATATCCTTGTATGCGTCAAGCTCGGCAATATTTTTGATACTGTCGCGGTTCTTTTCGATTATAGGATGCTCGGGCGCTATGACCATGAAGGTAACACCGAACAGCGTATCGCAGCGTGTGGTGTAGACCCTGAGCTTATCATTGGCACCATTTACGGTGAAATCTATAAACGCACCGGTCGATTTACCTATCCAGTTGCGCTGCTGCTGCTTTATGTTTTCGGGATAATCGACCATGTCAAGTCCCTCGAGCAGCTTGTCCGCATATTCGGTTATTTTGAGGTACCATACGTCCTTTGATTTCTGGATTATCTCGCTGTGGCAGATATCGCATTTTCCGCCCTGCGAATCCTCGTTCGACAGAACGACCTTGCAGCTCGGGCAGTAGTTTACAAGCGCCTGATCGCGGAATACAAGTCCGTGCTCAAACAGCTTTAAAAATATCCACTGCGTCCATTTATAATAATCCTCGTCGGTCGTATCTATAGTCTTGGTCCAGTCGAACGAAAAGCCGACCTTTTTAAGCTGAGATGTGAACCGCGCTATATTCATATCGGTCACCTTGCGCGGATGTATGCCGGTCTTTATGGCATAGTTCTCGGTGGGCAGACCGTATGCGTCAAAGCCTATCGGGAACAGGACATTATAGCCCTGCATCCTTCTTTTACGCGACACGACCTCAAGTCCCGAATAAGCCTTTATATGGCCGACATGCATACCGGCACCGCTCGGATACGGGAACTCGACAAGTCCGTAAAATTTGGGGCCCTCAAGCTTTTCTGAGCAAACAAAGGTCTTTTGTTCGTCCCATATTTTCTGCCATTTTTCCTCGATATTTTTAAAATCGTACTTCAAGGCTATTCCTCCGTCCCTTTTTCAAGTACATCTTCAAGGTCAACTGTTTCTCCGTCGCTCCACATGCGGTCGAGCGAATAATAGTCTCTTGATTTTCTGCCGAATATATGCACGACCACGGTACCGTAGTCAAGCAGCAGCCAGTCAGAGCTGCGCCCTTCGGTATGATCGGGCTTAACACCGGCTTTATCAAGCTTTTCCTCAACAGCCTCAGCCAAAGCCCTTACGTGGGTGTTCGATGTTGCGGTGCAGATCAAAAAGTAATCGGCAATATCGGATACGTCCTCTATCCTTATGGCGCAAAGCTCCGCCGCCTTGCGGTCGTTGAGCGCATTTGCGGCAATTTTCAGTATTTCAAAAGGTTCCATGGTTTCTCCTTTCAATCATCAAATAATTATAGGCGTCAAGCGTATCGGGATGCACGGGCAGCTTTCGGTCGATAAGGTTTTTTACCGAAAAGCTCAAGATAGAAAGCATAGCCGTCTCAAGACTCTCTTCTGCTTCTTTCCTGATTATTTCAACATCCCCATAGTCTCTGTCAGCCGATATAAGATCAGCCACATATATTATTTTCTGCGGCAGTGTCATATCACGCTTTGCGGTGGTATGATACCGTATCGCCGAAATGATATCATCGTCCTTTATTCCCAATTCATGTTCGGCATAAAGAGCGCCCGACATCGCGTGCCATATCTGAGGCGACGCTTTTTCGACGTCGGTTAGAATTATACCAAACCTTGCGAACAATTTCAACTGTTCATCGTCACTTGTATTTTTTGTTATGTCATGCAGCAGTCCGGCAAAGTACATTTTGTCGGCATCGGCACCGTATTTTTCAGCCAGATGCCTTGCCGCATCTGCGACGCACAACGAATGGTAACACCTTTTTTCGGTCAGCCTTTTCTTTAAAAGAGACTTTATATCGTCATAAGGCATCATATGCTCGCCTCCAAATACAGACCGCGTTTTTCAATATAATCATAGATGTTTTCCGGCAGAACGCTTTTAAGAGCACCGCGGTCGCCGCTTTTGGCTGACAATCGGATGGAAGTCGATGAAATATCGGGCATGTCGGCATGGAGAAGCACTACCCTGCCGCCCGAAGCCTCAAGCTCGTGCATTACGCTTTCGGTCTTTGCGTCGTCAACACCCGGGCGCTTTACCGCAATCACCGTTGCCAGCTTCAGAATACCCTGATAGTTGTACCATTCCTTAAAGCTCGCAAGCATATCGCCGCCTATAAGCAGTCCCAACTCGTCGCAGGTATGCGACAGTTCGCAAAGCGTATCATAGCTGTAGCTTTTGCCGCCGCGCTTTATCTCCATATCGGAGACTTCTGTCTTATCTATACCGTCGCAAAGCAGCCGGCACATTTTCATACGGTCGTCATTACAGGCAAAATATCCTTTTACAGCCTTGTGCGGCGGAATGTTTGTAGGCACTACAAGTATTTTATCAACATACGGCAGTCTTAAAGCTGCGCCGAGCATTTTTTTGTGCGCGTTATGAGGAGGATTGAATGTACCTCCGAAAAAGACTGTCATACCCATTATCTGCACAGAACAATGGTCTTGTGCTCGGTGCTCTCCTTATAAAGGATGAACTTTGAGCCTATGACCTGAACAACATCGCTGCCTGTAGCCTCCGACACTTTGTCGGCACATTCGCGCGGTCTTTGGGGCGACGTTTCAAGCACGGTCAGCTTTATAAGCTCTCGCGCCTCCAACGCTTCGCCGACCTGCTTTATAAGTTGGTCACCGATACCTGCCTTGCCTATCTGGAATATAGGATCAAGCCCGTTTGCCATTCCTCTTAATTGCGCTCTTTGTCTGCTGTTAAGCATAAATTATCTCCCTGTTATATATACTTTTTTATTTCCTCTTTGAAAAGCTTTGCCGCGGCTGCGCGGTGGCTTATCCTGTTTTTCTCCTCCTGCGGCATAGTACCGAAGCAGCCGTGATCCGACACAAAAAGCGGATCGTATCCGAAGCCGCCGCTGCCTTCAGGCTCCGTCGCTATATTGCCCTTACACTCGCCCCTTACGGTAAATTCCCTGCCGTCGGGGAAAACACAGGCAATACATGAAACAAAATGTGCGGTGCGTTTATCATACGGCACATTTTTCAGCTTTTCAAGCAGCAGTGCGTTGTTGTCGTTACTGTTTCCGGTACCGGCAAAACGTGCGGAATATATCCCCGGCGCGCCGTCCAGCGCGTCAACGCAAAGCCCCGAGTCGTCTGCTATAGCCGCAAGACCGGTTTCCTTACATGCCGACCTTGCTTTTATAAGAGCATTCTCCTCAAAGGTGGTGCCGTTTTCCTCAGGCTCCGAAATACCGCCGACATCGTCCGGCCCCACGACCGAAAAACCTAACGGCACCAGTATTTCCCTCAGCTCCTCAAGCTTATGAAGGTTATGGGACGCCACTATGAATTTACAGCTCATCCTTTTCACTCTTTTCAAAAAGCGCAGCCGCAAACTCCGTCGGGTCAAACGGCTGGAGATCATCGATCTGCTCGCCGACGCCTATATATTTTACCGGTATTTTCAGCTCGTCCATTATTGCAAGCACAACACCGCCGCGCGCCGTACCGTCAAGCTTGGTGAGCACGATGCCGGTGATATCTGCGACCTCCTTGAAATCCCTTGCCTGATTCACGGCGTTCTGACCGGTCGTGGCGTCAAGCACAAGCAGCGTTTCAACATCAGCGTCGGGCAGCTCACGGCCTATAATGCGGTACATTTTTGCAAGCTCGTTCATAAGGTTCTTTTTATTGTGCAGTCTGCCGGCGGTATCGCATATTATAACGTCGCTGCCTCTTGATTTTGCGGCGGCTATCGTATCAAATACGACCGACGCCGGATCGGCTCCCTCGGCGCTTTTTACGATATCTACACCTGCTCTGCCTGCCCATACCTCAAGCTGCTCTATAGCGGCGGCACGGAAGGTATCGGCAGCTCCCAATATGACCTTCTTGCCGCTTGCTTTTAGCTGGGACGCCAGCTTGCCTATCGTGGTGGTCTTTCCGACGCCGTTTACACCTATAACAAAGACGAATGACGGCTTGGTCGAAAGCTTCAATTCGCGGTCTCCCTTAACCATTTCGGCGACTGTCTGCGAAAGCAGCTTCTTTATTTCCTCCGGGTCCTTTATTTTTTCTTCCTTGACCCTTTTTTTCAGTGTGTCGCATATTTTTGCCGAGGTCACGGTTCCTATATCGCTCATTATGAGTATTTCTTCAAGCTCCTCAAACAGCTCGTCGTCTATTTTTGTAAACGACGACAGCATGGAACCTATGGCTCCGGATATGGAGTCACGGGTCTTTCTCAGTCCCTCGCTTATCTTGCTGAACAGTCCCATTTTGTCCTCCCTTTATTTATTTTCGTTGATATTAAGTGTTTTAATAAGTTCATCAACATCGAGCTGCAGCAGCTTTGTGACGCCCTTTTCCTGCATGGTGACACCGTAAAGCATATCGGCAGCCTCCATTGTGCCGCGGCGGTGGGTCACGCATATAAACTGCGTTGCGAACTGCGATCTTGCCATATAATTTGCAAAGCGCTCAACGTTGATATCGTCAAGAGCGGTATCCACCTCATCGAGGAAGCAGAACGGCGGCGCATTGACCATCATGATTGCAAAATATATCGATATGGCGATAAGCGCCTTTTCTCCGCCAGACATTCCGTCGATGCTCGGCACGTTTTTGCCGGGAAGCTTTACTTCGATATCGATACCGCTTTCAAGCACATTTTCCGGATCGGTCAGCACAAGCTTTGCGCTTCCGCCGCCGAAAAGCTCCGTAAACACTTTTGTGAAATTGGTGCTGATGTTCGAAAATCCCTCGGTGAATTTTTCCTTCATCTGACCGGTAAGGTCGCCGATAAGAGCGGACAGCTCCTTTCGGGAGGTTTCGATATCATCCATCTGCGACTTCATGAAGTCATAGCGTTCCTTGACCTCTTTATATTCGTCGATGGCTGAAACATTGACATTTCCAAGCGATTTTATTTTGCCCTTTATATCCGTAAGTTCACGCTTAGCCTCACCTATATTTTCGACCGGCTTTGCGATCTGCTCCGCTTCGGTCCTTGTCAGCTCATATTCGTCAAACAGTCTGCGTACTATGTCGTCATATTCACGCAGCATGTTTTCCCTGCGCTCCTCAAGCCTTGCGACCTCGCCGCCAAGTCTTTCGCGCTCGGCGGTCATGTCGCGCTCCTTTTGCCTTAACTGCTGACCGCTGCGCTCGGCGTCGTCGCGCTCATTCATAAGCTCGTTTATACCGGCGGCAACGGCGGAAATCTCCTCGCGCTTTTTTGCGATCTCGCCGTTTATCCTTTCTATTTCGGCGCGTTCCTTACCTGACAGATCTTTTATCGCCTCTATCTGTGAATTAAGGCTGTCGCCCCTGTCGGCGCTGCCCTGTACGGCGCTGTTCAAAAGCTCTATCGATTCTTTTTGGGCGTCAATTTCCTTCTCGGTCTGCATTATAAGTATTCTGAGATCGGTTATCTCACCCGACAGCTTTTCGCGCTGTTCGGTCACGCTGTCGCGTCCGCCGGACAGCTCGGCTATCTCGGCATCAGCCGCAGCCTTTTGGGACTCTACACCGGCTATAGCGCTGTTTTCCGCGGCAACTGTCTTTGTAAGCTCTGCCGTCCTGCCGTCAAGCAGGAACTGCTCGCCGTTTATGGCTTCTATCGACTTTTCGCAAGCCGAAAGCAGCTCCTCCACGCGCTTGACCTCACCGGCGGCGCGTATCTTATCCTCGTTGGCGGTGGCAAGCACCGATCTTGATGACAGTATTTCCGCCTCAAGCTTTGCAAGGTCGGCTGCCGCGGCGTTGTATGTATCGGTCATGACTGCTGTTTTTTCAAGCAGTGAGGATATTTCCTTTTCAAGCCTTTTTATATCTCCGGCACGGCTGAGCAGTCCGATGTTTTTTGCAAGCGAACCGCCGGTCAGCGAACCGCCGGCGTTAACCACCTGACCGTCTAAGGTGACTATTTTAAACCTGTACCCGTGCTTTTTGGCTATCGTAACAGCCGAATCGATATCCTCGGCAATAACGGTCTTGCCAAGCAGTGAACCTATTATACCGCTGTATTTTTCGTCAGCCGACACAAGCGTTGAAGCTATACCTACATATCCGAAGCAGCTGTCAAGCCCCTTTTCGTCAAGCTCGCGCGACTTTATGGTCGAGACCGGCAAAAACGTCGCCCTGCCTTTGTTCTGCGACTTTAAGAATTCAATCGCTCTTTTAGCGTCGTTTTCGGTCTCTACGACTATGTTTTGCAGTGCTGCGCCGAGCGCTGTTTCTATCGCAACGGCATATTCGCTGTCGACCGTGATGAGCTTGCTGACCGGTCCGTCTATTCCGCGGAGCATACCCTTCTCCGCTTCCTTTACTACCGCTTTTACCGGGAAGCCGAAGCCCTCCATATTTCTATCAAGCTCATAAAGTATGCCTACTCTGCGCTTTTTATCCTCGGTGTCAAGGCGCGTGGTATCAAGCTTTGACCTCATGCTGTCTAAGCTCTCTTTGCGCGATGTAAGTATCAGTTCGCGCCCCTTTAGTGAGTTTTCACACTCGTCTGCCGTTTCCTCCGATTTTTTATAGAATTCGTTTAAGGATGCCAGCTCATTTTTCAGCTTTTGCTGTTCCCCGGTTCTGCTTTTAAGAGAGTCGGCAAGTGCTTCCTTTCTCGCGTCTATTTCGGAAAGCGACGACTGCGCGGTGACAAGGGATACCCTGTGCTCCGAAATATCTGCGGAGTATCCGTTGAGCTTTTTGGTAAGCTGCTCTATTTTGAGGGTTATCACCTCGCTGTTGCCTATAAGTCCGCTGAGTTCTTTCCCAAGCTCATCCGCTCTCCGGGACAGCTCCTTTACATTCTCTGACTTTTCTTCTATAGCCTTCCTGCGTTCCTCTATGTCGGCTTTTGCTTTCTCGTCAGAGCTTTCGAGCTCTTTAATATCATTTTCAAGGCGCTTTACGGTCTCGTCATTGTGTGCGATGTTTGCCGAATGAAGGTTTATTTCGCCTGAAAGCCTGGTCACTTCCTCCTCAAGTACGGATGAATTGCGGCGTGCTTCATCTATTTTCGCCGTGACCGATGAATACTTTTCCGAACCGCTTTCGATCTTAAGCGCCATATCGTCGAGCCCGTTTTCGATCTCGTTATAATGAGCTTTAGCAATGGTTATTTTTTCGTCCTGCGCCTTTAATCTTTCGTTTGACTGATCAAGCGAATTGAGCCAGAGTCCTATTTCCAGCTCCTTTTTAACGGCTGCCAGTTCAATAAATTTCTCAGCCTTTTTTGCCTGATCGCCCAACGGTCCCACACGCGACTCAAGCTCTGACATTATGTCCTTGAGCCTTATCATGTTATCGTCGGCAAGAGCCAACTTGCGTTCGGCTTCAATTTTGCGGTAACGGTATCTTGAAATACCGCTCGCTTCCTCGAAAATATCGCGCCTCTCGTCCGATTTTGAGCTTACTATATTGTCGATCTTGCCCTGTCCTATCATCGAATATCCGTCTCTGCCGAGACCGGTATCCATAAACAGTTCATGAACGTCCTTAAGGCGCACTACCGCCTTGTTTATAAGGTACTCGCTTTCGTGCGAACGGTAATATCTTCTTGTAACGGCGACCTCGTCGTTGTCAAATCCGAGGCTGCGATCGGTATTGTCAATTACAAGCGTGACCTCCGCAAATCCGTGCGGACGGCGGTCGGCTGTTCCGCTGAAAATGACATCCTCCATGGACTGACCGCGGAGATTTTTGGTCGACTGCTCACCGAGCACCCACCTGACGGCATCGGATATGTTGCTTTTGCCGCTGCCGTTCGGTCCGACGACGGCGGTAACACCCTTGCCGAACCGCAGCACTGTCCTGTCGGCAAAGGATTTAAAGCCCTGTATTTCTATCGACTTTAAGTACAACTTTTATCCGTCCTTTCATACCGCACCGTGCCGCCCGGGATATCCTCCCTTGGTAATACGCTGCAAATATAGCCCATTTCTTTTAAGGTATTTATATTTTTCCGCTTCTGACCTATCATTTTCGACACATCGCGCGGCGAAACATGCAGAAAGTATTCGCCGGTCGGTTCCAACAGAAGCTTTTCAAGCAGCAGATCGAGCATTATCCTGCTCTCGCAAAGCTCTCCGAACGACGGATGCCACGGACCTGCCGCATATGATTCTTTTTCTATGGAATGAAGTCCGAGCCTTATTACCCTTATTCCGTTTTTCATAAATCCGGCGTAGAGCTTTGCACAAAGTTCCACTGTCTCGTCAAGCGACGGCGGAGTATACTTTCCCTCATTAAAAAATCGTTCAAGCAGTGTGCCCTTTAAGGTTATCGCAGGGTATATCCTGACCGTTTTCGGCGCTATGGCGATTATACTTTCGGCGGTCATTTCGTCCTTTTGCCTGTCACTGCCGTAAAGCCCGGTCATCATCTGAAGTCCCAGCTCGAAACCGCTTTCCATTATAGCGTGCGATGCGCTGCGGACATCCTCTGCCGTGTGTCCTCTGAGGTTGAGTCTCAACACGTCGTCATCCATGCTCTGGGCGCCAAGCTCGATAGCGGTGACGCCGTATTTTTTTAAGTATGTAAGTATATCGTCGTCAATATAATCCGGTCTTGTGGATATCCTGATGCCTGAGATAACACCGCTGTCGATATATTCCTTCGCCTTTTTTAGCAGCGGCTCAGTAAACGAGCGGTCTATAGCCGTAAAGCTTCCGCCGAAAAATGCAAGCTCGGTATCCTGTGCGCTGTATTTCGGAGAGCATTTTGCCGCCGACACAGCCGCGTCGATATCCTCCGGTGTGACCGGAAAGCCGGTTCCGGTTATGCTGTTCTGATCACAGAAGCTGCACCTGTGCGGACAGCCCATATGCGGCACGAACACCGAAATATTTGCATGCCTCATACATTTTCGCCCATAAGCTCAAGAGCCTGCTTTGCAGCATCTTGCTCCGCCTGCTTTTTGCTGTGGGCTGTACCTTTGCCTATGACATTTGAATTGAGTCTGACCTCAACGGTAAAGCGCTTGTCGTGATCCGGTCCGCTTTCACCGGTAAGGATGTATACAAGTTCCTCCTCGCGGTTGCGCTGTATTATCTCCTGGAGCTGCGTCTTGTAATCGTGGAACGCGTCGCCCACGGTATGGTTTTCAACTTCCTTTTCGACAAACCTCATCACATGGCGCCTTGCGACCTCCATGCCGCCGTCAAGATACATTGCGGCAAGCAGCGCCTCGAAAGCGTCGGCAAGTATGGACGGTCTTTCTCTGCCGCCGTTTTGCTGCTCTCCCTTGCCGAGGAGCAGGTATTTTCCAAGATCCATTTCGCGTGAAAATCCGGCAAGTGATTTTTCGCAGACAAGCGCTGCCCTGAGTTTTGTGAGCTCCCCTTCGGGCAGATTTTTGAACTTTTTGAAGAGATACTCAGCCACTATTACCGACAGCACGGAGTCGCCCAAAAACTCAAGACGTTCGTTTGACTCATGAACATTGCGGTTCTCATTCGCGTAAGACGAATGGGAAAGCGCTCTGTGAAGCAGCTCCCGTGTTTTGAAATTATAGCCGATTTGCTTTTCAAGCTCGTCCATTTTTATTTACTTCCTTCCAAAATAAAGGTCTGTTACTTTTCGTCCGCGGCGATTTTTTGAAGATCGGCGGAGATTTTACCGGCAACATCGTTTTCGGCACATATTTTTGCCTGTCTTATCGCGTTTTTAATGGCGTCCGCATTTGAACTGCCGTGCGCCTTAATGACCGGCTTTTTAACGCCGAGCAGCGGTGCTCCGCCGATATCGTCGTAATTCATTTTATCTTTAAGGCTATAAAGGCTCTTTTTGGCAAGCAGTGCCGCTATTTTTGAGCGGAACGTGCTCATCAGCGTGCGTTTTATAAGCTTCATCATGTTTGACGCAACGCCCTCATACAGCTTCAAAACCACATTTCCGGTAAAGCCGTCCGATATCACGGCGTCACAAACGCCGGCAGGCAGCTCTCTCGCCTCTATGTTGCCCACAAAATTCACGGGACTTTCTTTAAGCAGCTTATATGCTTCTATCTGAAGCGGTCCGCCCTTGGTGTCCTCGGTCCCGATGTTGAGAAGTCCTATCTCGGGATTATTTATCCCCTCTACGTTTTCGAGATAAAGTGACGCCATTATTCCGAACTGTCTGAGCATCTCGGGGCGGCACTCCGCGTTGGCGCCTGCGTCCATAAGCAGCAGCTTGCGGTCGGTCATAGTCGGTATGACCGTGCCTATCGCCGGTCTTTCTATGCCCTTTATCCTTTTGACTATAAATGTAGCGCCAGCCATTATAGCGCCGGTGCTTCCGGCTGAAACGAACGCATCGGCTTCGCCGTTTGCGACAAGATCCATTGCAAGACCTAAGGATGTTCCCCTTTTGGACTTCAGTATATCGGTCGGCTTATCATGCATGTCAAAAACGCTGTCGGTATGGCGTATTTCTATGCCGGCAAGGTCTATTTTGTTATCGGCAGCGCATTTTTCAATAATATCTTTGTCACCGGTGAGTATAATATTCACGCCGTACTCGCGCGCGGCATCGTGTGCACCCCGAATGACCGAAAGCGGCGCATTGTCGCCACCGAATGCATCAACGGCTATTTTCACTTTTCTTCACTCCTTACATTGTCTGAAAACCATTTTGCAGAGCGCTCCGCAAGCAGATTGTATCTTTCCTTTTTATCCCT
Source organism: uncultured Oscillospiraceae bacterium (assembly GCA_900539855.1). Classification (GTDB taxonomy): domain Bacteria; phylum Bacillota; class Clostridia; order Oscillospirales; family Acutalibacteraceae; genus UMGS172. Next base: position 31,194 of record UQDO01000020.1, read on the forward strand.
TATTGCAGTAGGCAGCGGCGGAAGTATCCCGAAATTTGCGCCCATCGGCTGAAAATCCTTTACCGAACCATCACTTATATACCGGGACAAAGCCCCTATCATTGTGATATCGGGGAACGGCGGCAGCTGCTCACCGTTTATTGCGGCAGCCATGAAAAGCGCCGCGGCTATTCCCGAAGCCGCAGATTCCATATATCCTTCCACACCCGATATCTGCCCTGCAAAGCTCACCTTGGGGTGTTTTTTCATTGAAAAATCGCTGTTTAATACCCTTGGCGAATCTATAAATGAATTCCTGTGCATGACGCCGTATCTTACATATTCGGCATGGGACAACGCCGGTATCATGCCGAAAACGCGTTTCTGTTCGCCGAATTTCAGGTTTGTCTGAAAGCCGACGAGGTTATACATTTCAGCCTGCTTTGTTTCTTTCCTCAGCTGCAAAACAGCCCACGGCCGGTGACCGGTTTTAGGATCCTTAAGTCCCACCGGCTTCATCGGTCCGAAGCGTATCGCATCGGTGCCTCTTGAGGCCAGCACCTCTATCGGCATACAGCCTTCATATACCTTAAGCCCCATGTCGTTTTCATGGAGGAGTGCCCGTTCGGCAGATACAAGTGCCGATACAAACGCCTCGTATTCTTCTTTGTTTAAGGGGCAGTTTATATAGTCGTCACCGTCGCCCTTGTCATACCGGCTTGCAAAAAAAGCATGCTCCATATCTATGCTGTCGGCTGTAACTATGGGAGCCGCGGCATCGTAAAAGCTTAAATACTCCTCACCACAAAGCGCCTTCAGAGAGTCAGCCAGCCTGCCGCTCGTCAGCGGTCCCGTAGCGATTATCGTGTACTCATCGGGGTCTATATTTTCGACCTCTCCGGTCACGACCGTTATATTCGGGTCGCTTTTTATGGCTTCTGTGACCTGCTTTGAAAACAGCACGCGGTCGACCGCTAACGCTCCGCCTGCCGGCACAGCATTCTTTTTTGCCAACGGCACGGTAAGCGAGCCTAAATACTCCATCTCCCACTTCAGCAGTCCTGCTGCCGAGCCGAAGCGTTCGGCTTTAAGCGAATTCGAGCAGACAAGCTCGGCAAAGGTCGGCAGCTTGTGCGCCGGGGAATAACTTTGCGGCTTCATCTCGTGCAGCTCGACCTTTATCCCTTTTTTCGACAATATGTGTGCCGCCTCGCAGCCTGCAAGTCCGGCACCGATCACCTTGACTGTCATACTTATTTACCGTCTTCGCTTTTTGCGGCGCGTTTTCTGGACGCCGCCTTTTCAAATCCGCAGCCTTCGGCAAGACAATGCAGCTTTCCGCGGTTTTTGAACAGCGTCTTGCCGCATTCGGGACAAAGTTCAGCCGTCGGCTCATCCCATGTCATGAATTTACACTCCGGGTATGACGAGCAGCCGTAGAATTTATGGTGCGTTTTTGTGTTGCGCATAACAAGCTTGCTGCCGCACAAAGGGCAGGTGCCCGGCACCTCGGCAGTTATCGGCTTGGTGTTTTTACATTCAGGATAACCCGGACAGGCAAGGAATTTTCCGAATCTTCCGGTCTTTATGACCATTTTCCTGCCGCACAGCTCGCAGACCTCGTCGGTCTCCTCATCCGGCACCTTGACCCTTTTGCCGTCCATTTCCGACTCGGCATTTTTAAGGGTCTTATCGAAATCATTGTAGAATTTGCTTACAACGTCCACCCAGTTCTTCTTGCCCTCGCCTATTTCGTCGAGGCTTTCCTCCATACCTGCGGTGAATTTGACATCCACTATCTTTTTAAAATACTCGCACATAAGGTCGGTGACCGTTTCACCGAGCGGTGTCGGAGCATAGGCTTTGCCGATCTTGGTGATATATTCACGCTGTTCTATATTCGTGACTATAGGCGCATAGGTCGACGGACGGCCAATTCCGTTTTCGTCAAGCGCCTTGGTAAGCGTGGCGTAGTTGTACCTCACAGGCGGCTGTGTAAAGTGCTGCTCGGCTGAAACACCCTTGGTCTTATCGGCTTTCAGCTGTTCTCCTACCGTCAGCTGCGGAATGGCGCCGCCCTTTTCCTCCTCCTCATCACGGCTTTCGGTGTATAGCTTTGTGAAACCGTCAAATTTCACCTTGTATCCGCTCGACTTGAAAAGATATCCGGCGTTTACCGTATCAACAGCCACGGTATCGTGAACACATGCCGACATAAGGCTGGCTATAAATCTGTCCCATATCAGCTTATACAGCTTATACTGTTCGGCTGTGAGCGCACCCTTTACCTCGTCGGGAGACAGCTGAACTGTGGTGGGACGTATCGCCTCATGCGCGTCCTGCGCACCTTTTTTCGCCTTGTAATAGCGAGGCTTTGGCGGCAGATACGCGTCGCCGAAGCGTTCCTTTATATATGTGTTGGCAGCGGCTCTTGCCTCCTCTGAAATACGCAGCGAATCTGTTCTCATATAGGTTATAAGACCTATGGTACCGCGTCCGGGAATATCCACGCCTTCATAAAGCGCCTGAGCTATTCTCATGGTGCGTTTACCGTCATAACCAAGCTTTCTCGAAGCGTCCTGCTGCATTGTGGATGTATTGAAGGGCGGTGCCGGCTGATAGGTTTTAGTGCCGTTTTTGACCGATCTTACGGTAAATTCTCCGTCACTTAACGCAGCAAGAATCTTATCCGCCGTCTCTTTATCGGGTATGTCGGTCTTTGTGCCGTCCTCCGTTCCGTAGAATTTTGCCGCGAACTTTGTTTTGTTCTTTACGAGCGTTGCCTCTATCGTCCAGTATTCGGTAGGAACGAAAGCCCTGATCTCCTTTTCGCGGTCAACAATCAGTCTTAAAGCCACCGACTGTACGCGTCCGGCGGAAAGACCGCGGCGTACCTTTTTCCAGAGGAACGGGCTTAGCTTATAACCGACGAGCCGGTCAAGCGTACGGCGTGCCTGCTGCGCGTCTACGAGGTTTATATCAACGCTTCTCGGATTGCTCATTCCGGTGCTGACGCCGGTTTTTGTTATCTCATTGAACACCACTCTGTTCTGTTCGCCGAGATCAAGTCCGAGCAGCTGTGCCAGATGCCACGAAATAGCTTCTCCCTCACGGTCCGGATCGGTCGCAAGATACACATAGTCGCTTTCTGCGGCAGCGTCCTTGAGCTTTTTGATAATATCCTTTTTGGTAGACAAATTAAGGTACTTCGGCGCAAATCCGTGTTCAACATCTATTCCGAGTGTCGATTTGGGGAGATCGCGCACATGTCCCGTCGAAGCCATAACCGTGTATCCTGCTCCGAGATACTTCTGAACTGTTTTGGCTTTTGACGGGGACTCGAGGATGACCAACTTTGACATATATATTCACATCTTTCATGGTAGTTTACATTTAAAATGCTGCTTCGCGGCTGCTATTTTACTATTTTGTACCTTCCGCCGAAGCCTGCCTTTACAAGACCGGCTATTTCAAGCTCGGTCACGTCGGAAAATATTTCGGATATATCGCTTCCGGTAAGCTCGGCTGCATCGTCCGCGGAAAACTCACCGTCCGGCAGTCTGTCGGCAACCGTTTTGTAAAGCTCGGCCGCTCTCTGCGAGAGTGTCGAAAGGTCTGTGGGAGGCTTTAAAGCCGCTTTTGGCTCCGGCTCGACGCCTTCTGTCTCCGCCTTTGGCTTTTTTGTATTATTATCCGGATTTACTTCGTTATTACTGCCGTGATCACTCTGCAGTCCCGGATCGCTTTCAAGGACATGCAGCGTGTCTTTATATGTATATGCATATTCATTTATAATATCGCAGACCGACAGCAGCGGTCTCGCGCCGTCAACTATCAGCCGGTTCGAGCCTTCATACTGCGGCACCGACGGACTGCCCGGGATCACGAAAACATCTCTGCCCTGTTCGGCGGCATGCCTTGCGGTTATCAGCGTTCCGCTTTTAATTCCGCCCTCAACTACAACCACTCCGTCGCAAAGACCGGACATAATGCGGTTTCTTCTCGGAAATGAGCCTCTTGTTGCAGGTTGTGACGGCGGATATTCGCTCACAAGGCAGCCGTTCTGGACTATCCTCTCGCGCAGCTCCTCATTTTGTTTTAAGTATCCGCTGTTCACACCGGCACCGAGAACGCCGACCGTGTAACCACCCGATTCCATAGCGCCGTTATGCGCCGCGCTGTCTCCTCCTATCGCACCGCCGCTTACTATCACGGCACCGCAGGAGGCAAGAGTGCCGGAAATAACGTGTGCAACATCTGCACCGTAGCTGCTTATCTTTCTCGGTCCCACCACTGCTATTGACAGCCGTCCGTCTACAGACAGCGGTTTGCCCTTGATATACAGAACTACCGGCGGATCGGGTATTGAAAACAGCTTGTCGGGATATTCGTCATCCCTTATACTTACTATCCTAACACCCGAACGCTCACAGTCGTTTATTATATTATGTATCTGGCGGCGCGGTATGGTATGAAGCCTTTTTGCCTGTGCCGGCGACAGGGAGCATGCTTCTATCTTGGTCTTATCGTCAGCCTCATAAAATGACTTTGCATCACCGTAAAGCTCCAGCACACTGCCTATTTTATCACACGATGTGCCAAGCACAAGGCTCAGCCATATCCAATATTCGGCGGACATATTCATTTGCCACCAGCCTTTGTCATTTGCCACATTATTATTGCGGCAGCGGCTGCGGCATTTAGTGATTCGGCTCTGCCGCTCATTTTTATGGTGATCCTGCGGTTGGCGGCATTCACCGTACCGGCGGTAAGCCCGTTGGCTTCATTGCCTATGAGTGCTACGGAGTTTCGGGGAAAATCGGTAAGTGACAGATCCTCCGCTTCGCCCGATACGATCGATGCAAAAACCGAAAATCCCTGGGTTTTCAGTGTCTCGACCGTTTGCAGGCAATCGCCGCAGATGAAAAGCGGCAATCTTAAAAGCGCTCCCATTGCCGCACGCTGCGATTTCGGCGAAAAAGGATCGCATCCGGCGCTGCCGATAATAAGTCCCGAAATGCCCAGTGCTTCGGCGGTACGCGCAATGGCACCGAGGTTGGCAGGATCGGCGGTGTTTTCGAGCATTATGTACCGTCCGCTGCTTATACTGTCGGCGGAAAATACGGTATTGGGTATTTTAACTATACAAAGCACGCCCTGCGGATTGACGGTATCGCAGATGTACTTAAAAAGTGCATCGGTCACCATTATCCTTTGCTTTGCGGTGTCATATATAGGCTGTATCCGGTCGTCCTCCGACATTTTTTCGGCCACGATGACCGTTTCGACGGTGTACCCGTTCTGCACGGCATCGACCGACAGCCTTAAGCCCTCAAGAAGAAACAGTCCCGTCTGGCGGCGATACGAAGCGGAGGTCATCAGTTTTCTGACCGATTTGACTATCCGGTTTTCACGGCTGCTTATAAGTTCAAACTCCATTTCGCACGCTCTCCTTTCGGTACAGTATCGGGCAATCTTATAAATGAGCATACCAACTCACCATATATTTTTATAATATATCAGATTTTTCTGCAAAAATCAATCCCCTTAAAACGAAAACATATACATACAATGTAGGTTTGTCAATGATGTGTTACAGATTGGGAAAAGTAAATAAGACCTGTTTGGGCGAGTGCCAGTTGAGAGGACGCATAGGGAAATTGTTGTATCTGTGCTGATGGACGGATAACTGCTTTTGAAAATCCTCGAATGAATAAAACTTATGATCAGCATAGAAGTACTCGTTATCCTTGCGGTGACTGCGCTCGACCTTGCCGTTATGCCTCGGCGTGAATGCCCGAATTTTCTTGTGCCGTATATTTAGCTGAGCCAGTGTCTTTTCAAACATGGTCAACGGTTTCTTTCGACTGTTTCCCATTTCGTTGGTAAACTCAAAGCCGTTGTCGGTTTGCACACATTCAATCGCATAAGGAAACTTCTCTATGACATGCAGGAGAAATTGTGTTGAGGAGTAAGTGCTGTGTTCTTTGAAAGCCTCTAAATAGCGAAAACGGCTATACTCATCGATGAAGGTGTATTGATAGAACTTCTCTTCT
>UQDO01000021.1 GCA_900539855.1 uncultured Oscillospiraceae bacterium
GGGGAAATTATGAAAGTAGTAGTATAGGCTCATCAAACAAATTATCGATCATTGCGTCACAGCGTGTTTTGCAAAGTTACTTAGCAAACAAATTGTATATCACAATACCGATAAGTTATGGTAAAAATTATCTTTGTATTATGCATCTGAGCTTATAACATAACACAAACTATACTCAACTCCGCCATATTGAAATTCAAACGACGGGTAATTGCTGTGCGTTATATTAAAATCCTTCGTGACAATACACCAATCGAAATTTACCACAGTCAATTTTGTTGAATTGGTCCAATAATAATCATCTGCATTTTCGCATCTTGAAATAGATTGTTGGATAATATAAGAGCTTGTATCTCTGACCCTGTATCTTGGCTTGGAAAAGCGCTTAACGGCTTTTAATTGAACAATGTGCAACTCATCGCCTTTAATTATAAAATCAATCACCGCATTTTCCTGCTCTTTTGTAAAAATATAATCATAATTATTATATAATTTACTTTCGCTTCTGGCATCATCCAAATCATAGTGGTATCCGTCAATAGTTTTGCAGGAAGCAGTCGTTAAGCAGAGTACCATCATAACAAACAAAGCCGCTATTTTTTTCAAAATGCATTACCTCCATGTCATCCGCCATCGGTAAATTAAATTTACCGATTCAGCCTAAATTTCGGCACAGGATCTCGTTGTCCGACTTATAATACAGCTTGTTTCCCTGTATTATCGGGCTGTTTCCGGTGCATAAAACCGTAGCGTTTTGTCCGTTAAGATCGGATATCATCAGCTCATCAGCACCTGCCCGCTCATATATCAGCTTTTCACCGTACAGGTTAAACGCAGAAACTTCTTTGCTTACTATCACAACATCTTTGCCGTTTTTGTCCACCTTGTGCAGCGCCAGATTCTCCGCGCTTACATAATAAATATCCGACTCTTTCACGGCAAGAGAATAATGATAAATATTTTTCCATTCCTGATTATCACCATTAAAGTCCATTATTCCGACGGTCTCACCCATGTGAACAATAAGTTTATTTTCCGCTACGTCAACATTCATTGGGTATGCGATAGTCGTTATCTCTGTTTTGTCTGCACCATCGTGAGATACCCTGTACACCTTCATGTCAAGTGCAGTATAGAATATATACCTATCATTGAATGTATAGTCTATCACATTTCCGTCGATCACTGTAAGATCGCTCTTCCCGTTGTAGAAATGAAGCTGATTATTATATTGAACGGTGTAATCACCGATCATGACCGGAGTCTCAAGCCTGGATGCAGTAAGGTAATATACGCCGCTGTCCGCCGCCGCAACGCCGCCTATAATTTTGCCGTCAGTACCCTCAACGCAGCTGCCTTTTTCATCCAACTCATCGGTACAAAAAAGCCCCAAGCCGTCGCTGCCAACATAATAAAGCTTGTTTTTATATCCGGTCAGGTACGCTCCGTTGTTTTTATTTGACATCATGGCTGCGTAAGTCTCATATGACGCGCCGGCACAGCCGGTCAGCATGATCATAACCGCAAAAACCGCAACAAACACCCTGCCTCTTTTCATAAATGCTCACCCTCCTGAAGCAAACCTACATTTATTCTGATTTTATGTTTTAGCAACTTTGCATCATATCAGCCTGCATACAAAGCAGTGTATCAGGCAGACAGCGGTGCCAGAGATATAAGCTATAGAATATCTGAGCCTGCCCATCATATTTTCGCCAGACCTTATGATATGACGTATTTCAAAAACCAACACAGCCGCGACTGCGGCAAGCACTATAACACCCAGCAGAACACAAAGCGCGCCATCCGCATTTTTTACGTTCAGGACTTTGGTCGGGTTGGTAGCCAGGGCGATGCCTAAAAACGAAACCGGTATCAAAAAATACCCAAGTGCCAGATTGATAAGGCACTTTGCAATGTCTTTTATAGCAACCGCCCCCTATTTCGAATTTATGTTTATATTACGAAAACAGTCCGGATTTTTGCCGGATTGTTATTGTTATAATACAATAATACGCATAATAAACAGGTTTGTCAAGGGGTATTCGACAAATTTTGTCACAAAAATCTAAATAGTCCTTTTTTAGAGCATATTTCATATTTATACATTTTCTTTTACAAAAATAAATCCCGACCGCATATGAGTTCGGGATTTGATTTTAATAAACCGATATATACTTAATAACTGCAAATATAGTATTTTTCTTTCAGGACAGCCGAGATTTTGCCTCTTACCTCATCGACCGCTCCGTTTTCAATCGTTGACTTATCAACAATAAACGCCTTGGCTTTACTGCTGAATAGCAATAAATATTTTGAGGTTTCGTATACTTTTACAAGTGCGTAATAATAGATTTCCGTTTGGCTTAGGCTGACAAGAGTCGAACACCGTACGGTTTCGCTCGCCGCCTTTGTTCATGCAGCTTTGCGCTTATTACCCGTAGGCGTCAGCCTTACGGGCAATCTCACGTTTCGCTGCCTAAACAAATTCGCCGGCAGAAACTCTCCGACCTTAAAATCGAAAATTTTCGTGTTTTTGAAGTGGAGAAGCGCAGATATACTGGCGTATTTCAAGATTCGACACAATAAAAGCCGGGATTTTTCCGTTTTTAAGGCGTGCGGGGTTCGACTCTTGTCAGCCTACACACCCCTCGCTGATCAAATTATCTTTCAGTTTGTCGTCATAAAATACAATATCATTTTTTGCACCTCTAAGATCCGACCTTGAGTTGTATTGAATTATCGGCGCAATAAAATGAGAGTATACATTCGTAAAGATAATGAATAAATACGACATGGCAGCAATCAAAATTACTCTGTCAAAATATTCGGAATCGATAAACAGCGCAATAAGCCCCACAAAAACGCCCGAAGCCAACAGTATTCTGAACAAAAAGGCTGCCGTCGGCTTGGCTCCTTTATAAATGCACACATGGATTAATGCATCAAACGCATCCCTCTCGTATTTGCAGCTCGCTTTAATTTCCACCGCATTATCCCCTCTTGCTCGAATTATACCATTATCTGTCGTGACAATCAACAATAAATAAAAAAGCAAGCATCGGACGACGCTTGCTTTTTTGGAGCTGTTAGGCAGACTCGAACTGCCGACCTCATCCTTACCAAGGATGTGCTCTACCACCTGAGCCATAACAGCACACTGACAACATCATGTATTTTACTATATCGTCACTCAGTTGTCAAGGATAATTTTAAAATTTTCGGATATTTTAAATTTATTTGTCGGTAAGCAGTTTGTTGAGCTCCTCCATAAATGTGCTTATGTCCTTAAACTGGCGGTAAACCGATGCAAACCTTACATATGCGACCTCATCAAGCGCTTTAAGCTTTTCCATGACAAGCTCGCCTATATACTCGCTTGTGACCTCGCGGTCAAGCGAATTCTGCAGAACGGTCTCGATATCGTCTATGGCATGCTCGATATCGCTGACCGACACCGGACGCTTTTCGCAAGCCTTGAGCATGCCGTTGAACAGCTTTTCGCGGTTGAACACCTCGCGCGATTTATCCTTTTTAATAACAACGACCGGAAGGCTTTCGATCACTTCATATGTAGTAAACCTTTTCTGACATTTAAGACATTCCCTGCGGCGGCGGATACGCTCGCCCTCATCGGTAGGGCGCGAATCAATGACCTTGCTTTCTTCATATGAGCAGAACGGACACTTCATTTAAACATACTCCTATCCGGCAATATGCCGCCATATATCGGTTGGGCTGGCAGAGACGAACATGTACCGCCCACTTTTGACATTGTAGCATAAATATCTGCTTTTAACAAGTCTTTTTTATAGAATTTCGCCGTTGAACTTTAAGGCACCTTGTGCTAAAATGTCACTTGCGGTGATATTTTGCGGTTAATAATTTAACGAAGGCTGATAATTTTGCAAAGCAAAGATAATATCCAGAACAGTTTCAAAAAGGGTCTGTCCGACGTTATACCGATAGCCCTCGGCTATCTTTCGGTGTCGTTCGCGTTCGGCATATCGGTCGTATCGGCTGGACTGCCGATATATATAGCGGTACTTATTTCAATGACAAACCTTACCTCTGCCGGACAGTTCGCCGGTCTCGGACTTATGCTGTCTCATGCATCGCTCATCGAGGCAGCGCTGACCCAACTTATAATCAACCTAAGGTATTCGCTAATGTCGGTCTCACTCACACAAAAGCTGCACAAAAGCGTGACACTGCCTGAGCGGTTCGCAATATCGGCAGGCATAACCGATGAGATATTCGCTGTCGCCGCAAGCAGCAGGCGTGAGCTTGGTGCAAAGTACTTTTACGGGCTTATCCTGCTCCCCTACCTCGGCTGGGCGCTCGGCACCCTGCTCGGCGCAGTGATGGGAAGTATTCTGCCGGCAATGGTCCAATCGGCTCTCGGTGTTGCGATATACGGCATGTTTATCGCAATATTCATACCGCCCATGAAAAAGTCGCCGACCGTGACCGCCGTAGTGCTGATATCGGCGCTTTTAAGCTGCTGCTTCACATTCATACCGCTTCTAAAAAGCGTTTCCACCGGTTTTGTAATAATCATATGCGCCGTAACGGCTGCGGCGATCGGCGCCGTGATAAAGCCGGTCGAAGAAACGGAGGCTGCAGAATGAAAGACATTTTTCTGCATATAGCCGTCATGGCTGGCGTGACATATCTTGTGCGTATGCTGCCGATGGTCATATTCCGCAAAAAAATCAAAAGCCGTTTTATAAGGTCGTTTCTATATTATATTCCCTATGCCGTGCTTGCAGCCATGACCTTCCCTGCCGTTTTCAGTTCGACCGGCAGTGTACTGTCCGCCGCGGTTGGCGTCGTGATAGCACTGTTGCTCGCATTTTTCGAAAAGGGACTGGTCACGGTCGCAGTGTTCGCCTGTCTCGGCGTTCTTGTGACCGGGCTTATAGAAGCGTTTATCTGATCCTTTTTATCACATCACTTAAAAAATCATGATCGCAGTCACTGTCAAGGCAGTGTGCTGCGGTCTTTTTTGCACAGTCAAATGCGTTTGCCGGGCAGTAGCTGTTATCTGCATTTTTAAGCATTAAAAGATCGTTTTCATTATCTCCGCAGGCAATTATCGTTCTGTCCTTATACATTTCTCTTAATCTGCATATCAGGTTGCCCTTGTCGGCATTCACATTCACAAGCTCAGCGGCGTATTTGTGTGTACGCAGAAAATGTATGTTTTCATTGCAGAGCGGCTCAACAAAGCTTTTGAGCGCGTCGTATCTGTCACTTTCAAACCAGAATCCTATCTTCATCCACGGAAACGCGACCTCGGATGGATCGGTTATATATATAGGTGTGAAATGCACAACATTTATATGATACTCGGTATATTTATTTTCGCGGTACTCATATATTTCCCCGTCCTTGTGGATCTCAATAGCCATGTCAGGCATGCTTTCGGCTACCTTTCTGATGATCGTTTCAGCCGAATCGTCGATGCAGTGCTTTTCAAGCACTCTGTCTGCGGAAAAATCATAAAACATACCGCCGTTGTAAAGTATCGCCGGTGCGTTTGCGCCAATCTCTTTTGCAAAATGCCGCATGACCGACTGGCTGCGGCCGGTAGCAAAGGTGAACAGTCCGCCGCCGCTTATAAATTCCTTTATTGCCGCTTTATTTTTTTCGCTTATATTTCCGTTTTTATCTATCAGCGTTCCGTCCATATCGGTGACGAGCAATTTATCGCTGTAATCGTGTGACATATAGTTTCTCCAAAATCTCAGCCTACGGCTGTTCCTTGCTTCCGAGAGGTATTATCTTATCAAAAAGGCATGTGAATTTTGAGGTCACAAGCCTGTTTTCATGCAGGCTGCCAAAATACCAGTGATTGAATTCGACCGATTTGGCAAGCTCCTCAAAATATCCGTTCAGCTTGTTTACCCTCTCGGGCAGACCGCGCCTTAAAAGCATTGAGCTTTTGACCAGCAGCGGCGGTTCGTGGGTAATGATATAGTCGACCTTAAGACCAGCCGCATCAAGATTGTGAGCGCCTACAGCGAGCTGATCGGGTGTAGGCAGTTCCTCTTTGAACCATATACCGTGTTCTTCTGCGCTGCGGACCTCGCGGTCATCGCTCTCACCGCCGCCGAAGGTGAAGATACTGATACCGTCAATATTGAATATCTGTCCGCGCATAAGATGAAAAAGGTTGCCGCTGATACGGTGGACGTGACCGCCCTTCCATATCGTTTCGTGGCAGCGCTCTATTTTCCCGAAATTCTCGTGCGTTCCGTCAACAAAGCAGACCGTAAATTTACGGCTGCCAAGATACTCAATGACGCTTTTTTCATTTTTTCCGCCGTTCCAAAGGTATCCGAAATCGCCGCAGACTATAAGGACATCGCCGCTTTTCAGCTTGCGCCACTGCGAATCGTACAGTCTCGACTCGTCGCCGTGCATATCACCGGTAACATATATCACGCTGCGTCTCCCTTTTTTCTGAAATTTTATAAATAGGACTTTTATTTATCGTCTTTGTTTGTTATAATTAATATAATACTATTATTTTAATACTTTTTCAAGTTATTTTAATACTTTTTCAAGGAGAAACAATGTTAAAGAAGCTGTTTTGCATTATATTATGCGTTATTACCGTAATTTTCGCGTGTTTTTCCGCATACGGTTTCACTCCGACCAATTTTGAGGTCGACGCCGAGGCGGTAGTGCTGCTCAATCTTGATACCGATGATATACTTTATGAAAAAAACAAGGACAGCAAAATGTATCCGGCATCGCTCACTAAGCTGATGACCGCGCTTTTGCTGTATGAAAGTTCTCAGGACCTTGACAGCGACAAAATAACGGTGTCCAAAAACGCTCTGAAATTGCTCGAAGGCACCGACTCGTCTACGGGCGGTCTCAAAGCCGGCGAGGTTCTCACCGCAAGGCAGATGCTTTATGTGCTTTTGCTGTCGTCGGCAAACGACGGCGCAAATGCAATAGCCGAGCATGTCTCCGGCGATATAGATACCTTTGTGTCGCTCATGAACAGTCGTGCAGCCGAGCTTGGGATGACCGGCACGCACTTTGCCAATGCTCATGGTCTGAACGACCCCGACCACTATACCACAGCCGGAGATATGGCGCTGCTCACAAAGAAATTTCTTTCGGTCGATGTTCTCAAAGAGGTCTGCTACACAACAAAATACAAGCTTCCTGCGACAAACTTAAGCAAGGAACGCACCTATACCACAACAAATCTTCTGATGCTCAACAACGGTCAGAAGTGTAATGCCGAAAAATACAAAAATCAGCCGTATTACTACAAATACGCGCAGGGCGTTAAGACCGGATATACCGATCCTGCCGGCAGATGTCTCATATCCACCGCGACAAAAAACGGATATACATACATGTGCGTTCTTATGAACAGTCCTGTGTATGACGGTGTCGGCAACAAAATAAGGGTAGAATTCGGCGATACGAAAGCGCTTTACGAATGGGCTTTCAATGATTTTGAGTATAAAACTGTGCTGAACGGCGGCGACATAATAGGCGAAGCGCCGGTTGATCTTTCGTGGGACACGGATTTTGTTTCGGTCTCACCGTCCGAGAGCCTTTCTGCGGTCGTTCCTAAGGTCGCCGACACATCAACCGTTTCGGTTGACATACATTGGTACAAGGAGTCGTTTGACGCGCCTATAAAAAAAGGAGATATTCTCGGTGAATGTGACGTTTCATACGCCGGAGAAAAGCTCGGAACGGTGACGCTTGCCGCCACAAAGGATGTTGAGCGAAGTTCGATAATGTACGCGGCGAGAGGAACAAAGCGCTTCTTTGCAAAGCTGTTCCGCTCTATCCCGTTTTTGATAGTCGTTGCGGTACTGCTTATAGTCATAGCCGTATTTATCATAATATGCGTTGTGATAAATTCGCCAAAAAACAAAAAGAAGAGACGCAGGTATTGATTTGAATAAGCCTATAAACCAACAACATCCCGACAGGAATTCCTGTCGGGATGTCTTTTAATAATACAGATAAATTTTAGTTTATCTGCGGGGTGACATTAAAAATGGCGGCGAGAGCCGGGCCACAGCCCTTAAGTCCGTGAATGCGCTGAATTTATCGCTAAACTAAAACTATCCCCGCATTTTTTATGTAATATCTGATCCTGCGGCTATTCTTTCGGCGGTATCATTTATGAATTTATATTCATGCTCATCTATAGGGCGAAGCTTCTGCTTTTTCGGATATCCCCATATGCCGAAAACTGACGGTCCTATCCACTCGTCATTGCCAACGCCTTTAAAAATGCCGGCAATGACATTGAGCGCCGCCTTTGACGGCGAAATAAATAAAAGCTTCATTGGCAATTTTATCAGTCTTTGCAAAGCGACAGGATAATGCGAGGTTATTCCGGTAAACGATATGCCCGGATGAACGAGTGAAAAAGAAATATCCTTTTCCTCTTTTAAAAGTCCGATAAGTGAAAACATCATATATCTTTTCGCGTTTCCGTAAACGACGGCATCGGTGCAGCGCTTGCGGCTGAAATCGATATCGTTCTCATCGGCAGTGCAAAATCTATGTGCGATACTTCCTACCGCCACGACCTTTGACCGATGCTCTCGAAGGCAAGGCAGCATAAGCTTCACAAAGCAGTATTGCGACGCAAAATTCACGCCGAAAACCTGATTGAACTTTTTTTTACCGCCGCGCTCCCTCGGTACTGCGTAAAGCCCTGCACAAAGGATCAATATGTCCACTTTACATGCAGCAAGCTCACCGACTGCCGATTTAACACTTTCCATGTCACCGAGATCCAGCCTTATGCAGCGTATATTGGTGTCAGGATATTTTTCCGTAATGCTTTTCTTAAGACTATCCGATTTACACTTGTTGCGGCCAAGAAAGATTATGTCCGCTCCAAGAAGCGCAAGCTGCATACAGACCTTAGAGCCTATTCCGCCCGTAGCCCCTACGACGGCGACGGTCTTGCCGCGTAAAGACGAAGTGTTTTTATTTATCCAATGTTTAACGGTCATGGCAATAAAAAATCGGCAGATGTTATCTGCCGATCAGCTCCTCTATATCTGATTTCGGAACGGCACCGATCAGCTTGCCGACTTCCTCGCCTTTTTTGAACAAAATAAGGGTCGGTATCGAAACTATCCCCAACATCGCGGCAATTATTCCGGCATCGTCAACATTGACCTTGACAACGTCGATCTCGCTATGCTCGTTTGCGATCTCCTCAACGATGGGAGCAATCATTCCGCACGGACCGCACCAGTCGGCATAAAAGTCTACCAGCACAGGTCTCTCGCCCTCTATAGCTGTTTTAAATGCATCAAGATCAGTAATGTGTTTCATTAATACATCCTCCGAAAATCAGGCTACCGGTATATCAATGTCCTTTGATTTGGACTTGGACTTTGCAGCCGCCTCAAGGCGCGCTTCGTCCCTTATTATTTCCGGTTTTCCGCCGTCTACGCATGCTTCGTTGATAATTATTTTTGCAATGCATTTATCTGACGGAGCATCAAACATGATATCCCTTAAAATGCCCTCAATTATAGAACGCAGACCTCTGGCACCTGTTTTGCGTTCAACAGTGACCTTTGCGATTTTTTTCAAAGCCGCCTCTTCAAAAACAAGATCGATATTATCCATTTTGAAAAGCTCGGTATACTGCTTTATAACAGAGTTTTTGGGCTCGGTCATTATTCTGTAAAGCATATCCTCGGTCATTGCTTCAAGCGTTGCTATTACCGGCAGACGACCGACAAGCTCAGGTATAAGACCGAATTTAACAAGATCATGGTGTATGACCTTACCAACAGACGCGTCTTCCTCAAGCTGCCTCTTGGACTTCACCTCGGCACCGAAGCCGAGTCCGCCCTCGCCGGTTCTTTTTGCGACTATCTTTTCGATCCCGTCAAATGCACCGGCACATATAAACAGAATATTGGTAGTATCGATCTGAATGAATTCCTGCTGCGGATGCTTTCTGCCACCCTGCGGAGGGACATTGGAAACCGTTCCCTCAAGTATCTTGAGCAGTGCCTGCTGAACGCCCTCGCCGCTGACATCACGGGTTATGGAAACGTTTTCCGATTTCCTTGCTATTTTATCTATCTCATCGACATAGATTATACCGCGTTCAGCCTTTTCGATATCGAAATCGGCAGCCTGTATCAGGCGCAGCAGAATGTTTTCAACATCCTCGCCGACATAGCCTGCCTCGGTCAGCGTCGTGGCGTCGGCAATGGCTATCGGAACGTCCAAAAAGCGCGCAAGAGTCTGAGCAAGCAGTGTCTTTCCGACACCGGTGGGTCCCAGCATCAGCACATTGCTTTTTGCAAGCTCCACATCGGTCTTATCCGAGCAGAATATTCTTTTATAATGGTTGTAAACGGCAACGCAGAGCGTCTTTTTAGCGTCATCCTGACCTATAACATATTCGTCAAGATGAGCCTTGAGTTCCTGCGGCGTGGGCAGCTTAAAATCTGCCTTCGGACGTTTTGAGCCTTTTTTTCTGCCGGCAAGCTGCTCATCTGCGCCCTGCATCAGCAGAGAATGGCATATTTCTATACACTCATCGCAGATAAAGACGCCGTTACCGGCGATAAGATGATCGACCTCAGTCTCATCCCGTCCGCAAAAAGCGCAGATGGGACGCGGCTTCTTTGTGTTATTAGGCATCCGTTATTCTCCTGAAATCTTTTGTTTACCTTTTGTCTATTACCTTGTCAACAAGGCCGTATGCGGCAGCCTCGGCAGCGGACATGAAGTTGTCGCGCTCGGTGTCCTGCTTTATAACGTCAAGCGGCTTGCCGGTGTTGGCGGCAAGTATGGAATTGAGCTTTTCTCTGGTCTGCTCGATATGCTTTGCGTGTATCAGTATATCGGTAGCCTGACCTTCCGCCTGTCCCAGCGGCTGATGAATCATTATTTCGCTGTTCGGCAGCGCCATTCTCTTGCCCTTTGCTCCTGAGGAAAGCAGAAATGCACCCATTGACGCCGCCATGCCCATGCAAATAGTGCTGACGTCGCACTTGATATAGTTCATGGTATCGTATATTGCAAGTCCGGCAGAAACGCTGCCGCCCGGGCTGTTGATATAGAAATGTATATCCTTTTCCGGATCCTTGCCCTCAAGATACAGCATCTGGGCAATGACAAGGCTTGCAGTCGCATCGGTCACCTGATCGCACAGCATAACTATCCTGTCATTGAGAAGGCGTGAAAAAATATCGTACGAGCGCTCGCCCGCACCGGTCTGTTCGACTACCATTGGTACTAAGCTCATAGTTAATCTCCATTCTGCCGCTGAAACATCAGTAAAGAATAGGTCGCGAATCTCCGTCAGCGGCAAGCGAAGACCGATCCGGCATTTCGCGGTTGCTCTTTTAAATTTTATATAATAAAAGGCAAGCGTAACGCCGTTCCTACATTGTGATCAGCATAAATATTCAGTCTGATTTTCCTTACTTCCGCAGCATATCTTTACAAAGCAGCCGGCGGAAACAGATGCATAGCTCCAAGATCAAAACACCAAAACGGCAGAACCGTTACAATTCTGCCGTTTCAAAGCAACAAAGCCGGCGCATCCCAAAAATAAGTATGCGACTTTATTGGCAATTATAAACAACGGAATGGTAAAAATTATTCTTCCGTCTTTTTAGCTGCTGTTTTCTTAGCCGGTGCCTTTTTGGCAGGAGCCTTTTCAGCCTTCTCTGCCTTTTCGGCGTCGGTCTTCTTAGCCGCTGTTTTCTTTACGGCAGGCTTTTCAGTCTTCTCGGCATCGGTCTTTTTTGCTGCGGTCTTTTTTGCAGCAGGCTTCTGCGGCTTTTCCTCGGTCTTTTCAGTCTTCTTATCGACCTCGGCAACGACTGCATTTGCCTTTACGAGATCCATAGCCTTGGTAACAACGAGATCCTCGGAAAGTGCCTTCTCGGGGATAGCATCCTTAACCTTGTCCGATTCCATGCCGTAGTCCTTAGCCAGCTTCTCGTATTCTGCGTCTATATCTTCCTTTGAAAGCTCAATCTTTTCAAGCTCTGCTATCTTTTCAAGGGCAAGTCTTATCTTGACCTGATTTTCAGCCTGCGGAAGGAATGTTTTCTTGAAATCGTCTATGCTGCCGCCCATGTATTTGAGATATGTTTTCATATCCATACCCTGCGACTGCAGTCTGTAAGCGAACTCCTCAACGCTCTGCTCGGCTCTGCGCTCGATCATAGCCTGCGGAATTTCAGCCTTTACAAGACCTACCAGCTGCTCAACAAGCTGATTTTCAACATCTGCCTCAGCCTGCTTTTCTTTTCTCTCAAGAGCCTTTTTCTTAAGGTCAGCCTTATAATCTGCAAGTGTATCAAACTCGCTGACATCCTTTGCAAATTCATCGTCAATGGTCGGCATTTCCTTGACCTTTATCTCATGTACCTTTACCTTGAAGACTGCAAGCTTGCCTGCAAGCTCCTTGGCATGATAATCCTCGGGGAATGTAACATTGACATCGAACTCGTCGCCGGTGTTGTGACCGATTATCTGATCTTCAAAGCCGGGAATAAACGAGTTTGAGCCAAGCAGCAGAGAATATGACTCTCCTTTTCCGCCTTCAAATGCCTTACCGTCTACATATCCGTCAAAATCGATAACAACGGTATCGTCCTTAGCGGCTGCGCGATCCTCGACAGTGACCATTCTCGAGTTACGGTCGGCAATGCGTGCAACCTCCTCATCGATCTCCTCGTCGGTAACAACAGCCTTGACCTTTTCGGCTTTGAGACCCTTGTATCCGTCGATCTCGACCTCGGGCTTAACGGTAATAACAATCTTGAACTCAACGCCGGTATCCTTGCCTATTGAAACAAGGTCAAAATCGATCTTGTCATCGACATAGTCGAGCTTTGACTCCTCAATAGCCGACTGGACAGCTTCCGGATAAAGTATATTGAGTGCATCCTCATAGAAAACGGACTCTCCGTAATACTTTTCGATAATACTCATCGGAGCCTTACCGCGTCTGAAACCGGGAACATTGATTTTTTTGCCGTTCTGGGCATATGCCTTCTTTACAGCGTCTGCGAACTTTTCCGCATCGACCGTTATATCCAGCTCGTAGCGGTTAGTTTCCTTTTTTTTGAACTCTTTAAGCATTATACTACCTCCAAAAAATTCTCAGATAACTATATCACACTATCGCAGAATTTTCCATAGTTTTCTGAAATTTTTTATAAAAATATTTGAAATTTAATTAATTTCCCTATTTATCGGTCCGTTTCGGGCATTATTTTGTATGGTGTGAACTCTATACAGTCGCACGAAATGAGAAAATACTCTATTCCATCATGATATTTAACCGCCCTGTGAAGTCCGGAACCGTGTATGTGTCCGTGAAATACGCGTTTGATGCCGTATTTTTTAAGGACATCCACTATTTTTTCCGAGCACTGGTCGGCATAGACCGGCGGATAGTGCATAAACACCTCCGGTTTTAAGTTTTCGGACAGTGCTGATTTTATCGATGTTTCAAGCCTGCCTGCTTCGCGCGCAAGTATTTTATCACTTTCCGCAGTGCTGTCGCAAAGCCAGCCGCGGCTGCCGCATATACCCGTATTGCCTATCTTTATATGTGAGTTGTATAAAGGCGTTATTGTCTTTATATCGTTTTCACTCAAAAAAGCGGTGAGCTTTGACATGGTCCCCCACCAAAGGTCGTGATTGCCCTTCAAAATAATTTTTTTGCCGGGCAGATCATCGATAAATTTCAGATCTTTTACAGAATCCTCCAGTTTGAGCGCCCAGGAAATGTCACCCGGTATCACAACCGTATCGTCATCACTTACAAGGCGCCGCCAATTAGCCTCGATCCGCTCCACATAATTGTCCCATCCGCGGAAAACATTCATCGGTTTATCGGCTGAAAGCGACAGGTGCAGATCTGAAATGGTAAACAAATGCATATATCCTCCGTACGGTTATTGAAGCGGCAAAAGGTTATAATAACTTTATCCGGCTGCGCCGGAAATCAAATTTAAAAGGAGAAATTAAAATGAGCGAAAACTGCGGATGCAAAATTTCGGGAATAAAGTGTGAGGTCGAGGCTTGCCGCCATCACACCATGGACAACTGCTGCGACGCCGGCTGCATACAGGTCGGACCGCACAGCGCCGATTGCTGTTCCGATACCTGCTGCGACACCTTCGAGCAGAGATAAGACACATCACACAGCACGGACTGCCCTTTTTTTAGGGCAGTCCCGTTGCTTTTTTATAGACCTAACGAGCGGAGCACGAACGACTCCATTTCCCCACTTTCGCAGACGTTTTTGAACCTCACCTCGGCTCCTTTGAGTCCACTTATCGGAGCCGGTACAGGCACGCCGGTCACTTCATGCAGAGCGTCTACCATGCCGAATTCGTCGTCGCTGCATTTCTCGGGTGCCACCGCCTTTAAAACCGATGCGGAGAATTTATAAGGGCTTGCCGTTGAGGCAATGACATACGGGCGTTTGTCGCCGGTCTTTTCCTCATATTCCCTTTGCACCGACACCGCAACGGCGGTATGCGTATCAAGAAGATATCCGTACTTTGAATACACGTCCTTTATGGTATCAAGCGTTCCTTTGTCGTCGCAGCAGCCGCCGAAATAAAGATCCTTTAAATCTGCGAGCACATCGCCGCTGACCTCAAACCTGCCTTTATCGGCAAGCTGCTTCTGAAGTTCCAGAGTCGCCTTAGCGTCATTGCCGTAGAGGTGATAAAGCATCCTTTCGAGGTTGCTTGATATCAGTATATCCATTGACGGCGAGGTCGTGGTGTAAAAGTCTCTGTTTTTATCATATACTCCGGTATTTATAAAATCGGTCAGTACATTGTTTGCGTTTGAAGCACATACAAGTTTTGCTATGGGCACTCCCATGCATTTTGCGTAATATGCGGCAAGTATGTTTCCGAAATTGCCGGTCGGTACTACGACATTAAAGCCGTTTTTAAGGTCTTCACCGTTCTTTAAAAGCTCGCAGTATGACGAAACATAGTAAACTATCTGCGGAACAAGACGTCCCCAGTTTATAGAATTGGCACTTGAAAACTCCATGCCGGCAGCTCTGAGCTTTTCCTTTACCGCGCGGTCGGTGAATATCTTTTTGACACCGGTCTGCGCATCGTCAAAGTTGCCGTTTATGGCACAGACATTGACGTTTCCACCCTTTTGCGTATCCATCTGCAGCTTCTGCATGGGGCTTACGCCGTGCACCGGATAAAAAACGATTATATCGGTGCCTTCGACATCACGGAAGCCCTCAAGCGCAGCCTTACCGGTGTCTCCGGATGTTGCGACCAGTATGACCGATCTGCCCTTGCCGGTCTTTTTGGCGGCGGCAGTCAGTAAAAACGGCAGCAGTCTCAGCGCAAGATCCTTGAACGCGCAGGTCGGGCCATGCCACAGCTCAAGTACATATTTTCCACTATCAAGCTTTTTAAGCGGTGCCGGAGCGTTGTTATCAAAAGTCCCCGTATAGGCGCCCTTAAGACAGCTGTAAAGCTCTTCTTCGGTATAATCGTCGAGGAAAAGCTTCAAAACCTCCCTTGCCCTTCCTATATAATCAAGGTCAATGAGGCGTTTGAAATCATCATCTGACAGAACCGGTATGCTTTCCGGGACAAAAAGTCCGCCATCTTCGGATATTCCCTTTGAAATAGCCTCAGCGGAGCTGCATTTTACCGACGCGTCTCTTGTACTTCTGTAAAACAAATGTATACCCCCAAAATTTACAGTATAAGTTATTTTACATCACATATCGCCTTTTGTCAAAGCTTCCTTAAAAAATAATAAGGAATTTTTATAAAAAAGTCTGTCTGCAACATCTTCGCCGAAATTACGGGCTATATCCCCGGCAAGGAGTGCTGCGTTGCCGGCATTATTTACGGTGTCTGACATATCGGCTCCGTCAAAATCACTACCGAACGCAAGATTTCCGACCATGCCGAGCGACAACATGTGCTCCACGGCACGCAAAAATCCCGTTCTTACATCACCGCCTATAAATTGCGGATAGACCGAAAGCCCCACAAGTCCGCCCTTTTGTTTTATGGCAAGCAGCTGTTCGTCGTCGATGTTTCTTATATGCTCCACAGTGCCGCTAAGTCCCGTATGAGATGCCATTACCCTGTCGGCATATTTCAACGAGTCGAAAAAGCTGTTTTTGTTAAGGTGCGATACATCCAGTATCATTCCGAGATCGTTCATTTTTTCTATAACACGGCGTCCCAAAACCGTGAGCCGCCCGTTTCCGTGAGCGCCGCCGGCAAGCCGGTTATCGTGATTCCATGTTAGCGCCGCAGTTCTGATCCCGTCCGAGAAAAGCTTATCCATATATTCGGGCGACTCTATCGCATATCCGCCCTCAAGAGACAAAAGCGCAAACGTGCCGCCCCTATCGGCGACAAAGGATATGTCGGAAGCATTTTTACATATACCGATACCGACCCTTTCAAGCTCAGCCTTACCGGTCTTTATCACGGTGTTGTACCTAAAGTCCGGATCGTCCTCGGTGCCGCTTATCCATACTGCAAACTGCACAAAGGCTGTGTCATACAAAGAGAGCGCCCCGGTATTTACCGCAAGACTGCTGTCATTAAGGCTCTTACCGTCAGAAACGAGCGATAAAGTGTCACAATGAAGGTCAAAGTAATTCAAATCCATCAGCTCCGAAAGCATTTTCGATATATTTCAGGTGCCTGCTCCCGTCCTCGTTTACCAGTATCTCTGCAACATCGAACCTTGGCTGAAGTCCGGAAACATTACGCTGTAAATATATGCCTGCGGTTATCCTGATTTTCCTCTGCTTTTCCTTATCAACAAATTCACGCGGCAGTATTTTGGACTTTACCGAGCGTGTCTTGACCTCAACAAAAAGTATCATCTCGTTATTTTCGGCTATAACGTCGATCTCGCCGAACCTTGAGCGGTAATTCCTTGCCGATATTATGTAGCCGCGCCCTTTTAAAAACTTTGCAGTCATTTCCTCGCCGGAATTGCCCGTCGTCTGAGTTTTACCCATTGCTTTTACCTTCAAAGTATTTTTTGAAAAAGCTCGGACGATGTATCGGGCACAGCCCTGATTCATCCACTGCACGGTAATGTGCCGCCGTTCCGTAGCCTTTGTGCTTATCAAATCCGTACTGCGGATATTCCTTCGCATACTCTGTCATCAGCCGGTCACGCGTGACCTTGGCTATCACCGACGCTGCGGCGATGGAGCAGGACAGCGAGTCGCCCTTTATAACGGTCCTGCACGGCAGCTTTGCTCCGCGCGGTGCTCTGTTTCCGTCAATAAGCGCCACATCCGGTTTTACAGACAATCCGTCTACAGCGCGGTTCATGGCGATAAAAGTCGCTTCTAAAATATTATATTCTTCTATTTCTTCAACATCGGCAAAGGCGACCGACCATGAAACAGCCGACCTTACTATCTCGTCATAAAGCCTTTCCCTTTGCCTTTCGCTGAGCTTTTTTGAGTCATTAAGACCGTCTATCACAAGACCGTCAGGCAATATCACCGCAGCGGCGCATACCGGTCCTGCTAAAGGTCCTCTGCCTGCCTCGTCAACTCCGCACACGGTCAGAAAGCCCTCGTCACGAGCCGTTTTTTCAAAAGTATAATCTGGCATTTTTAAATCTCCGGCATTTCAAGCGTTATTTTTCCGAGCTTGCCGCCCCTGTATTCGTCGAGCAGCATAACCGACGCGCGCTCGGTATCTACCTCGCCGCCTCTTGATATCATTCCCCGTCTTTTGCCTATAGCACAAAGCAGCTCATATGCATCATCGCAGTCTGCCGTTAAAACTCCGGAATAGCGTTCTTCCAGTCTTTCGGGATATTCCCTGCTCATATATTCAAGCAGACGTACCGCAAGCAGTTCCGTATCGGTAACGCCGTCCTTTACGGCACCGGTAAATGCCAGCTTCTCACCGACCGACATATCGTCAAATTTCGGCCACAAAACACCCGGAGTATCGAGCAGCTCCAGACGCGCGTCTATTTTGAACCACTGATTTCCCCTTGTGACGCCGGGCTTATCAGCCACCTTGGCCTTTGAAAGGCGCGACATACAGTTGATGAACGATGACTTTCCTACATTCGGTATACCTACCACCATAACACGCAGTGGTTTCCCTACAAGTCCCTTTTCGTCATAGCTTCGCAGCTTATCGGCAAGCAGTAATTTTACAGCCTTTACGAATCCGTCGGTTCCCTTACCGGTTTTGCAGTCGACCGGAACGGCGATGACGCCGTTCGCTCTGTAGTACGATATCCATTTATCGGTCGCCACTTTGTCGGCAATATCGCACTTGTTCATAAGCAGCAGTCTCGGCTTTCCGCCGAGCAGCTTGTCCAAAGACGGGTTGCGGCTGCTTTGCGGTATTCTTGCATCTACTATTTCTGCCACAGCGTCAATGAGCGGCAGACACGCAGTGATCTGCCGCTCTGTTTTTTTCATATGTCCGGGAAACCACTGGATGTTTTGCATCTGACTCATAGATCACCTCTCCGATCAGTCGTAAATACTGCCCAATTTATTGAAAGGATACACCCTGTAAAGAGCTTTGCCGAGTATCTGCCTCTCGTCTATCAGTCCCACCGCGGACGTCCGGCTGTCAAGCGATACCGGTCGGTTATCACCAAGCACAAAGACCTTGCCTGCCGGCACCATGAGCGGATATTCCTGACTTCCGTAAAATCCGCCGGCGATCACCGCGTCGGTTATCAGATCCTCTCTGAGATAGCTTTCGTCCACCTCGGTCATATTGTCCCTGCCGTAACCAACATACACCTTGCCGTCTTTTATATCCACCCACTGACCGGCGACGGCTATAATGCGTTTTATAATGGGCACATTGTCGTACACTTCGCTTGAGACAACGATGATATCACCGTTTTTAGGTTTATAGAACATATCCGAGACCAACACTCTGTCGCTGTCCTCCAGGGTATCATACATGGACGTACCGTCTATCCTTACCTGATTTATAATAAATGTAAACACAAGCAGCAGACACATCACGGTTATAACGATAGAATCTATCCATTCGAATATTTCATTCCAGAAGGTCTTTGCCTTTTTGACATGCCTTATTTCCTGACCGCTTTCATATGGCTCGTTATACAATACAAACACCGTCCTTAACACGATGATACTATTATACATAAAAAACGGGAAGGAAACAAGAGGTTTTCCTGTTTTCTTCCCGTTTTAGGTTCAAATTTCTTAAATTTTTTCCTTGACCTTGGCAGCCTTACCGACTCTGTCACGCAGATAGTAGAGCTTTGCTCTGCGGACGCGGCCGTTTCTGACCGTCTCGACCTTTTCAACATTCGGTGAGTGGACCGGGAAAACACGCTCCACACCTACTCCGTAGGAAACGCGGCGAACGGTAAAGGTCTCAGCGATACCGCTGTTGTTTCTTGCAATTATAGTTCCCTCAAAAACCTGAATTCTTGACTTGTCGCCTTCCTTAATTCTTACATGAACGCGGACGGTGCTGCCTATCTTAAGCTCGGGAACCTCGGTCTTAAGCATGCCGGCAGAAATTTCCTTAACGAAATCCATTTCATTTTCCTCCTTAATAATTTCAGACATTCATGCTCAAAATTCTTTGCACTGCCAAACAATGCGATAAGCAGAGGACTGTCCGCTTTGGTGTCGTTAAACGGCATCAAACCCACCGATAAGGATACGGTGAAATCAAATGCTAAAGTATAATATCACATAATGATCCGAATTGCAAGTGTTTTTTTAATAATTATCGGCTTTTATTTCAAAATATGCCTGCGGTACGCCGCAGACAGGGCATTTTTCCGGTGCGCTTTCCGCTGCGTGGATATTTCCGCAATTCTGACACATCCAAAGCTTTATGCCGTCCCTTTTGAAAACAATGCCTTCCTTTATATTTTTCGCCAGACGTTTGAAGCGGTCGTGGTGTTCCTTTTCTATATTTCCGACCATGCGGAAAAGTCCGGCTATCTGCTTATAGCCCTCGTCTTCGGCGTCGGCGGCAAATTTTTTGTACATATCGGAAAATTCGAACCATTCCCCGTCCGCCGCATCAAGCAGTCCGTCATAGACCGAAGGCATACCGTCTCCATGCAGCAGTCTGAACCAGATCTCTGCATGAGCACGCTCATTTTCGGCTGTTTCCTTATAAATGTCGCTTATCTGTCTGTATCCGCCGTCCTCAGCCTGCTTGGCGTAAAAGGTGTATTTGTTTCTTGCCTGCGACTCTCCTGCAAACGCAGTCATCAGATTCGCATAGGTCCTGCTTTCGGAAAAATCCACTTTAAATTACCTCCGTTTTTAGGCATGCTTAAATTCGGACATTGCCAGCCTAAGTGGATTATTTCCCGGACATATGTGTTTTACTCATTGTTTATAACAAGATCTTCAATATTTCTTAGTTCATAGTCTGAGTTCTTGAGCAGCTCCGGCATTTTCAGCGACAAAAGCGCTCCCTTTGCAACGCAGTGCCTGGCGTCCCTGTGCACCTTTACCTCACTTGACAGGTACTCTGACAGCATTTCCTCCATGCCGTTGATAAGTGCTCCGCCGCCACAGACATATATTTTCTGAGACATTATATCCGCAACCGCGTCCGGAGAGGTTTTTTCGATAACACTTTTTATGACATTGCACATAGAAACAACGGTCTCGTGCATTGCAGTATAAACGTCGTCAGACGATATTTCAAAAAGCTGCGGCAGACCGGTAAACAGGTTGCGTCCCTTAGCCTTTATAATGACCTGCTCTTTTCTGCCTATTACCGAGCCTATCTGCTTTTTTATATCCTCGGCGGTAAGCTCGCCTATCAGTATGTTGAATTCCTTTCTTACATACCGAATGATCGCCTCGTCAAAATCGAGAGAGCCTATGGGCGCCGAGTCGCACTGAACTATTCCTCCTGCCGACAAAGCGGCAACGTCGGTAACACCAGCGCCTATATCGACCACTAATTTCCCTCCGGCATCGGAAAAATCAATACCCATTCCGAGGGCAGCTGCCACTGCCGTGTCGATCACCTGTACCCTGCGTCCGCCTGCCGAGATTGCCGCATTTGACGCCGAGCGACGCTGTATTGATGTTGCGCCCTCCGGCATCGCGATTATCACGCGCGGTTTTATAAGGTGTTTTCCAACAGCCTTGCTCATATAATCGCTGAGCATCTGCTCGGCAACATCATAATCGGCTATCATTCCCCTTTGTATAGGGAACACAACCTCTCTGTCCTCCGACGTTCTGCCTATCATGCTCTTTGCGCGGTCGCCAAAGCATATCGGCTGCCACGTCTCACTGTCAACAGCCGCAACAGTAGGCTGTTCAAGCAATATTTTGTTGGCACTGTACAGCACCGTCTTAGAGGTGCCGAGATCTATTGCTATATCTACAGGCATCGTACTTCCTCCCTCTTTAAAACTATTATATTAAATCGGTTTCATCTTTACAAGCGCCTTTTTCGGTCACCAGCACCACGGCGCAATACACCTTGTCCGCTCCGGCAAGTCTCAGCTGCTTGGCACATTCGTTGAGCGTCGCACCGGTAGTGCAGATATCGTCCACAAGCAGTACCGTTTTGCCGGTAAGATTGCCGTACGCCTTATACACGCCCTTGACGTTCTGCCGCCTTTGCTCGGCGTTAAGGGTATGCTGAGCCGCGTTGTTACGAAGCTTTTTAAGCGCCTTATCCCTGTACGGCAGACCAAGCTCCTTTGCGGCGGCTTTTGCGATGAGAGCGGCATGATTGTGATCACGCTTGCGTTTGGAGGCGGCGGACATCGGAACGGCGCATACCATATCCGGCTTAACATTTTTAAAACGGGCGGCAAAGACCGCACCTGTTTCCCTGCCGAAAAACTCAGCCGCATACGGTCGGTCGTTATACTTTATGGCATAAACGCTGTCCCTTGCGACACCTGCGTTGGTGTAGACGGCACAAATACCCGAAAACAGATAATTCTTTCCCTTACAGCTGCAGGCATTTATGTTTCTGCCGCACTTTTTGCATATTTCACCGGTTATCTTCTGCTTTTCCAGACCGTCTATACATTCGGGGCACGGTACACCGTCGCCATTGAGTTCGCCGCATACCGGGCAGCGCGGCGGATACATAAAATAGAGCAGAAAATCTATCAGTATGCTCACGCCTCATCATCCTCTGTAAGCATAGATTTGAGCGCTGTATATCTCATTGTTTTTTTCTCGTTTGCAGCCATGGATGCCAGCACCTCGCGGCTGCCGACAACAACAAGCAGCCGTTTGGCTCTTGTCACCGCGGTGTAAAGAAGATTGCGGTATTTGAGCTGATACGGAAAATCGAGCAGCGGCAGTATAACGCAGTCAAACTCGCTGCCCTGACTTTTATGTACGGTCACGGCATACGCAAGCTCAAGCTGAGTGACCTCGTCACCGAGATATCTTGCGACGCGGTCGGAAAACCGCACAGAGACCTCTTTTGTCCTTACATCTATATCCTCAAGTATGCCGACGTCACCGTTGAAAACACCGGTGCCCTCGCTGCCGGCATCATCCTCCCACACGATATCGTAGTTGTTTTTAATCTGCATGACCTTATCGCCGCGCCTGAGGGTAAAGCCCTTAAAGGCAATTTCGGGCAGGTCGTCTGCCGGAGGATTGAGCTGTTCCTGCAAAATGTTATTGAGGTTCACGGTGCCGAGTTCCATTTTCTTTGAGGGGCAGAGCACCTGTATCGACTGCAGCGGAGAAAAACCGTAAGCAGCCGGAAGCCTGCGGCAGCAAAGATCACTTACCAGCCTTACGGCGCGGTTTGCCACGGTCTGGTCAAGCATAAAAAAGTCCCCGTCGCGGCTGTCAAGCAGCAGCGGCTCGCCGTTAATAATGCGGTGGGCGTTTACAACTATCATACTGCTGAGCGCCTGTCTGAACACCTTGCAAAGTCTGACCGACGCAAATTTACCGGAGGACAGCATGTCCTTGAGCACATTTCCGGCACCAACGCTCGGCAGCTGATCAGAGTCGCCGACCAGAACTATTCTTGTACCGAGCTTGAGTGCCCTCAGCAGCGCGTCGAACAATGCGGCGTCTACCATCGACATTTCGTCGATTATAACGGCGTCGGCATCTATCGGATTTCTTTCGTTTTTTACAAAGACGTGTTCTTTTTTATCGTCGGTTGTCCCGACCTCGAGCAGCCTGTGCACCGTTTTCGCTTCCCTGCCGGTAAGCTCGGTCATCCGCTTTGCCGCACGACCGGTCGGCGCGGCAAGCGAGACCTTCATCCCTCTGTTTTCCATGACCTCTATTATGCCGTTTACGGTTGTGGTCTTTCCGGTTCCCGGTCCGCCTGTAAGTATAAATACGCCTGATGTGACGCTTAGGGCTATCGCCTCGCGCTGAAGCCCCTCAAATATTATCCCAAGCCTCATGCCTGCGGCGTTGATCTCTTTTTCGGTCACAGCCCTTGCCTTTTGCGGCAGTGAAAGCTCTATTGAAAGTCTTGTAGCTATGTATCTTTCGCAGTCATATATTTCGGTGACCGAATAGAACGGTGTGTCGCCGATTTTAAGAGCGGTAAGCTCACCGCGCTCGCAAAGAAGCGCGCAGGCGTCATCAACGGCACGGCTGTCGCAGTCAAGCAGCTTTGCGGCAATGCCGAGCACAGTCTTTTCCGGCAGGCATGTATGACCGTTTTGCAGGTTATGCCGCACGACATACAGAACACCTGCACATAATCTTTCCAAGTCGTCCCTCGCAATGCCTATGCTGCCGGCGATATCGTCAGCCTTTTCGAAGCTTATGTCTATGCCCTTTTTGCAAAGCAGGTACGGATTCTGCTCTATCTGTTCGGCGGCGGTATCACCGAGCACGCCTATTGCCGACACGGCATCGTCTGCAGAAAGTCCAAACCGGGACAGTTTGAGGCAGACCTCTCTCAAAGATCGTCTGTTTTTGATCTCCTCGCTCAGCTGCATGGCGCGGTCATAGGTTATGCCTTTGATCTTCGCAAGGCGTTCAGGCTCGTTTTCAATGACGTCGAATGTGCCGTCGCCGAAGTTCTGCACTATTCTTTTGGCGGTTGCAGGACCGATGCCTTTTATAACACCCGATGAAAGATATCGCATTATCGCCGCTGCACCTGACGGCATCACCTTTACGCATACTTCGGCTTTAAACTGACTGCCGTAAACGGGGTGAACAACATATTTTCCGGTGATCTCAAGCTCCTCGCCCACCGCAACATCGGGCAGTTCACCGACGACGGTTTCGGTCCCGTCGCCGTTTACAAGCTCTATCACCGAGAAAGCGGAGTCTGCACGGCTGAACACCACCCTTTTCACGGTTCCGTTTATCAGTTCCGTCCTTTCGTCTGTCATTATTTCACCGTCCTTTACTTTTACCGCTTTACAGCATGATCGTATCAAGCTGTCCTTTATCTATAAGTCTGATCCTGCCGTTCTCGCATATTTCGGCACAGGCGTCACGCTGAGAGGGTAAGAGACCGCAGTCTACAGCATAAGCGGCGGCACCGTCAAGCGCCGTATCCCATTCAAGTGTTTCTATTGCCATTCCAAGCTCTATATCGGCATTTTCCCCTTTAAGCAGGACAAGATATACCCGTTTCCCGCCGTCCGACCCGGATGCCACCTTCAAAGCACACCACTTTATAATTGCCACGGCACCTATAACGCAAAGCAGCGCAGTTATCAGCCATATCACCGTATTCATCACAACAGCCCCGTTTCACCGCATGTGCGGCATATCAGAATGTCGGAACAGGGAGCCTATAGTGCCTGTTTTCCCTCTTTCCTATAACATCATATGAATAATGCAGGTCCGCTGTTCAAAAACCAAGACCGGATCTCCGGATATTCTCCGGAGATCCGGTCACATTCAAAACAATTACTCTATTACAATACTAATCTCTGACGGCTCGACCGAGTTGACCCATGCTTCGCTGCCGCCGGATACTGCGGCTTTAAGCCCCTTAGTCTCTATAGTCGCCGTTGTAACGCCGTTGCAGTTTACTGTCAGCACTATATCGTTTGCGGTTATTCCCCTTAAAACATTGTATTTTCCGCATATTACGACCTTTATGGCTTTTTTGTACGATGTCGAAGCCGAAAGCCCGTCTCCCAGTCCCTCAAATTTTATCGCGGAGGGCTGAACGGTAAGCGTTTTGGTAGTAAGTTTACCGAGTTCAAGCGATACCGTCACTTCCTCGGTTCCGTCAACAACCTCAACATTGTCGGGGAGCAGGAACGAAACATTGAAGGATGTGCTTCCTGCCTTTACCTTAGAAAAGTCAATAGCCGACAGCTTGAGTCCGCTAACCGAAAGCTCATTTACCGAATCAACCGGACCTCTTACCTTTACATGATTGATGCTTTCGGTATGCTTCTGCAGTTCATCATAAGCCGTGATCTTATAAGGAGGCAGACCTGAGTCTGAGCTCGCAAAACATTCCGGCATATTGGCAAACGTAGGCACAAGTACCGCATCGGCGGTCTTATACACAACTATCCGCACATAAGTATCGGTGTTATAAACAAGCTGCGAATCGTCCACTTCATTACCGACCACATCATAGAACACGGTGCTGCCGCTGAAATTCTGCGTGGTAGACTCAATATCGGAAGCAGGAAGTATTGGCTTAACGACGACCTTTGCTATAGAGCCTATGACCTCTGACGGACCGGAAACGGTAAGCGCCGTTATATCATCGCCGTTAGAATTGCTGCGGAGCGAGCTCTTATATATCTCGCAGTCTGTATCCACATACTGCTGGAATTCCGCCGTATCTATTTCGACCGGAATATCAGACGAGGTATCGTAGTCGTAGACCACTTTTATATATGACGGTGATATTTTTGTGACATTACAGCCGCTTTTACCGGTGGTTGCAACAAATAAAAGGACATATGTGCCGGGCTTGGTAACGTCGGCATAAGACGACACGGACACGTTTATATCGTCCTTTGTGATCTTGCTGACCATATATCCGGGACCGTTTAACGTTACGGTAACCGCATCTGTATACGAGCCTATCGGCGACAGTACATTTCCGTTGTCATCGGTCTGATCGGCTATCGTGATGGGCACATCACCTATAGTTATGTCGCGCAGCGGATTTTCGGTTATATCTATAACAAGCCAGAATATGACCGCACAGACAAGAGAAAATGCAACCAGAAATTTTTTGTTGTCAAACAGCCTGCCTATGGCTGCCAGAGGATTGAATCTGCTCATGCCGCCGCGCTCCTTTCTTTTTTGATCTGACTTTAGTTATTTATCTGAGGTATTTTCTTCCTTATCCTTATCCTTGCGTCTGAAAAATTTGGATATCGGATTTTTGCTTTCCTGCGTTCCGGTCTGCAAAAGCTCGGAATAAAGCCGTTCTCTAAGACTAATCTGATTATAGCTCCGCTCAATAGCGCCGTTGACGCAGACCGAGATCTTGCCCGTTTCTTCGGACACTACCACGACGACGGCATCCGACGTCTCACTCATACCGACAGCGGCACGGTGGCGCGTGCCAAGTTCCTTGCTAAGCTCATTGTTTGAGGTAAGCGGCAGGATACATCCGGCGGCAGCCAGCCTTCCGTCGCGTATCACAAGACCGCCGTCATGCAGCGGCGACTTCGGATAGAATATGTTGCCGACCAACTCCTGAGACGCCTCGGCATCTATCTCGGTTCCGGTCGAAATGATTTCACCGAGCGGTGTGGATCTTTCAAAAACGATCAGGGCGCCTATTTTCTGCTCCTGCATTGAGCCGCAGGCACGGCAGGTCTCGTCAATGCACCTTTTGAGGACTGTGTTTTCAGCCGATTTATGGCTTGATCCGAACCAGCCGAAGCTGCTGTGTCCCACACGCTCAAGAGCATGTCTCAGCTCCGGCTGGAAGATGATAGCCACGGCGATTATAGCATAGTCAAAGAATTTTACAAGGATCCATTTAAGGCTTATAAGGTCGAGCCACTGAGCAAGTATCCAGACGACCAGCAGCAAAAGCAGACCCTTTATGAGGATTTTCGCCCTTGTTTCCTTGAAAAAGCCTATAGCTTTATATATGATATACGCAATGATGAGTATATCTATCACATCCGAGAAGCGGATGTCGATAAGCGCCATAAATATCTGTGTAAAAAAGCCGCCTATCGCTTCAAAAGCATTAGCAAAAAAAGCTGCCATCACTGCGTACTCCCTTCCGTTGATACTTCGCTTACTATGCTATTTTAGCATAAGATGTCATGCATAATCAAGTGTATTTGTTAATTTTTTTATATCTTCCGGCAATTTTTTTATACAGTACATTTTTGCACTGCATATATGAGTTTATCGGCATCAGAGGCGGTGTTGAACACCGAACTGCATATCCTTACGGTCCCGATATCGACCGTTCCGAGCCTTCTGTGCGCCATGGGAGCACAGTGAAGCCCCGCCCTGACCGCTATTCCGTATTTGGAAAGCCTTGAAGCGGTCTCCTCGCTGCCAAGTCCCTTTACATTGAATGACAGCGTCGGAACATTTCTGCCGGGGGCAGGTCTTTCGGTATAAAGAACAACGCCCGGCGTTGCCGACAGGCGGTCATAAATATAAGATATTATACCGAGCTCATGCTTATATATGGCAGGCACGGTCTTACTTTTTACAAAGTCTATTCCTGCCGACATGCCGATTATACCCGGGACATTTAAAGTTCCGCTTTCCAGTTTGTCAGGAAGCTCTGCCGGCTGCTCATAGCTTGACGACATTGACCCCGTACCGCCTTCGGTAAGCGGCACCGGGATGTTTCCGAGAGCTATCAGAGCGCCCGTGCCCATGGGAGCATAAAGCCCTTTATGCGGAGCTATGCAGAGATAATCTATCTTCTGCTGCATCATATTTATATCGAGTATCCCGGCGGTCTGCGCGGCGTCAACCGCAAACGGCACCGAGCGTTCGGCACATATCGCGGCTATTTTTTCTATTGGCAGCACCGTGCCGGTGACATTTGATGCGTGGGTGCAGATAACGAGTCTTGTGTTCTTTTTTATCAGCCGTTCAAACGAGCGGACAGTCGCTTCCTCATCGCCGAATATGACCTCGGCGCAGTCAACATCAGCGCCTCCCCTCGAAAGCCTGTAAAGCGGTCTTGCGACCGCGTTGTGCTCAAGGCTTGACGTTACGATATGGTCGCCCGGTCTTACTATTCCTTTGATAACCGTATTGACAGCGGTGGTGCAGTTGGCTGTAAACACGACACGCTCCGGGGCGTCCGCGCCGAAAAACGATGATAATTTGCGTCTTGCCTCATATATTTTTTCGGTACATCTGACCGAGCGTTCATAACCGCCCCTCCCGGGATTGACCGACAAATCCTTAAGCGCGCCTGTCACAGCGGCTATCACCTGTGGCGGCTTGGTTCCGGTCGTTGCGGCATTGTCAAAGTATATCACGACTGCACTTCCCTTAGCGATATCACTCTGACATGCGAACTTTCAAGGGCACGCACAGCGGCTTCGCGATCTTTAGCTGCGACCGTTATACCGAAAAGGCAGCCTGCGGCAGTGCCGCCTGCCGCCTTGCGGATCTCGGAAGCTATGCCGTTTCTGCGGAGGACATCTGCGCCCTTGTTGGCAAAAGTCGCCGTCGTAGTGACGAGCATGGCCTTTTTCATTTGTTTTCCCTCCATTGATGACGGTGCTGATTAAACCACCGCCTTTAGCTCAGGACGGAAACAATATGCCGTATTCCGCACAGCGCATCCGCCCTTTACATTTTATGCCGACCGCCGCCGCCTTGCCTTACTATTCCGCTTTTGTTCCGAGTTTTTTACATTTCTTTTTCTTCATGCTGTCAAAGCACACGCTTTTGAGCGGCGCGCCGCCTTTGTTTTTATTCTGAGCCTTCGGCAGCCGTCCTTTGCTTTCGAGCCAGCTTTTTACGATTATAGCGAAAACGGGAAGCAGAAGTATTCCGCCTGCTCCGAAAACCTTAAGTCCCAAAAACGCCGCCGCAAGCATAATCAGCGGATGCACGCCCACCTTGCCGCCTATGATTTTAGGTTCAATAAAATTCCTTATTACCGTTATTATAAGGTACAGCACGACAAGGCCGGAAGCCAGCCGCATATTGCCCGTAAGAGCGCAGAACACTGCCCACGGTATCAGTACCGTACCGCAGCCAAGCACCGGAAAAATATCTATAACCGCTATTACCGCGGCGGTTAAGAGCGCGTATTTAAGGCGCAGGATGAGAAAGCCAAAAAACAGCTCGGAAAACGTTATAAGCATTATCAGCAGATATCCGCGCATCATTTTAAGGAAGTTTTTCAGTATGACGTCCTTTGCAAAGCGGAGATTTTCCGCTGTTTTATCAGGCAGGCGTTTTGTAAGATACGAGCATATCTCATCGTAATCCTTTGCAAGGTATGCGCTGGCTATTATCATCACGCCGACCGAAAATACGAAATACGGCACCCCCGACGCCACCGATGCCGCAATTTCAGCCGCCTTTTCCGCGCCCCTTTTTGTCACGGTCTCTGCGGCAGCAGACGGAAATCCGTCAAAGGTGTTTGTTATAACGGACGGCATGCTGCCTATAAACTCATTGTACCGGTCGGAAAGGCGTTTGATGTTTTCAAGCAGACTGTCGGTATACTGCGGCAGCGCCGCTATCAGCGTCACGAGCTGCCTGTATATCGCATAGCATATAAGAACTATAAGTCCCCCTGCAATGGCGTATACCGCCATGACGACCGCCACTGATGCCGCCTTTTTGCGAAGCCTTAACCTTGACGACCATTTTCTTATAAACCGCTGGAGCGAAACGGTCAAAACAAACGCAGCCGCAAACGGGAAAAGCGGACCGGCAAGCAGCTTTAAGGAGACAAAGCTCAGCACCGACACGGTCGCAAAAAACGCCGTATTTATTAAAAACGCTCTCTTGCTTTCTATAGTCAAAATAACACTCCCGAACCTTTCGCTTAATATCATGTACACCCGTATTCTGCCCGTACAGAAATGTTATGAACTAAAAATTTAAAAATATGAAAAATTATCCTTGAAAAACAACATGTTATGTGTTATAGTGTTTGTTGTTCAAATACATTGTACTTGGCAGGTGGATATTTTGGGTAACGGTATGCTGCTCGTGAACATAAACGCACTGCCCGAGGTTTTCAAAAAGGTAGCCGAAGCAAAGGGGCTTATCGCATCAGGCAAGGCAAGGACCGCAAGCGAAGCCTCAAAGATGTGCGGAATATCGAGAAGTGCGTATTATAAGTATAAGGATTCGGTGTTTGAATATTCCAATCCTTTCGGCAGAATAGTGTCGCTGTACGCAGTGCTGCGTGACAAGGAAGGCGTTTTGTCGGCTTTTTTGTCGGTGCTTTACAGCTGCGGCTGCAATATCCTGACCGTAAATCAGGGCTTGCCGCTTTCGGGCAAAGCGTCGGTATCGGTGTCGATCCGCATACCGGACGGCTCATTTGACGTTGCCGGAATGATAGGTGCGTTGTCGGCGACCGGCGGCGTCATCTCGGTCAGGCAGACCGCTTAATAATGAATCATGGGAAGGTTGAAGATATGATAGACATTGCTGTTATGGGTCACGGCACCGTCGGTTCGGGCGTTGTCGAGGTGCTGCTGAAAAATGCGGAGATCATTTCAAAAAAGGCTAAAAACGAGATCAACATTAAATACATACTTGACCTGCGTGAGTTTTCGGGTCTATCCTACAGTGAAAAATTCATAAAGGACTTCGGGATAATACTCAACGACCCCGACGTAAGGGTCGTGGCAGAGCTTATGGGTGGACTCAACCCGGCTTATGAATTTACAAAAGCCTGTCTTGAGGCCGGAAAAAGTGTTGTGACATCCAACAAGGAGCTGGTCGCAAGGAAGGGCGCCGAGCTGCTGCACATTGCGGAAAAGCATAATGTGAACTACCTTTTTGAAGCCAGCGTCGGCGGAGGTATTCCGGTGCTGCGTCCCATAGCCCAGTGCCTTGCCGCAAACGATCTTTACGAGGTACAGGGAATACTTAACGGCACTACTAATTTCATTATGACCAGAATGTTCAGCGACGGTGTAACCTTCGAGGACGCACTTGCCGAAGCGAAACGTCTGGGTTATGCCGAAAAGGATCCTACGGACGATGTTGAGGGCATAGACGCCTGCCGCAAAATATGTATTTTGGCTGCGCTGTCCTTCGGAAAGCACGTCTATCCCGAGGAGGTATACACCGAGGGTATCACAAAAATAACCTCAGCCGACACGGCGTATGCCGACTTTGCCGGATGCGTTATAAAGCTCATAGGACGCGCCAAAAGAACACAGAACGGCAAATGCATTGCCGCGGTCTATCCTGCGTTTGTCAGCAACAAAAATCCGCTTTCGCATGTTGACGACGTTTTCAACGGCATCACCGTTCGCGGCGACGCCATAGGCGATGTCATGTTCTACGGGCGCGGCGCCGGCAAGCTGCCGACGGCAAGCGCGGTGGTTGCCGATATTATCGATTGTGTAAAACATCTTTCCGCCAGAAAGTATCTCTCCTGGGACGATGCCGGAATATCATATATAGAGGATCACACCCACGACACCTTAAGGCTTTATGTGAGACTGTTTGCAGACGTTGACCGCACCGAAGTGCGCGCCGAGGCGGAAAAGCTGTTCGGCGAGATAAAGGTGCTCGGCAGAAACGGCGAGGACAAGGGTGAGCTTGCATTTATAACACCTTATGCTTTTGAATACGAGCTGACCGAAAAGCTCTCCCGACTTGGCGGCTGCAAAATAGTCTCCACCATGCGCCTGCTCGACTGACGGCGGTGTCTTTAATATATAATAAGGAGTAAACTTATGGCTTTGATAGTTAAAAAGTTCGGCGGTTCATCGGTTGCAAACGCCGAAAGAGTTATGAATGTTGCACGGATAGTGACCGAGGATTACAAAAAAGGCAACGATGTTGTCGTGGTCGTTTCGGCACAGGGCGATACGACCGATGACCTTATAGCAAAGGCTGAGGAGATATATCCGTCCAATCCCCCCAAGCGCGAAATGGATATGCTGCTTTCATCTGGCGAGCAGATCTCGATAGCGCTGCTTGCCATGGCGATACAGAAGCTCGGCTTCCCGTCGGTATCGCTGCTCGGCTGGCAGGCTG
Organism: uncultured Oscillospiraceae bacterium; assembly: GCA_900539855.1. Lineage (GTDB taxonomy): Bacteria > Bacillota > Clostridia > Oscillospirales > Acutalibacteraceae > UMGS172. Next base: position 32,159 of record UQDO01000021.1, read on the forward strand.
GCTTCAGCACCGACTCAAAGCACACTCTGGCGCGTATCAAGAAGATAAATTCAGACCGCATAAGGAACGAGCTTGACAAAAAGAATATAGTTGTCGTTGCCGGTTTTCAGGGGCTAAACAAATACGACGATATAACAACGCTCGGCCGCGGCGGCTCGGATACGAGCGCAGTTGCGATAGCTGCCTCAATGCGTGCGGACATATGCCAGATATACACCGATGTTGACGGTGTATACACTGCCGATCCGCGCAAGGTGGAAGGCGCTAAGAAAATGTCGGAGATATCGTACGACGAGATGCTTGAGCTTGCCACCCTCGGTGCTCAGGTGCTCAACAACCGCTCGGTCGAAATGGCGAAGAAGTATAATGTAGAGCTTGAGGTACTTTCAAGCTTGGAGGATAAACCAGGTACAAAGGTCAAGGAGGCAGTAAAAATGGAAAAAATGCTGGTCAAGGGTGTAGCCTGTGACAAGGATATACTCGTAATATCTATAATCGGTCTTAATGATACCCCCGGTATCGCATTCAAGGTGTTCAATCAGCTCAGCCGCAAAAATGTCAATGTTGATATTATTCTGCAATCGGTAGGGCGCGACGGCACGAAAGATATAACCTTTACCGTGCCGAAAACACAAAAGGATGATGTTCTGGCAGCTATTGAAATGATACGTCCTCTGCTTGAGTTCTCGGATGTCGTTGTAAACGAAAACTCGGCTAAGATATCTATAGTCGGAGCCGGAATGGAGACACATCCGGGCGTCGCATCCAAAATGTTCGAGGCGCTGTCCGATGCCGGAATAAACATTCACATGATATCCACAAGCGAGATCAAGATATCGGTCCTTATCGATGCAAAAGACGCTTCCAAAGCAATCCAGGTCGTTCACGACGCATTTATAGACTGATAATCCAATCAGCAGAAAAAGTTAAAAGCAAAAAGCATAACAGATCGGATGGATCATTCTACCCGGTCTGTTTTTTAGTTTCATAGATAAATTTTAGTTTAGCGGTGTAAAAAGCCAAAAATCTAATTGTGCACTTGTAGGGAACGAGCCCCCAGTGTCGTTCCTTAAAAAGTCAATTGAGACCGCACGGAACGACACTCAAGGCTCGTTCCCTACGTCTGTCAATTAATTATAAGAACGCTATTCACCTATAAACTAAAATTTATTGCTAGATATATGTGTAAAAAAACAGCGGAAGTGATCCCCAGCGGCGCACGAATCAATTCATTGTTCACTTGCGTTGTTAAAATAAAATTCACCGACATCTGTCGGAAAACACTTTTTTATTGAATAAACATTATAGATATGCTATAATTATTTAAAATATGTCTGTATGGCAAAAATATTTATCTGTGAGGTTAAAATATGTCTGAACAGCATACTAAACGCAAGGCAAGAAAGCGTAAGACCAATAAGGTCGTGGTCGCGATACTCTCACTTCTGATAGTTGCCGCCATGTCGGTCTGTGCCGTAGGTGCGATGAAGCTTATTGAAAGCATGCCAAAGAAAAGCACCGACGAGCCGAGCACCGTCTCCACCGTGTCGGTCGAACCGGAACCGGAGCCCATTGTCAAGGTAGCCAGCGCCACTATCGCATCGACCGGCGACCTGCTCATGCATATGCCTATAATAACGGGCGCGTATGACAACAACACAAAGACATACGATTTCAGCAAAATATATACATATCTCGGCAAATACGCTGCCGCTGCCGACTATGCGGTAGCCAATCTTGAGACCACCTTAAGAGGGACCGAGGACGGCGCGAAATACTCAGGCTACCCTACCTTCAACTGCCCCGACAGTATAGTGACAGCCACAAAGAACGCCGGCTTTGATATGCTGCTTACGGCAAATAACCACTCGTATGACAAGGGACTCAAAGGCTTCCTTCGCACTTTGGACGTTATCGACAGCGAGGGCATCGACCGTATCGGCACCATGAAGACCGAGGAAGAGCCTAAATACACGGTAAAGGATATAAACGGCATAAAGATAGGCATGACCTGCTATACTTATGAGACCGAGACCGGCAAGGAAGGCAGAAAGGCTCTCAATGGCATAATGCTTGCAACCGAAGCCACAAATCTTATAAATTCATTCAGCTACGAGCGGCTCGACGCGTTTTACACCGATCTTAAGGGGCAGCTCGACGGCATGAAAGCTCAGGGAGCCGAGGCTACGGTCGTTTATATACACTGGGGAGACGAATACCGCCTAACAGCCAATAAAAAGCAAATAGAAATAGCGCAGCAGCTTTGCAACCTGGGCGTTGACGTCATAGTCGGCGGTCACGCGCATGTTGTCGAGCCTATTGATCTTTTAACGAGCGAGACCGATCCGGATCACAAGACAGTCTGCCTTTATTCGATGGGCAATGCCGTTTCAAACCAGAGAAAGGAACGCGCGTCGATCAAGACCGGTCATACAGAGGACGGTGTGCTGTTCAGCATCACATTTGCAAAATACAGCGACGGAACCGTCCTGCTTGAAAGCACCGATATACTTCCCACATGGGTCAACATGTTTACAAGCAAAGCGACCGGCAAGCTGGTATATCAGATAATTCCTCTTGATAAAAACGTTGCTGACTGGAAGACGGAGTTTGACCTTACGGACACAAGTCTTGGCAAAGCCGAAAAGTCATATGACCGCACTATCAAGATAGTCGGCGACGGGCTTGACAAGGTCAAGGAATATTTAAAGGTACACAGCGTCTACCCGGCAGTACCTAAGGCTGATCCCGGCACGTCTGATATTTCTGACATTTCTTCACTTTCCCCTGCCGCATAAGTCGACCCTCTTCAGCCTATGCTTTGTATGTGTTACAATGATGTGTGACAAAAAGTAAAAAATAGAAGTAGCGAATAG
>UQDO01000022.1 GCA_900539855.1 uncultured Oscillospiraceae bacterium
AGGAACTTTTCTCTTATTATAGCACCAATCTTGTGAAATCACAATTTATTCTTGTGGACTGCCGCTGATACCGTCTGGATTGTGCTTTTCCTTTCTTTTTGTTCCCTTTAATTAGCCATGAACTGTTTCATGCCCTGCGACTTCGCGCCGGGGTTATCGTTGCCGTACCCCTCCATGAGGTTAATGCCGCCCCAAATGCCAAGTCCTGCGCCAAGCGCGATTACCAAAGTCTGCAATACGTCAACTGCGCTGTTGAAAAAATCCATATAAACCTCGCTTTCTGCCGCTAAAACGGCTCAAAAAATGTTGTTGGAAATAAAAATGCCGCCGTTTTTATTCGGCGGCTGCGTCCTCGTCGGACAAATCTATTTCGTATATGTCAAAGGGTTCGTCGGGCTTTACGATTGCCGGACGGGTGGACATATACCGTTCAACGTCAAAAGCGTTTTTCTTGTCGAAGTCGGAAAGGTATTTGTAGTTCGGGTGCTGCGTTATATCGTACTTATCGCTGAAAAAGGGGCGCACGCCGCGCAACTGCAAAATACATTTTCCTCCGTCCATAACTGCGATTTCGTCCTGTGTCATCAACTCCTTTCCCAATTTCTGATAATTGAGGCCATGAGAAACCTGCGTGCCGCGATTTTCGGAAGTGTTGAAACTGTCGATTGTTTCACGTCCCAAGTTCTCCGAAATATCCTTTGCATTTTTCCCGCGCCCTCCCAAAAACAAGGTGCTGTCGGCATTGTCAAGTATGATTTCTGCCGCGTCCTTGTAAATGGCTTTTAGCTGGCTCTGCGATTGCAGAATGATAGAAGCCGAGATTTCCCGGCTGCGGATTGTGGCAATCAATTTTTCAAACTGCGGGATTTGTCCAATGTTTGCAAACTCGTCTAACAGGCAGCGAACATGAACCGGCAGCTTGCCGCCGTATTCGTCGTCGGCCTTGTCGCACAAGAGATTAAATAACTGCGATTGCAGCATAGCGATAACAAAATTAAACGTGCTGTCCGTATCGCTCATAATCAAAAACAAAGCTGTTTTTCTGTCGCCTAACGTGTCAAGTTCTAATTCGTCGTAGGACATAAGATCGCGCAATTCCTTTATATCAAAAGGAGCGAGCCTCGCACCGCAAGAAATGAGGATTGATTTTGCGGTTTTGCCCGCCGCCAATTTATATTTTCGGTACTGCTTCACCGCGAAATGGTCGGGGTCGCGTTCTTCCAAGTCGGCAAACAGCAAATCGACGGGGCTTTGATATTCCTCGTCGTCCTCGCGGGCTTCGCTGGCGTTGATAAGTTCCAACAGGGTAATAAAGTTCATTTCCTCGGCGGGGGCTTCGTACCAGATGTAGCCCACCAACGCGCAATACAAAAGCCGTTCTGCCTTTACCCAAAAATCCTCCGCGCTTTTTTCTCCCTCACCTTTGGTATTCGCTATCAACGTATTTACCAGCTTCAAAATATCTTTCTCGCTGCGGATATACACAAAGGGGTTGTAGTGCATAGATTTTTTGAAGTTAATCGTATTCAGTACCTTAATGCGGTAGCCCGCCCGTTGCAGCAGCTTCCCGCACTCAATCAAAACCGTACCTTTCGGGTCGGTTAAGACGTAAGAGGAATGAAGCTGCATTAGATTAGGTTTGACAAAAAATCTTGTTTTTCCGCTGCCGCTGCCGCCGATCACGACGACGTTCTTATTTCTCGCGTACTTCGGCTGCTTCGGGCGGCTGTTCATGGTAAGCCGTTCCGTCTGCGTCAAAATGATGTTGTTTTGGAAATCCGGGTCTATGTAGGGCTTTATATCTTCGGCGTTTCCCCATCGGGCAGAGCCGTACTCCGCGCCCTTGCGGTATTTCTTCGCGTTTTTCCCTTTGACATAGACTATCAAGCGGATAATCACCGCACCGACAATGCCGACAAGCAAATCCAACGGGTAAACGCTCGGCAAGGCGTTTTCAAAGGCTGCGGAAAATCCTTGTGTGATATTCAGTATCTTTGCAGAAATATCCGCGCCGGGGGCAAGCCGCACCGCCTGTCCGACTTTATCAAAGAGATAGACAAAGAACACATAGGGGATATTCGGAAGTATCAGCTTTTTGTAGTTGATCTGCTTCATATCTCGCGCCCCCTGTCCATTTTCTTTACCTTGTCGCGGGCGGCGTTAAGCTGCTTCGCCTTGTCCTTTGCAGCGGCAAGGGCTTTGCGGATAGAGGGCTTTTTCTCCCGGTTCAGCTTCTTTGCGGAAAACTCTTGAAACGCTGCGGTCATAACGTCCGCGTCCCGGCCTTTGAAAAACACAAGGTAACGGGTCTGCTCGCCCTTAACCTTTTTTAGCGAAAAATCTATGTTGTATTTCTTCGCCGTACTCTCAAAGGCTTTAATATTGCTGTCGGTGATCTCGATGTTGGAAACACCCGCGTTCTGCTTCATAAGCTGCCGCATGGTCTGTTTCCCATGCGCGGGTTTGCTTTTCTGCTCCAAAAACTTTTGGATTGCTTTCTGTAACGCCTGTTCGGTAAGCCGCGCCGCGCCTTTTCCCACTTTGACGTATAGGGCAATCGTTTTTTGGGTTACTTCCTCCTGCAAGGTATCAACTCCTTTCCCGGTAAAGTGCGGCTATGCTCATTCGCCGCCGTATAAGTCGTGATTGACAAGGGCGGTATAGTAGCTGTCAATGGTACTCGGCGCGTTGAACAGCACCGCTTTTAGATACTGCTTGATGTTGCGCACTTTGGTTGTGTTCTCCCTCATGCAATCCAAAACAAACTCAATATGGCTGCTGTTCAGCTTCAAAAACTTGGATTTCACCAATTCGGCGGGGTAGTCGTCCCCGGCAATACGGATTGTCTTTCGGGCTGTGCAGACGGTTTCCAGCATAAGGTCAACAATCTCGTCCAAACGGTCTTTGTCAATTTTGCAGTTTTGAATGAGATGGTCGTATTCGATATTGTCCTTGATAATCTCCCTGTAAATCTCTACTGCGCTATTGCTTTTCGCTTCCGTTCTTTTCCTTTCCGGCGGCGTAGCCGCTTCGCCATGCGCAAAGGGCAAGGGGTTTAGGGAATGGAAAGGAATGGAATCGGTACTTGATAAATCAGTAATTGATTGTTCTTTACTTAATATATCTTTATTTAATTGCGTTGGATTTTCCAACGTAGGTTTTTCCTGCGTAGGTTTTTCCAACGTTGGATTATCCAATGTTGGATTTTCCAATGTAGGTAAATCCAATATAGGCGGCTGTCCGCCGCTGGTAGCTGCTTCCGGCTCTCGCGGCTGCGGCTGCTCGTATATGACGTAATCTGCGCCCCGCAAGCGTCCCTTTTCGTCGCGCTCCCGGCTGCGCACGATATATCCGGCTTTTTCGAGTTCCTTTACCGCTTCGCGGATTGCGTCGATCTTCTCCCGGTTGATATGGGATAAGCCCGCAAGGGTATAATCCCAATCTTCGGGCAGCGAAAGCATTTGCGACAACAAGCCCTTTGCCTTTAAGGACAATTCCTTGTTTCGCAAGTGGTGGTTGCTCATAACGGTATATCCCGTATTTCGCTCCACTCTGAAAACTGCCATATTTCCTCACTTCCTCTCTTGGTATGCGTGGACAATTAGAAAGCCGTTTTCGGCTGTTTTGGTATTGCAATATGCCCTTTGCCGTTTTCGCGTCTGCAAAGCCGCATGGCACAAGGGCTTTTGCCCGTCTATTTGTCCATGCTGGCGTGCGTTTTCCGCGTCCTTTTGCCGGGGCAATAGGGACACTCTTTGAAAACGCAAAACTCATATTTCCACCCGGGGCGGTAGAAACGGCAAGTGCCGCAATCTTCATCATCTCCGGCACAACCGGATTGATAGCGGTCAAATCCCGGCTTCTGCTGCATGAGCAATTCAAACGCCCGCTGCTTGCCCTTTGTGAAATACATTCCGGCTGCACCTCCTTTCCTGCGGGCATAAAAAAACGGCGTTACTTTCTCCCCCAAAGGGGTTAAGGTAACGCCGTTTGTGTGCGTATTCAGTTTTTAACACATTCCCTGTCTATCCGCTGTCCGCAAAACCATTGATTTTATTAGCTTTTTGCCGCTATCGCTATCACACCTCATTATTCGCAAGACCGGCGTTCACGGAGATTATGGAACTGGCGGAAAAGGGCCTCATCGGCACCTTGATTGTCAAGGATCACTCCCGCTTGGGGCGTAACCGTCTCATTGTGGGGCAGCTTCTGGAAGAGGGCTTCGACAGTCTCGGCGTTCGCTACATCGCCATTATGGACAACATCGACACCGCCAAGGGCATCAGTGACCTTGTCCCGATGCAGGACTTATTCAACGAGTGGCACGCCAAGAACACCAGCCAGAAAGTACGCAATGTGTTCAAGAGTAAGGGAATGTCCGGCGCACCGCTGACCACCAATCCGCCCTTCGGGTATCTGAAAGACCCGGAGAGCAAGAACGGCTGGATCATTGATGAAGCTGCGGCAAAGACCGTGCGGCAGATTTTCGCTTGGTGCGTGGACGGCCTCGGCCCCACGCAGATCGCCAAACGACTGAAAACAGCCAAGGTGCCGACACCTACCGAGCACTGGAGCAACATCGGCAGGAATTGCAGCAAGCCACCCGCCATACCGTACAACTGGTGTTCTGCCACAGTTGCTGACATCCTCAGTAAACAGGAATACTGCGGCGATACGGTAAATTTCCGTAGCACCACCAAGTCCTTCAAGAACAAGAAGAAAATCGAGCGTCCGTTGGAAGAATGGCAGATCTTCAAGGATACCCATCCCGCTATTATCGACCGGGAAACCTTCGCCTTGGTGCAGGAGCTTCGCAAGCATCGTCGCAGGCCCGCAAAAAGTGGCATCGTCAGCCCCTTTTCGGGCTTGCTGTACTGCGCCGATTGCGGAGAGAAGCTGTATTACAGTGTCACCAACAACTACAAGCGGGAGCAGGCGTACTTCTTCTGTTCCTCCTATCGCAAGAACTCTGATGTCTGCTCTGCCCACTATATCCGTGAGAAAGTGGTGGAGCAAATCGTCTTGGAGAGTATGCAGCGCATTCTCTTAAATGTGCAGGTGTTCGAAAAGGAGTTCGCCCGCAAGCAGATGGACTGCTACACGGAGGACAAGAAGAAGCTGCTTGCCGCCAAGCGCCGGGAGTTGAGAAAGGCAAAGAAGCGCATGGCGGAGATTGACACCCTGATCCAGAAAATCTACGAGGACAACGCCAGCGGAAAGCTATCTGACGAGCGCTACGCCACTCTGTCCCTGTCCTATGAGGAGGAGCAGAAAACGCTGAAAGCTGCTGTCCCGGAGATGCAGGCCTATTTGGAAACCGAAACGGATAAGACCGAGAGCTTGCAGAGGTTCATTCAGAAGGTGAAGCAAATCACGGAGCTGAAAGCACTGACCCCGGAGCTGATCCACGAGTTCGTGGACAAAATCGTGGTGTATGCGCCCAGATACCTTGACGGCAAGCGGGTGCAGCTTTTGGACATCTATTACAGCGGCGTGGGCATTCTCCACGAGCTGACCCCGGAGGAGATGGAAGAAGCCTTCCAGCAGCACCTTACCGAGCGTAACAAAGAGAAAACGGCATAGCCACAAGGGTTACACCGTTTCCGAAAACTTATTAACCTGAGATACAAGAGCCGCCTTGGGGCACCTTCCTTACGGAGGGTGCCCCAAATCCCTGCTTTTTTATTATATTTAACTTCTATTCCTCACAAAATAATTGTTTTCCGCATTGTGCCGCAAAGCGTGGAATGGTATTATGAAATCAGGAAAGATCAATTTTGATCAAATACGGGAGTGTGTTGCTATGAATATCCGTCCGTCATCCGTACCGCTTATTACGGTTGATCCTTATTTCAGCGTGTGGTCGCCTGCCGACAGGCTGACCGACTGCAGTACCGTCCATTGGACCGGAAGAAGAAACGGCACGGTGGGAATGGTCAAAATAGACGGCAAAACCTACAGGTTTATGGGAAAGTTAGAGGCAAACGGCAGATGGCTGTACAAAGAGCCGGAGGCGCTGCCGCAGACGGGGCTTGACATCACGCCTACATCATCGGAATACACCTTTGAAAACGACGCGGTAAAGCTGACCGTCACCTTCCGCAGTCCTCTTTTGCTTGACGACCCGGTGCTGTTTTCACGCCCTGTGTCGTACATTGAATATGATGCGAAGCTAAAGGGTGAGCATGAATTTGAGCTGTATTTTGACGTTTCGGCAGAGCTTTCAGCCGATTGGGACACCTATGAGGTGAAGTTCGGCAGAACCGAAAATTCGCTGTGGTGCGGAAATGTCGATCAGAAGCCGCTCAACCGCAGCGGCGATAACCTCAGGATAGACTGGGGATATCTCCACCTTGCAAGAAAGGATGCCTTCCTTTCAAATGTCGATATAAGAAAGGCATACGCCGCAGGCAATAAGCTTCCTGTCCTCGACGAAAACGCGACGAGCCATATATACAGCTGCCCGACGCTTGCCGTTATAACCTCAGACACTAAAGGTGTCATAACGCTTGCTTATGACGATGTGAAATCTATAGAATACTTCGGTGAAAAGCTCGATCCTTACTACCGTCAGAAGTACGCTTCGTTTGATGAGATGCTGAAAGACGCGCTTTCGGATTACGATGAGGTCAAGGCAAAGGCGGAGCGCTTTGACAACGAGCTGACAGAGCGTATGCTCGCAGTCGGCAAGGACTACGCAGCGGTCGGCTGCCTGCTTTACAGACAGGCAATAGCCGCGCACAAGCTGGTCCAGTCACCGGACGGACCGCTGTTTTTGTCAAAGGAGTGCTTCAGCAACGGCTGTATCGCGACTCTTGACGTGACCTATCCGTCAATACCGCTTTTCCTGCTTTACAATCCGGAGCTTGTAAAGGGAATGCTGCGCCCGATAATCAGGTTCGCAAGAAGCGACAAATGGGAGTACGATTTTGCGCCGCACGACTGCGGACGGTATCCGATCTGCAACGGTCAGGTATACGGACTCCATGAAGGCAAGCTGCTCGAAAGCTCTCAGATGCCGATAGAGGAATGTGCAAACTTTATAATATGCGTCGCCGCCGTCTGCATTGCCGAGGGCAGCATGTCGTTCTATGACAGCTGCCGCGAGCTTTGCGACAAGTGGGCTGATTATCTTTCAAAATACGGGTACGATCCCGGAAATCAGCTCTGCACCGACGATTTTGCCGGGCATATCGACCACAACTGCAACCTCTCGGTCAAGGCTATCGTGGCGCTCGGCGTTTACGCAAGGCTTTCGGGCAACAGCAGCTATTTTGACACCGCCAAGGCAATGGCTGATAAATGGACAGCCGAGGCGGCGACCGACAAGGCGTCGCGCCGCTGCTTTGACAAGCCGGACAGCTGGAGTCTCAAATACAACATGGTTTGGGACCGCATATTCGGGCTTGGCCTTTTCGCCGGCGATGTGTACAAAAAAGAGGTCGCCCTCTACAGCGAAAAAATGGACAGATACGGCGTGGCTCTTGACAGCGAGCACACATATACCAAGCTTGACTGGGAGGCATGGACGACCGTGCTTTGCGACAATAAGGAGTACCGCGATGCTGTATATGCAGCAATACGCCGTATGGTCGAGGAGACCGACGACCGCGTGCCGGTGACCGACTGGTATTTTGCCGACACCGCAGCCCAGAGAGGTTTCCAGAACAGAACGGTAGTAGGCGGATATTTCATCAACCTCATGATCTGAGTTTTATATTAAAGCACCAACCGGAGCACCGCATCAGCGGCGCTCCGGTTTTCGGTTTTCGGATAGATAAATTTTATTTTACATACCGTCTTACATTTATTCCGGTTTGCGTTGTGATCTTTGATTTATGTTTTATAAATTTTTATGGCACAGCAATAATACCGGGAAAACGGCAAATGATATGATAAAACACAGCCGCGCCGCGGCAGAAAGGAAAGACTCATGAAAGAAAAGGTAAAAAAGACTGAAAAATTCGATCCGCCGGACAACCAATCGGCAATCGGTTTTTGCGGAAATCCGGAAAATGCGGTAGAGATGATAAACACCTACGGCACATACAACATCCAGGCGACCGCCGACACGTCGAACGAATTTCCGGCAATCGCACAGGGCAATCCTCCCATGGCACAAAAACCGCTCGGATTTGTCAAAGACGGCAAGCAAAGAAAGGGCAGGTGACGCACCGTTTGACAGTGGGCGCCGGAACAGAGCTTTCCGGCAGGCTGACCGGAAATTTTAGTTTAGCAGTGTAAGTGAACAATGAATAATTGACGCATCGTAGGGCAGGTGCTCGTCTCCTGCTGTTATTTTTGACCGCTAAACTAAAATTTATAGCACCAAAAAACGGCGGCGTGCCGTTTTTTGCACGCCGCCGCGGCTATTTGTCAGGTAATACCCCGGAGCGATGCTTAATTTTCACAGGTCATAAACATAGGTGACAAAAGAAAAGCTCACATCATATCATCCCGGCATTATCTCCGATTCTATCTTTAAAAGGCGGTTATATTTTGCCGTGCGGTCGGTGCGGCAGGGAGCGCCGGTCTTTATGAATTTTGCACCGACCGCGACCGACAGGTCGGCTATAAAGGTGTCCTCGGTCTCGCCCGAACGGTGTGAAATTATCGGCGTATAGCCTGCCGCCGATGCCGTCTCGATGACCTTCAGCGTCTCGGTCAGTGTGCCTATCTGGTTCAGCTTTACAAGCACCGAGTTGGCTATTTTCTGCCGTATGCCGTCCGAAAGCCTTTGCGGATTGGTCACAAAAAGGTCGTCGCCCACAAGCATCACCCTGCCCGAAAGCCGGTCGGTCATCTGCTTCCAGCCGGAATAGTCGTCCTCAGCCAGCCCGTCCTCGACCGAGATTATGGGATAATCGTTTATAAGCCCCTCTATTTTTTCGCAAAGCTCCGCGCTGCTTAAAACCTCGCCGCTCTTTTTTCTTAAATATTTTGAGCCGTCATACCATTCGCTTGACGCAACATCAAGCGCAAGCTTTACCTTGTCAGTCGAATATCCGGCAAGCTCTATGGCTTCCATTATATATTCTATAGCCTCGCGGTCACTTTTAAGATCAGGCGCAAAGCCGCCCTCGTCGCCGACCCCCGACGCCTTGCCCCTTTCCTTTAAAAGCGACCCCAAAGCGTGGTGTATCTCCGAGCCTGCCCTGACCTTTTCGGAGAAGCTGCCCGTAAAGGGCACTATCATGAATTCCTGAATATCCACATTGTTTGCGGCATGGGCGCCGCCGTTTAAAATATTCATCATGGGAGTGGGCAGCGAAAGCCGCGAAAAACCGCCTATATAGCGGTAAAGCGGCACCTTGTAATGCCTTGCTGCCGCCCTTGCGACGGCGAGGGACACCGCAAGTATGGCGTTTGCGCCGAGCTCGCTTTTGTTTTCGGTACCGTCGAGCTTTATCATCTCGCGGTCTATTGTGCGCTGGTTGAGCGTATCGAGCGAGCAGACAAGCGGCGCTATTTTGTTGTTTACATTCTCTACCGCCTTCTTTACGCCCTTTCCGCCGTATCTTTCGCCGCCGTCGCGCAGCTCATGCGCCTCGAATTTTCCGGTCGAAGCACCCGACGGAGCAAACGCTATTGCCCTTATTCCGCCTGCGAGCGTCACCTCAGCCGCAACGGTCGGATTTCCCCTTGAGTCCAGAACCTCAAAGCCTTTTATTGATGTGATGATATTGTTATTCATAGCTAAACACCTCACTTTATAATTGACATAAATTCCACTTATTATGTACTTTTTTTATAATTACATTTTTTCTTTGACTTTTGCGATGAAAAGCTTTATTATATATAATAGTGTAGTATGCAGAAAATGCGTTTTTGTCGGCACTGATCGGAGGAATTATGAGTATAAACAGATATCTTATAGCAGGACTGAAATGCGAAATGGATGTCCGCTTCGATATGCTTCGCGAACGCAGCAGGAAATATCTGTATCCTTTCAGCGGCAAACCTGACATATCGCTTTCGGCGTCCGACGAAAAGATAGAGATATTAAGGAAGAGATATAAAAACCTCAACGACGCGCAGCGTGAATACATGATCACGTCGACCTACTTTTACAGTGCGCTTCTTGATTTCGGCGGTTTTATGCTCCATTCATCTGCGGTCTCGTATAACGGGAAGGCATATCTTTTCACGGCTGACAGCGGAACGGGGAAATCGACACATACAAGGCTGTGGATGCAGTACCTTGACGGTGTGGAAATGATAAACGACGACAAGCCTGCGGTGAAGATAGTTGACGGGCGGTTTTGCGCCATAGGCACTCCGTGGAGCGGAAAAACAGCCGCCAACAGCGATGTTACCGTTCCGGTCGGCGCGGTGGCACTGCTGCGCCGAAGCGGCGCCCCCTACATAAAACCGGCGGAAACGTCGGACGCGGTGCGGACACTGCTTAAACAGACGGTCATACCGCCGAGACCCGACGGCACCGAAAAGTTAGCGGTGCTGCTTGATAAATTTATACGCAGCGTGCCTATTTTCGAGTTCGGCTGCGATATAAGCGAACGGTCGCTTATAACCTCGTTTGAGGCAATGACCAAAGAAACTTACAAAAGGAAATCTTGATATGGACATGCGCGAAGATGAATTTATTAATAATGAAGGCTCAGATGTAGCAGAGACGACCGAAGAGCGCCGGATGAGCGACGTTATAGTGGGCCGCAATCCCGTTGCCGAAGTACTGCGGTCGGGCAGGGAGATAGACAAGCTGTTTGTGGCGCACGGCGCCGCGAACGGATCGGTCAAGGCGCTCATCGCCAAGTGCAGGGATAAAGGAATACCGGTCAAGGAGGTGTCGCCGCAAAAGCTCGATTTCATGAGCGGCGGTGCGGTGCATCAGGGCGTTGCCGTTGTGGTCGCGGCGCATAAGTACTGCTCTCTTGACGACATTCTGCAGTATGCCGCCGAAAGGCACGAGCCTCCTTTCATTATAATATGCGACGGACTTGAGGATCCGCACAACTTAGGCGCGGTCATAAGGACCGCGGAAGCCTGCGGCGTTCACGGCGTCGTGATACCGGAGCGGCGCAGCGCATCGCTTAACGCGGTGGTCGCAAAGGCGTCAGCCGGTGCGCTTGAATATATGCGCGTCGCGAGGGTGACCAATATAAATGCGGCTTTGAACAAATTAAAGGAAAACGGCGTCTGGCTTTATGCCGCAGACATGGACGGCGAGTGCTGGTGCACAACCGACATGACCGGCGGCTGCGGTCTTGTGATAGGCTCGGAAGGGCGCGGAGTCAGCCGTCTTGTCAAGGAAAACTGCGATAAAACAGTGTCGCTGCCGATGTCGGGACATATAAATTCGCTCAACGCTTCGGTGGCTGCAGGCGTGCTGATGTATGAAATAGCAAGGCAGCGCGGCAATATAAAAGCAAAAAACTGACATATAAAGGGGATGTGTGGCATGGGTCTGTTCGGACAAGGCAAAAAGTACGATCTGGATGACGGACATAACAACGACCTTTTCACCGACGACGATGATTTTACGGTCAGCTTCAGCCGCAAAAGGACATTTGACAGCAGTAACGGCAAGGTTTCTGCACCTCACGCTATAACTGCGAAGGAGCTTCTGGAGAATAAGCCGGAGAATATACCGATGACCGGAAGTCATGAGGCGCCGTCGGTGTATAAGATCTTACAGGACAACAAAACAAAGGCCGAAGCCGACGCTATAGGGGACGATTATGTGCCGTCGTGGGCTGTCTTAGAACCTGAAAAGACCGAAACAAAGCAGACCGCAAAAACGGTTGAAGCACCGGCACCAGCCGCTGCCGCGCCGGTCTTGCAGCAGGAAACTTCGGGTCCTGCCGACGATTTTCTCAAAAGATGTTTGAGCGCGATAGGCGGCGATGAATCCAATCCGCAGCAGGAAAGCGTTACCGGGTCTGCCCCCATTAAGACCGGCAGTGACGGTAACGGCACATACGGCTTAGGTGCAAAATATGACCTTAACGCGTTTGCAGAGACGGCAAAAGAGCGCCCGGCGCACAACATGGCGGCGGCACATTCGGCGATTGACGCAGACGCGATAATCAGAAGGCTTAAGGGCGACGGCGAGGATGCCGCAGCGGCACCTGTACAGGAAAGCGCCGCAAACGCCGCCGATACGGCAAACGCCGCGGCAGCCGCACCGGACGATATCCCTGCGGCGACAGCCGTCAAGGAGCCTTCTTCGCCGGCTGTCCCGGAAAACAAGCCGCAGGAAATAGAAATGGAGCACAAAGCGGCTGACGACGGCGCAGCTTTGCAGGACGGTCACCGCAGACTGAATGTGAATGTCGAAGTCATTCCGCCCGACGCTCCCGAAAAAATAATGAACACCACCATGTCGACAGCCGCTAAGGACGATGTCAGGGTCTACGGTAAAATTGTCAACGGCACAGTGATACAAAGCACGCCCGACGGCGACGTTTCGGACAGCAAATTTGTCAAGGCTCCCCCGGTACCGGTATCGGGCGAAACGAGGGTGTTTGACAGCGCGCTTGACGATATTATGTCGTCGGTCCCGTCGGTGTCTGAAGCCACCAGACCTATAAGCAAGGCTGAGCTTTATGACGACGACCTTGACGATTTCCCCGAGGACGATGATTATGAGTATGACGGTGAGTATGACGGCGGCGAAAAAACGCCGTATTACGAGACCGAGGACACCTCGCTTGCAGGCATTGCCGATTATAAGACGCTGAGCGACTCGGCAAAGCTGAGGGTAAAATATTCGGGCGAATTTCGGGTTGCCAAAACGGTTGCCGTGCTGAGCTTTATAGCCGCTGCGCTGGCTGCCGGACTGTCATGGCTTTTGGGTCGGTTTGCTCCCGGCATCGGCGCTTCGGTCGCAGCCTTTGCGCTGCTTGCCGTCTGCACCGTAATGAACATTGATGTTTTCGGCAGCATAAAGGGACTCTTCTTAAAGCATGCCGATTTTGGCTGCTGCGTTGCGCTTTGCAGTGCGGTCTCGCTTGTGTCAGGTGCCGTCTGCACATTTGCCGGCGGCGGAAAGTATCCTGCCGCACCGGTCGCCGCTATGCTTTTGCTGGCGTCATATCGCTCATCGGTTGCCATAAAAGCTCACCGCATTCTGCGCGGACTTGAGGTCATAGGCAATTCCGAGGGCAAACGCGCCCTCTCTGCGGTAGACGACGACACATCTGACACTCTCGCATCGGGCGCCATTGACGGCGACGCGCTTACCGTTGTAGGCAAAAAGGCGGTCAATATCCGCTCGTTTATAAAAAATTCGTCATACAAAAGCCCCCTCGACCAGCGTTCGGCGGTTATGTTTATCGTGGGCGCGGCGATAGCGGTCGCAGCCGGCGGTATAACGCTTTATCTTTCCGATATATATACCGCGCTGACCGTCATGTCGCTGTCCCTTGCCGCCTGCTTCCCTGCCGCGGCGGCAATATCGAATGAGCTGCCTTTGGGAAGAATAGTAAAAAAGCTGTCCGCTTATGATGCTACGATAGCCGGATACAAGGGCGCTTACGACCTCAATCTTTCAAATGTCGTTGCAGTAGGCTCGTCAGACATTTTCCCTGACGGCAGCGTCACGCTTTACAGCATGAAGACCTTGAGCAGCAATGAGATAGGTCAGTCGCTTGCCGACGCGGCAGCCGTGGCGATTGCCGCAGGCAGTCCTCTGTCAGGTATCTTCCGCTCAATGCTCGGTGATAACGGCGTGTCCGAAATGCCGAAGGTCGGCGGCGTAAAATATGAGGATAAAATGGGTCTGTCCGGCTGGATAGGCGATAACACGATACTCATAGGCAATCGCAATCTCATGCAGGGGCACAACATCCCCGTGCCGCCCGTTACGGTCGATCAGAAGATACTGCGCGCCGGATATTTCCCGGTATATATATCCTGCCACGGCATACCCTGTATACTGTTTATAGTGAAATACGAGGCTGACCCCCATGTCAAAGCCGAACTGCAGAGCCTTTGCAGCACCGGAATGACGGTGGCTGTTTACCCTGAGGACCCCAACACGACCGATACGATGATATGCGATTATTTCGACCTGCCGAGCGACGCGGTCAGCGTTATGAAGCACAACGCGCGCGTGGCATATGAAAAGGAGGTTGAGCCGACCGACACAGCCGATGCCGATGCGGTATCCAAAAGGCATCCTGCCGGGCTGTTCTCGGCGGTATCAATGGGCATAGGTCTTTGGAAAAAGCTCAGCGCCATGACGGCGCTTGTTATAGTAGCCGCTGTCCTTTGCGGAGTGCTGCTCGTATATCTCGGAGCTACCGGCAAAATAGCTCTTGCGGCGTCGCTTGCATTTTCGGCTTATCAGTTGTTTTTCCTGCTGCTGGCTGTTCTTGTCTCAGGGCAGAAGCGCTGAACCGACATGAAGATATCGGAAATTTTCAATCCTCCGGGGGTTCGTGACACCGATCATTATGAGGTAAGGCTCAATACCATAGGAACGGCGGCGCGCATAATTATATTGGCTTGCGCGCTGTCGATATTCCTGCCTTACTATATAACCTCAATAGTTGTAGGCGTTGCCGGGCTTACGTTTTGCATACTTCCCGGGACGAGGGACAAGATATTCATTCACAAGGGCGCCTTTACGGTCGCTTTGTTTACCCTTGTGACAGCCGTGGTATCGGTGGTTTACAAAAATTATATGGGGCTGCTCAGAACCGGCGTTTTTGCCGCAATGATGGTTATTTTCTTTGTGGCAAGGGCGCTCGCCACCAAAATATTCTACGAGCGGCTGCTTGATCTTATATGTGCAGGAGGAACCGTGTCGAGCGTAGGCGCGGTAATAGAGCTGATACTGCATAAAGGCGATAGGTTTTACAGAAGCAGCGCGCTTTTTGTGAATCCCAACTTTTTCGGCGCGGCGATCATGCTGACCATTCTCATCTGCGCGTATAAAGCGGTGGTAAGAAATAAAAACGCAAAGCTGTTTTACTTTGTGGCCATTGTGAACGCCGCCGGACTGTATGCCTGCGGAAGCATGGCTCTGTGGGGCGTTCTGTTTATAGGTATACTGATACTTCTGCTGCTAAACCACGAATACCGTCTGCTTGCGATATTTTTCGGCGTGGCGGCAACGGTGCTTGTAACGATAGTGCTCGTACCGCAGCTTATCCCACGTCTTAACGAAATATCGGCAACCACCGAAAACCGTGTTATCATCTGGGAATTTGCCATTGAGCAGATAAAAAAAGCCCCCGTTTTCGGCAGAGGCTTTTTCAGCTACCGTTTCCTTTACTATCAGCTTTCCCCCGGCAGACCGGAGATATATAAGGCGGCGCTCGCTCACAATATACTGCTTGACTGCATGCTGTCGCACGGAATAGTCGGCACTGCGCTTATAGGCATATTTATGGGGCAGTTCGTAAAAACCGTGTTTGAATGTCACGATGGTCTTAAAAGCAGGGGCGACAGCTACGTT
Source organism: uncultured Oscillospiraceae bacterium (assembly GCA_900539855.1). Classification (GTDB taxonomy): domain Bacteria; phylum Bacillota; class Clostridia; order Oscillospirales; family Acutalibacteraceae; genus UMGS172. The sequence continues at coordinate 15,425 of UQDO01000022.1, forward strand.
ATCACCACATTTATTGCCGCCGTCGCAGGCTCGTGTGCCTTTTACGGAATGATAGACACAACACTTATATGGGTGCAGAACGGCATGATACTGCTGTTCATTGCAAGCGGTATCGGCGTTGATGAAAGAAGACTGCGGCACAAGCAGCACGCCGAGCGCGCAAGAACAGACAAAACGGAATAACGATTCAACCGGTGGAACTAATAGTTTATATAAACGCGGCAGGAGCGTAGCTCCTGCCGCGTTTGTTGCCGTACTTATAATGATCTCTTTTTACACGCCCCGGCTTATTGCCGGTTTATTTTATCACACATTCCAATGTGATCTCTTTTATGTTTTCGGTTTTGGAAAGCCCGGTCCAGTCTATTTTTCCGAAGCCGTCGACATATTCCGGGCGTTGCTCGCCGTTGATGGAAAACGACAGCGAACAGCTCGAAATATTACCCATTTCGGCTATTTTTACGGTCAGCTGTCCCATCGTGTCGCCTCTGCTGACCTTCTGCGGTCCTTCCTTTAGGGCGCCGGTGCCGTCAAATACAGTCATGTATGTGCCGTCCGCCGCCATGAGGGTCACGCCGGTAAGTTCGGCAGGCGCGGCGGAAAGCCCGAGAGCGTTGTAAAGATTGTCGGCTGCGTCTTTACCCATTATATTGAAAACATTCTGCGAATAATGTATCGTGTTGCCCTGATCCATCATGTCGCTCGAACAGGTCTCGCTTACGGTCGATATCATGTAAAGATTATCGATATCGTTGCAGAGCTTATACTGCGCGGCACGGGCTATGGTGAGCGATCTGCTGTTTGTGTCGCTCCTGCCGGCTTTATCGGCACGCACGACCGATATGCCGCCGAAGTCAAGCGCAAGCTCCTTCATGAATCCGTCGTGCATACTCTTGTATGCGTTATAATACGACTGATCGTCATGCACCGTGTTGTTTTGATCTTTGCCGTATACCTCATCATGCTCGCCCTGGTTCCATATGTAACCGGCATATACGATATTGTAATCTTTACTCAGCGCCGCATAAACGCTCTTGTATGCGCTGACCGCATTCCTGTAAAGCATACCGTGACCGTTGCCGGAACACGAGCAGACATATGATTCGGGATCGGGCGTCCATTCATGGACGCCGACGGCACCCACCGCCGCCTGTATGAAGACGGTCTTTGTGCCGGTAAGGCTGCTCCACTCCGCACCGAAAGCGGGTGTGACGCCCCCTAAGGTCGAGGTCTCCTTTGACGCGTCGCTGAGATAAAACATGTCGTGACCGTTGTCAAGCGCGGTAAGCGGCGCACTTGTATAGCAGGAATATGCGGTCCCTGCCGCAGGCTGTGTCGGCCTTTCGGGGAAAGCGGTGGTCTTGCCGCTGTTGAAAGCCGCAAGCTCGCTTGAAAAGCCGACGCTGGTAGTAAAATTCGACTGACCTACAACGAGTATCAGCGAAATATTCTGCTTTGACGCATCATAAGGGCGGCTGCTCTTTTTGGCTTCCGCGGTTTTTTTGTTTACCGTGACGGTCAGCACAGCACCCGATGCTTCGGGCTCTGCGGTCGACGCGGTATCGCTGTTTCCAGCCGCCGAAGCGTCCGCTTCACTGCTGCTTTCCGCTTTGTCACTGCCGCAGGCGGAAAGTCCGCATATAATGACCGCCAGTGCCAGTAACATTCCAATGATCCGTTTTGATCTTCCGTTTGATTTCATAACTGTTCTCCTTTCGCAGAGCTTTTAATTCATTTTACCACAAAGTTCGGAAAATTCAAATGCATTTTTCGAAACAGATGCAACAAAAAGCTTACTGCTCTTCGACCGCGAAAACCACATTTTCAAGCCCGGTCAGACCGGACACATCAAAGTCTATCCTTTTGTCGATGACAATATTGAGACCGACATGCCCTTCGGCTCCGCTTTTCGGGGCGAACACCTGGTATGTAAAGCTTTCGGGTATCAGTTCCTTCATTCTCCCCAGCACCGCATTTACCCTGTACGGATCGTCGATTTCCACATATATCACCTCGGCTGACTTGCGCTTGCGTTCAAACCGCGCAAACAGGATTATTGTGGATAAAAACAGCACCGTGACCACAGCCGCGCCTATATAGTAGCCGTAACCGAGAGCAACGCCTATAGTGGCGGTGGTCCATACGCCGGCGGCGGTTGTAAGACCCGTTATCATATTGTTGCTTTTGAGTATTATCATTCCGGCGCCCAAAAAGCCTATACCCGATATGACCTGCGCCGGTATCCTGAAAACATCCCCGTTGCTGCCTAAAATATCCGCAACATACATCGATGTCATACTGGTCATGCATGCGCCGAGACAGACCAGTATGTGGGTCCTCATTCCGGCTGCTCTGCCGTGTCTTGCACGCTCGCTGCCGATAAGGCTGCCGATCACAACGGCGGCTGCTGCCCTGATGAGTGTTTCGATGATCATTTCAGTCATAATTTATTTCCCCCTTAAAAAGCAAAAAGATGTAAAGCAGCAAAGCACTTCACATCCTCTGACCTTTTTTAATAATTATATATCCATATCGTACGTCTGTCAATAGTAAAGAGACCTTATTCCGGCGCGCCGTGCAAAAAAGCCTTTACACAAATATCAAACGGTGGTATAATAAAACGTAAAAAAATATATGTGGAGGAATAAGTTATGGCTGAAAAGGAATTCATGACCTATAAAGGTAAGCCTATGGTGCGCTGCGGCGACACTATTTATTACGGCGATACCGCGGATAAATATATCGTTATGTTAAAGATCAATTCCACGGTGACGGTGGACGGCAACGAGGTGCCGGACAAGGTGACGGTGCAGCTGATGCTGTCTGATCAGGAGATCAAAAAGTCCGATCGCATAGTAAAAAAGAGCGAGAAAACCGGTCTTTACAACGCCATGGATGTGGGCTGCATCTGGCTTGAAAGAGCACTTAAAAGCGAATGACCGAAAACTGCCGCAGAATTGGTTTCTGCGGCTTTTTTTTCTTTTACAGCCTGCACCGGGAATATAGGGCGGCGATAAGGGAACAATACGCTGTAGTTTTTGATTTTGGAGGACGGCGTATTGAAGACCGAAACTCACAGGGCTCTTACCTTTTGGCTTATAAACAGATTTCTTGCCGATTCGCCTGCTATCTGCCGCGCCGCGTTTTATACCGGCTGTATGGAGCCGGATTACATTTTACCGAGCTACCTTCACGGCTTTTTTGTCCGCCCTTTTTACGGTCACGACTATGAAAACAGGAGGCGCTGGCTGCAAAAACGGCTAAGAAACAAAAAATTTACGGGGTCTGTCTTCGGCTGCTTTAAGCTGGGCAGGCTGGTGCATTTTTTGTGCGACGCCTTTACTCATGTGCATAATTATCCCTTCCACGGCGGCATCCGTTCACACGGGGAGTATGAAAGACGGCTCAACCAATGCATGAAGGAATATCTCGACCGGGGTGATTTCAGAGATGCCGGTCTGTCGGATATGCAGAACCTTGAAACGCTCCACAAGCGTTATATGTCGGAAGAAGCTTCACCGGAAAGGGACTGCCGCTTCATAGTCCCTGCGGTATCGTCGGTCGTAAAGACGGCGGCAGAGAGCAGCCGCTGTTTGAATAAAATACGTCCTCAAGGCTTGAAAACGGCGGAAAACGGAACAGGCGATTGATAATAAAATGAATAAATCAGCTATCATCGGTGTAATTTTTATACAATGTTACAAAACGAAAAATTATGTATTGACAAATAGAAAACCTTAAACTATAATCAGTAAAAAGAAAAAAGAAAGCGAGTGAGAACAGTGACTGCAAACGCCTGTATGACAGATTATACAGAATGTATGAGAAGCGATGCCTTTGCACCGTCAGAGTTCTCATGCGCCGAATTTAATACTGTAAACGTACAGAGCACTGCTGTCATGGCAGTGCTCTGCTTTTCTTTGATTTCCTTGATTTTCCGCATATCGATAATAAACGTCTCTGCCGTCATTTCCGGTATTATTATTATCGCCGCAGTCTTTTTCCTACTTATTATACTTAGCCTGCGCCGCGATGCTTCACAAAGCCGTTTATAAAGGTTTCGGAAAATTTCAGGGACCGATTTTTGGGATTATAAACGACTTTGCCGGATCAATGACGATCCTCTTGGCAGAGTCGTTTTTAATTTATATTTTTCTTTAAAAAGAAAGAGGTTGGGAAAAATGAAAATGTTCAAAAAACTGGCTGCCGCAGGTTTGGCGACAGCACTTATTGCAGCCTGCTTTACCGGCTGCGGCAAGGGCGATGCCGAAAAGGCATACTTTATAGGCGCTACGGGACCGCTTACCGGAAGCGCTATGTCTTATGGAATGTCGGTTCAGAACGGCGCAAAGCTTGCTGTTGACGAGATCAACGCAGCAGGCGGTCTTAACGGCGTAAAGTTCAAGTTTGAGATCCTTGACGACAAGGCTACCCCTGAGGACGCGTCGGTCGGTTACGATCAGCTCTATGATAAGGGTATGCAGGTTTCACTCGGCTCGGTAACCTCGGGCTCATGCGAGGCATTCGCTTCAAAGGCTGCCAAGGATAATCTGTTCTTCATGACCCCGTCGGCATCTGCCGCAAACGTTATTGCCGACCGTCCCACCGCGTTCCGTGTCTGCTTCGGCGATCCGGATCAGGGCACACTTGCCGCTGAGGAACTGACCAAGAGCTTCACCAATATCGGCGCTATCTATGATACGTCGGACGATTATTCGAGCGGTATCTTCAAGGCGTTCTCGGACGAGATGGCTAAGCTCGGCAAGACCTTTATCACCCAGTCGTTCGATAAGGAAAACAACCGTGACTTCTCGACCCAGGTCGAAGCGCTCAAGGATTGCGATGTTATATTCCTCCCCATCTATTACAATGAGGCAGGACTTATCGCAAAGGCTTGCGTAGCCAAGAGCTGCAAGGCAGTCCTTTTCGGATGCGACGGTCTTGACGGCGTAGCCGAGCAGATCGATGCTACCGTTACCAACCAGGTCAAGTACATCACTCCGTTTGATGTCAACTCAACCGATAAGAAAACCGCTGATTTCGTAAAGAACTACAAGGAAAAGTACAACGATGCCCCCGATCAGTTCGCTGCTGACGGATACGACGCCGTGTATGCTATCTTTGAAGCAATGAAGGCAGCAGGCATCAACGATCCCGATATCAAGCCTGCCGACCTCAGCGCAAAGCTCATCCCTGCCATCACCGACAGCTCCTTTGTGCTTGAGGGCGTCACCGGCAAGATGACCTGGGATACCACCGGCGCTTGCGCAAAAGTTCCGGTTATAGTTGAACTTAACAAATAATTGTGATACAATAAGATCTGCACCGTTTTCCCGAGCGGCTCCGGCTGCTCGGGAATGACCGGTTGCAACGGGGTCTGCGCCGAAAAAATATCATATTGCAGGATGAAAATATATGTTTTTTCGGTGCAAACCGCAGAATTTACATAAGGGGAAAACACAATGAGTATTTTACTTGACGGGCTGAGCCTCGGCGCCGTGTACGCGCTGATAGCGCTCGGATATACCATGGTCTACGGTATTGCCAAGATGCTTAACTTCGCCCACGGTGATTTTATAATGATAGGCGCCTACACCATCCTTACCATAATAACAAAGCTTGGCGGAAACGTTTATTTGGGCTTTGTGACATCGGTACTTGTCTGCTGCATAGTGGGCGTGCTTACCGAAAAGCTGGCGTACAAGCCCCTGCGCGGCGCTTCACCGCTTGCCGTTCTGATAACCGCCATAGGCGTCAGCTATCTGCTGCAGGGCGCGGCACAGCTCATATTCGGCGCAAAGCCGCAACCTATATCGCTGCCGCATTACGGCACTGTAAATATTGCCGGATCGGAAATAAGCATAAACACCATTGTGACCCTTATTGTCGGTGCCGCCATAATGGTTGCGCTCCAGCTTTTTGTTAAAAAGACCAAGACCGGACGTGCCATGGTCGCCGTTTCAGAGGACAGAGGCGCGGCACAGCTTATGGGTATAAATGTGAATAACATCATAACCGTTACCTTTGCGATCGGCTCGGCACTTGCCGCCTTCGCGTCGTTCTTCTACCTTATGCCTATACCGACCGTAGAGCCTACCTTAGGTTCGCTGCCCGGTATAAAGGCGTTTACCGCAGCCGTTATAGGCGGTATCGGTTCGATACCCGGCGCCATGATAGGCGGCGTGCTGCTCGGCATCGTCGAAAAGGTCTGCCTCAGTATTCCGGCTATAAAGGATTACACAACGGCTATAGAGTTCAGCCTGCTTATTGTCATACTGCTTGTAAGGCCTATCGGCATACTCGGCAAAAAGCGCAGAGAGAAGGTGTAAAGGATGTCTTTTATATCAAATGTAAAGAAAACCTTTAAGTTCAAATATCAGATAAACTACATCCTTATTATAGCTTTTCTCGCGGCGATGATGATATTTGACTCCGCCGGCGGGCTCACCCGTTCGGTCGCGGGTCTGCTCGTAAGGATCGCCTACAGCATTATACTTGCGATATCCTTAAACCTTGTGGTCGGATTTTTGGGCGAGCTCAGCCTCGGTCATGCCGGATTCATGTGCGTCGGCGCGTATATAGGCTGCTTTTTTGCCAACGCCGTTTCCAAAACTATCGGAAGCCCGGTGGTCGTGCTTGTGCTTTCAATGATGGTCGGCGGTCTTTCGGCTGCCGTTTTCGGACTTATTATAGGTCTGCCGGCACTGCGCCTTAAGGGCGACTATCTTGCGATAGTGACTCTTGCCTTCGGCGAGATAGTCAGAAACGTGTTCAAGAACCTGTCCCTGTTCGGCGGCGCAAAGGGTCTTATAACAAACGGGATACAGATGGACAGCAAGCAGCTGTACGTTGTGTCATTCATAGTCGTACTGGCGGTGCTTTTCCTTATACAGAACCTTATCCGTTCAAAGCACGGAAGAGCGATAACGGCTATCCGTGACAACGAAATAGCCGCCAAGGCAATGGGTGTAAATATAACCTTCTATAAGCTGTTTGTGTTTACAATAGCGGCATTTTTCGCAGGCGTGGCAGGTGTTATATACGGACACTTCACCAATCCCGTGCAGTACGGCACATTTTCCTATAACTATTCGATAGAAATACTTGTCATGGTCGTTTTGGGCGGAATGGGCAATATCAACGGCTCGATACTTGCCGCAGCGCTCATAACATATGTCAACTTCAAGCTCCAGAGCGCTCTGACCGGCGACCTTGCCGCTATGAAGCTGCTGATCTACGCTATCATACTCATAGTTGTGGTCGTCTGGGGCAACGCACCGGCTCTGGCTCCCTTCAAGGAGGCGGTCAGCTGGCACAACCTCAAGAAAAAGCTGTTCAAAAAGTATCGCAAGCCGGGCGCTATCAGCGACGATGCCGCGGAATGGAACCGTATTACCACCAAAATAAAGATGGACGAGGTGCTTTCCGCCGATATTAAAATAGGCGATGACGGCAAGGAGGACAAATGATGTCGGATATAATGTTAAAGACCGAAAACCTCGGCATTTCATTTGGCGGACTGAAGGCCGTTCAGGACGTAAACCTTAATATCAAAAAGAAGCAGCTTTACGGACTTGTCGGTCCTAACGGAGCAGGAAAGACCACCGTTTTCAATCTGCTTACCGGCGTATATCAGCCGACCACGGGTGATTTTTACCTTGACGGCGAAAAGCTGACCGGCAAAACCGAGGAGGTAATAAACCGCAAGGGTATTGCGAGAACCTTCCAGAACATACGCCTTTTCAGCAACATGAGCGTTATACGCAACGTCATGGTCGGACTGGCAAACCGTCCGGAGTACCGCTGCAATCCCTTTACAAGCATGCTCAGACTGCCGGGACATTTTAAGACCGAGGTCGAGATGCGCGAAAAAGCAAAGGAAATACTTCGTATTTTCGGACTTGAGGAGGAGCGCAACAACCTTTCCTGCAACCTGCCCTACGGCAAGCAGAGAAAGCTTGAGATAGCCCGTGCGCTGGCTACCGACCCGAAGCTGCTCCTGCTTGACGAGCCTGCCGCCGGAATGAACCCGAACGAGACGGCTGACCTTATGAATATAGTCCGCTTCATCCGCGACAACTACGACATGACAATACTGCTCATCGAGCACGACATGAAGTTTGTTTCGGGACTTTGCGACGAAATAACGGTGCTGAATTTCGGTACCGAGCTTGCCTCGGGCGAGACAAAGACAGTCCTTAGTGACCCCGAGGTCATCAAGGCGTATATCGGAGGTTAAGATATGGCACTGCTTGAAGTTAAGGACTTAGAGGTATATTACGGAGTTATAAATGCCCTCAAAGACATCAGCTTTGAGGTCAACGAGGGCGAGATAGTCACGCTTATAGGCGCCAATGGCGCCGGCAAGACCACCACGATGCAGAGCATTATGGGGCTTATCCCGTCAAAGCACGGTACCGTCACATATGACGGCGCCGATATAACGCACACACCGTGCCATAAAATAGTTCACCTCGGCATGACGCAGGTGCCTGAGGGACGCCGCGTTTTTCAGGAACTTACGGTCTACGAAAATCTGCTCATGGGTGCATATATAAAGAACGATAAAAAACAGATAAAGGCTGATATTGAGGACATTTATGTCCGTTTCCCGAGACTTGGCGAGCGCCGCAATCAGATCGCCGGAACGCTGTCCGGCGGCGAGCAGCAGATGCTTGCAATGGGACGTGCCATGATGAGCCATCCGAGACTGCTCATGCTTGACGAGCCGTCGATGGGTCTGTCGCCGCTGCTTGTTGACGAGGTATTCGATATCATCAAGGAGTTCCACGAGTCGGGTATGACCGTTCTGCTTGTCGAGCAAAACGCCGGAAAATCGCTTGCAATTTCCGACAGGGCATATGTCCTTGAAAACGGAAAGATAGTTCTTTCGGGCACCGGCGAGGAATTGATGCAGAGCGACGAGGTCAAAAAAGCCTACCTCGGCGGTTGATAGGCTGAAGCGAGTCGAACACCGCACGCCTTAAACCTCCAAAAATTCCGGTTTTTATTGTGTCGAATCTTGAAATACGCCAGTATATCTGCGCTTCTCCACTTCAAAAACACGAAATTTTTCGGTTTTAAGGTCGGAGAGTTTCTGCCGTCGAATTTTTTAGGCGGCGAAGCGTGAGATTGCCCGTAAGGCTGGCGCCTACGGGTAATAAGTGCAAAGCTGCCTGAATAAAGGCGGCGAGCGAAACCGTACGGGGTTTGACTCGCTTCAGCCTAAGCGCAGCAAAGCAGCCGTCACGTATGTTTGTTAAAATGAAAAGCCAGCGACAGCCTCAAAGCGTCGTTGGCTTGTTTTTTACCGTATTTCGGTTGCTAAACTAAAATTTATCGGTATTAATAAGCGAATTAAAGCGGCAGGAGACGAGCCCCTGCCCTAAAAGTTTAGAATTAAATTTTTTGTGTTTTACACCGCTAAACCAAAATTTAAACGCAGCGGCTGAGGATGTATGCGCCGGAATAAGGCGTTGGAGCCTTTAAAACCGCTTGCTTTTGCCCCGGATTGATTACTGCCGAAAAATTTTTTAAAAAATTTCAAAAAAACACTTGACAACACCACTCTACCGTGTTAATATGTTACCACACTAAAGCGATAACACAGTGCAGCGGGGCAAAAGTTTGGGCAATACCACTGGCGACCGGAAATCATCTGTTGTTATTAAAAATGAGAAAAGGAATGTGAACATCATGAAAAAAACAATCAAAATCTTAGCGCTCGCCCTCGCAGTGCTCGCTGCAATTTCATGCTTTGCAGGCTGCGGAAAGAAAAAGTCAGACAAGCTGGTCGTCGGCATCACCGAGTTTGAACCGATGGACTATAAGGACAAGGACGGCAAGTGGATCGGCTTTGACGCCGAAATGGCAACCGAGTTTGCAAAGTCGCTTGGTATGGATGCCGAGTTTGTAGTTATCGACTGGGACAACAAAATTGCCGAGCTGAACAACGGCACCATTGACTGTGTATGGAACGGAATGACGCTGAGCGACGATGTCAAGGCAGCGATGTCCTGCACCAAAGCCTACTGCAACAACGCACAGGTCGTAATCGTTAAAAAGGATGTCGCCGATAAGTACAAGACCGCAGACGACTGCAAGGAACTCAATTTTGCCGTCGAGTCAGGCTCAGCCGGTGAGGAAATGGCTAAGCAAAACGGCTTCAAGTATACACCGGTCAAGGATCAGGCAACTGCGCTGACCGAAATAGCTGCCGGCACCAGCGATGCCGCAATAATCGATTCACTTATGGCTGCCGCAATGGTAGGTGACGGTACATCATTCGCAAATCTTACATATACCGTGAGCCTCAACTCCGAGGAATACGGAGTCGGCTTCAAAAAAGGATCAGACCTTACCGAAAAACTCAACAAATTTTTCGATGAGTCGGCAAAAAACGGTCTGACCGAAAAGATCGCCGAAAAGTACGGCGTTCAGGCAGCAATAATAAAATAACCCTCAAAAAAATAATTTTTGCCCTTGCAGGAGAGCCCGAAAAGGAGTTCTCCTGCTTTGGCGTCCGTTATTTCTATTAAACAGGATGGTACACTATGTCTTTTAACGGTATAGCCGAACAGTTCCCGATCGTTTTCGCATCGCTGAACCAAGGCTTTTTACAGACGCTCAAATTGTTTTTTGTAACACTCATCGGGGCAATTCCTTTGGGACTGATAATATCCTTCGGCTCAATGTCGCGCTTCAAACCGCTGTCCGCAATAGTCAAGGTCATTGTGTGGGTGGTGCGCGGAACACCGCTTATGCTGCAGCTGCTCATTATTTATTACGGTCCGGGAATACTTTTCGGCAATCCCATCTGGGGCGGCGGCGAAAGCGGCAGATTTTTAGCCTCGGCAGTGGCGTTCATACTGAACTACGCATGCTATTTTTCCGAAATATACCGCGGAGGCATCCAGGGTGTGCCGTCAGGTCAGAACGAGGCGGGACTTGTCCTCGGCATGACCAAATCGCAGATATTTTTCAAGGTCACCCTTTTGCAGATGATAAAGCGCATCGTACCGCCCATGTCCAACGAAATAATCACGCTTGTAAAGGACACCTCGCTTGCGAGAATAGTAGCTTTACAGGAGATAATCTGGGCAGGTCAGGCATTCATGAAAACATCGCACGGTATTTCCGGTCAGCTCTGGCCGCTGTTCTTTACCGGCGTTTACTACCTGGTTTTCAGCGGACTTCTGACGCTTTTGTTTGGGTATATTGAGAAGAAAATGGCGTATTTCAAGAGCTGATAAACGGAGAAGATCACATGAGTATATTGGAAGTAAAAGATCTTAGAAAAACATTCGGCAAGACCGAGGTATTAAAGGGCATCAGCTTTTCTTTGGAAAAGGGAGAGGTGCTGTCGATAATCGGGTCGTCGGGCAGCGGTAAAACAACGCTGCTGCGCTGCCTTAATTCACTTGAATTTGCCGACAGCGGTACGATAGAGGTCGCAGGTTCGACGCTTTTTGACGGCGCATGGACGCGCAGAGCGTCCGAAGCCGAGCTGCGCGAAAAGCGGCTGCATTTCGGGCTTGTGTTCCAGCAGTTCAACCTTTTTCCGCAGTACACGGTGCTTCAGAATATAACGCTTGCACCGAATCTTCTGAAAAAGGGGACGCCGGACGAAATACGGGGGACAGCCATGGAGCTTATATCCAAAGTAGGGCTGACGGGCAGGGAAAACAACTACCCCTGTGAGCTTTCGGGAGGACAGCAACAGCGCGTCGCAATAGCCCGCGCGCTGGCGCTCAAGCCGGAGATACTTTGCTTTGACGAGCCGACCTCTGCTCTTGACCCGGAGCTTACCGGCGAGGTACTCAAGGTAATACGTTCGCTTGCCGACAGCCGAATGACCATGATAGTCGTAACACATGAAATGGGCTTTGCAAGGGACGTTTCGAGCAGGGTTATGTTCCTTGACGAGGGCATTGTAGCCGAAAGCGGCACGCCGGATGAGGTTTTCGGAAATCCCAAAACCGAGCGTTTGAAATCCTTCCTTTCGTCATATACAAAATAGAAGATGTGAAAGCACCGGGAGCCGCGGCTTCCGGTGCTTTTGTTCGCTTTATTTATCTGTATAATATTTAAAAGCGGCAGCCTCGGCTGCCGCTTTTAGGATTTTAGGATTTTTGGAATTTTATTGTTCTGCCGGTCTTTGCGGTCTTTTGGTGTTCTGGCGTCTGAATGTGGCAAGGGTCACCGTCGCCATAAAAAGACCCGCTCCTAACAGGAGAAACTGCGATATGCAGGATGCCGACACATTTGCGCCTTTGCCGAATATTCTTGCCAGCGTTTCGGGCACGACCGACGCAAAGCAGAGGGTCGAAGAAATAAGACCCAGCGGATATAGGAACCTGAAGCTGCGCTCGGGCCTTACGCCGCAAAGCGTCTTGCCGAATACAACAAAAAACAGAAGCGATCCGCATATCGCGAACACCTCAAACACCGTTCTCACCCTCAGCGGATGCTCGGTATAAAACTTATATGCCGCAAGCATTTCGCAGAGCACACATGCGATGAATATAAGCGACGCAGGGCGCGGAAATTCATATTCCGCTATTTCTCCTGCGGCAAAAAGCGCGCAGGCAAACGCTGCCAAAGGCGCAGCCACGGCAACGACAGCCCAGAAATGCGGCTTTCCGACAAATGTCGCTGCTCCGCCTATCGCGAACAGCGCAGCCGACAGCGCGTACAGAACAAATCCCGGAACACCGATGCTGCCTACTTTCGTCGGCTGCCGCATCGCAAGGTACGAGTTGGCGGCGAGGTACAGCATGACAAGCACAACTATAATCGATCCTGTCCAATTAAGAAAGGTGTGGCCGTCTTTTAAAAAGGCTGTTCCCGGCTCGGTTAAGAACAATATCTGCAAGGTTCTGAGCAGCGTCAGCAGCAAATTTAAGAACAGATATATTTTTGTTGTAAATTTCAGTTTCAAGAGGAGTCCTCCCTGGTTATCAAGCGTCCGCACCATACATATATATATTCTACGGACAATCTAATTTTAGTTCAACACGGCGCGTTTGTCAAACATTTTATGAAAAGGCGCAAAGTTTGATTTTCGTCAGCCTATGAAAGGAAGCTCAACATGAAAGGATTATATTCGGCTGCAGCGGTAATTATTTTTATATGCATGGTGCTTTTCCCTCTGCTGTCAATGAGGGAAACTGTCATACCGGACACGCCCGAAAAAATCAATGTCGGGGATATAAGGGAGCCGACCGACAGTTTCAGGCTTCTTGATGCCGAAACCGGGAGCGTGACCGACATTGATACAGTCGATTACATATGCGGCGTTGTGGCAGCCGAGATAGGACCTAACAGCAGCACCGAGGCGTTAAAGGCTCAGGCAGTCGCGGCATACACCTTTGCCTGCCGCAGAAAGGCGATGCGGACAAAGGAAAAATTTGATGTTTCAAGCGACCCTGCGACCGACCAGGCGTATCTTTCAAAGGATATCCTCAAAGAACGCTGGGGCGATGATTTTGAGCAGTATTACGGCGGCATATATTCAGCTGTGACCGCCGTAAAGGGCGAAATACTTACCTATGACGGCGCACCGGCGCTGACCGTTTATCACGACATTTCGGGCGGCAAAACCGAGTCGGCTGAAAATATGTGGGGCTCGGCGTACCCTTACCTTGTGCCGGTCGAAAGCGTCGGGGACGTCTTAAGTCCCGATTACTTAAGCAGCGCCAAAATAGGTGCCGATCAGATGAAGGAAGCCGTCACTTCGCTTGGCGGATCGGCGGACGGCGACCCGTCGGGCTGGATAGGCGAACCGGTGCGCTCCGATTCGGGAACGGTGCTCAGAATAGCAGTCGGCGGCAAGGAGGTGACGGGCACCGAGCTGCGGCAGGCGCTCGACCTGAGAAGTGCCAATTTTGACGTTTCTTTTGCCGAAAACACCTTCACATTTACAGTAAGGGGGCACGGGCACGGAGTCGGCATGAGCCAGTACGGTGCGTCGTTCATGGCGCTGCAGGGCAGCTCGTACCGGGAAATACTTTCGTGGTATTACCCCGGCACCGAACTGATCAGTCAGGAAAAATCATGAAAATATAGGTCTTGACAAACCGAAAAAAAGGTGCTACAATGCACACAAAGCGTTGAAGATATTAAGCTGCTGTGTTGACATTTAAGAGAGCCGCCGTTTGGTGCAAGGCGGTATGAAGATGCGGCGGACGTCTCGTATCTGAGCCGGGCTTCGGAAAATTTCAGTATGAAGCCACGGAGGACTCCGTTACAGGTCAGAGGTTTGTCGGAACCTTGCTGAGTGGTCGCGTTTTCGCGGCAATACGGGTGGTACCGTGGTTAATCTTTTGATTGATCATCCCGCAGAGTTTAGCAGCTCTGCGGGATTTTTTGTTTGCAAGAGCCGCACATTCTTACCGTTTCTAAAATTTTAAGGTTTCAAAGGAAGGGTCACAAAATGAAGAAGATCGAAGTATCGGATGTAACACTGAAAGAATTGCAGTCATCAGACGGACGCACACTTTCGTTAAAGGACAGGGCGGCTATTGCCCGTTCCGTGAGAAGCGTCGGGGCTGACGCCATTGAACTGCCGGCACTTCGCGGCACGCGCGAGGACGAGGTCGTCTGCAGAACTATAGCGTCCGTAGCGGACGGCTGCACCGTCGCCGTTCCTGCCGGGATAACCGAGGACAGCATCAAGGCAGCCTCATCGGCGATAGGCGCCGCCAAAAAGCCGAGGCTTCAGATAGAGCTGCCGTCCTCCACCGTCCAGATGGAATATATTTATCATGTAAAAGCGCCCAAAATGCTTGAAATGGCGGCAGGCTTAGTCAGCTGCGCCAAAAATTATTGCGGTGACGTTGAGCTTATCGCACTTGACGCTTCAAGGGCTGAAAGAGATTTCTTAAGAGAGCTTTGCGCCGCAGCGGTAAGCAGCGGCGCCACGGTCGTTACACTTTCGGACGATGCCGGTATTATGACCCCCGATGAAACGGCTGAGCTTATCAAGTATATACGCGGCGCGGTAAATGCAAAGCTGTACTTTGCACCGAATGACGCTTTGGGACTTGCGGCAGCGTGTGCTATAAGCGCCGTAAATGCCGGGGCTGACGGCGTGAAAACCGTTCTTACCGGCAGCAAAAGCTTAAGCGCCGGTCTGTTTGCGGATATTGTCCGTGCGAAGGGTGAGGCTTTGGGTATCGACTGCGGACTTATAGTTTCGGGCGTTCACAACAGCATAGAGGAAATAGTGTCGGCGCTTGACAATAAAAGCAGCGACACACCGGCGGCAGCCGACGTGCCCGTGCAGCTGACCGTGCACAGCACCCTTTCTGAGGTATCTCAGGCGGTAAGCGCCCTCGGATATGAGCTTGGCGACGCAGACTGCGGCAAGGTCTACGAGGAGGCAAAGCGCGTTATGTCGCGCAAGGGCTCGATCGGTGCCAAAGAGCTTGAGGCGGTGATCGCCAGCGCCGCAATGCAGGTGCCCAGCACATATCACATTGAAAGCTATGTCATAAACAGCGGAAATATCATTACCGCAACCGCAAATATAGTACTCAATAAGGACGGGGAAAGACTTACAGGCATCAGCACCGGAGACGGTCCCATAAATGCCGCGTTCCTTGCCATTGAACAGATAATAGGTCACCACTATGAGCTTGACGATTTCCAGATACAGGCGGTCACCGAGGGACACGAGGCTGTGGGCTCGGCGGTGGTAAAGCTGCGCGAGGGCGGTGTGCTTTATTCCGGCAACGGCATTTCGACCGACATTGTCGGAGCAAGTATAAGAGCATACATAAACGCGCTCAACAAGATAGTTTATAAGTCCTGAAAAGGGGAGGCAGCATCATGAAATTTTCTTTCAAGACCGACATGGTTCCGGACCTTACGTTTGAAGAGGTCTGTAACACAGCCCGTGATTACGGCTTTTCCGGATTTGAGATATGCGGTATAGATGTCAGCGCCGCTGTAGGCGGACTTTTCGACCCTTACAGTGCCGCCGGGGCGCGCCGCAAGCTTGTAAACCGACATATATCGGTACCGGTGCTTTACTGTCCCGAAGCCGTGGGCGAAGCGGCTGACACAAAACTTATCAAAAAATACATCGAAACGGCAGGCTACAGCGCGATCCCGTTTGTAAGGGTCACTATCAGCGACAAAGCCGGGCTGCCTGATATAAAGCAGCTGCTTGATCCTGTAATGCCGCTTACAGAGGAGCTTGGCGTCACACTGCTTTTTTCAACAACGGGCAGCTATTCCGATACATCAAAGGTCATAGAGCTTATAAACATGTTCGGCTGCGGTTCGGTCGGCGCGTCGTGGGATATTGCAGAAACGTTTTTTACCGCCCGTGAGACCGCCGAAAAGACCATACAGACACTCGGTGCATACATATGCAACGTGCATATAGGCGACCGCAGCGACGGCCGTTCGGTCCTTACGGGCGATGGTGAGCTGCCGGTTGACGAATTCCTTTTTGCGCTGCGCTCTCTCAACTACGAGGGCTTTATATGTGTCGATGAAAATGACGAGATAAAAAATACCGACATAGTTTTCACTCATTTTGTAAATTTCATGAATCGGAAAACAAGCGGCGACAGCGGTTTGCAGTCGCTTTACTACAACCGTTCCCACACCGGAAGGTTTGTCTGGAAGCGCTATGACGTTATCGACAAGACCTTTTCAGAGGTGCTTGACACCATGGTCGAGCATTTCCCCGACCAGTACGCCTTCAAATACACCACGCTTGATTACACAAGAACCTACAGCGAATTCAGGCGCGATGTCGACAAGGTCGCTGCCGCGCTGATATCGCTCGGCGTAAAGCCGGGGTATCACGTCGCCATATGGGCAACCAACATACCCCAGTGGTTCCTGACCTTCTGGGCGACGGTCAAAATCGGCGCCGTTCTGGTCACCGTCAACACGGCGTACAAGCTGCACGAGGCGGAATATCTGCTGAGGCAGTCAGACACCCACACCCTTGTCATGATAGACAGCTGCAAGGACTCAAACTACAAAGAGATAATGGAAACTCTCTGCCCCGAGCTTCGCGATCTTGCTCCGGGCAAACCGCTTCATTCGGCAAAGCTGCCGTTCCTTAAAAACATTGTCACGGTAGGCTTTAAGATGGACGGCTGCCTTGACTGGGACGGAATGATGTCGAGAGCCGACAGCGTGCCGGCTGCGGAGGTGCGCCGCCGTGCCGCCGAGGTAAGACCGGACGATGTCTGCAACATGCAGTACACCTCAGGTACGACCGGTTTCCCGAAGGGCGTAATGCTCACCCACCGCAACATAGTAAACAACGGCAAGATAATAGGCGACCGTATGGATCTTTCGACCGCCGACCGCATGATGGTACAGGTGCCGATGTTCCACTGCTTCGGCATGGTGCTTACCATGACCTCGATAATGACACACGGCGGAACGCTCTGTCCCATGCCGTATTTTTCGCCCAAATCTTCGCTTGCCTGCATAACCGACGAGCACATCACCTGCTTCAACGGCGTGCCGACAATGTTTATTGCGATGTTCGCACACGAGGACTTCAAAAAGACCGATTTCTCGCATGTAAGGACCGGTATAATGGCAGGCGCCAACTGTCCGCCCGAGCTTATGCGGCGTGCGGCGGCTGAAATGAACATGACCGAAATAGTCAGCGTCTACGGTCAGACCGAGTCGTCGCCGGGCTGCACCATGGGCGAGGTCGGCGAGGATATCGACCACAGGGTTGAGACGGTCGGCAGCGCGTTTCCGGGCGTTGAGTGTAAAATAATCGACCCCGAGACCGGCGAGGATCTGCCCGACGGCGAAAACGGCGAATTTGTCGCGCGCGGCTACAACATAATGAAGGGATACTACAAAATGCCGCATGCCACCGCATCGACCATCGACAAGGACGGCTGGCTGCACACCGGCGATATCTGCTGCCGCACGAGCGACGGGTATTACAAGGTGACCGGACGCCTTAAGGACATGATAATCCGCGGCGGCGAGAACCTGTACCCCCGTGAGATAGAGGAATTCTACCTCGGTCACGACAAGGTGCGCGATGTGCAGGTAGTAGGCGTTCCCGATAAGAGGTACGGCGAGGAAGCCTGCGCCTTTATAATTCTCAAGGACGGATGCGAGTCGGACGAAAACGAAATGCGCGAATACGGCAACCGCTTCATGGCGCGTCACAAGGTGCCGCGGTATTTTGTGTTTGTGAAAAAATTCCCCATGAACGCAGCCGGGAAAATACTCAAATACAAAATGCGTGACGATGCCGTCGCCATGTTAGGACTGTGATCTTATGGAAAATGTACAACATCAGAGAATAATCGATTGTCACTGCCATGTTTATCCCGATAAAATAGCCGCAAAGGCGGTAAAGGGCATAGGCGATTTTTATGGACTGCACATGGACATGGCAGGCACCGTGTCCGACATGAAAAACGCCGAAAGGGACGCAAATGTTTCCGACTGCATTATTTTTTCGGTGGCTACAAAGCAGTCGCAAGTAAGGTCGATAAACGAATTTATAGCATCTGAGGTCGCAAAGGATCCCGTGCATCTGACGGGGCTCGGCACTTTGCACCCCGACAGCGATGACATCGACGGCGATATCGAACAGATAATAAGCTTGGGGCTAAAGGGCGTCAAGCTGCACCCGGACGTTCAGCAGTTCAAGATCGACGATTACCGCTGCCTTAAAATTTATGAAAAATGTGAGGGCAGGCTGCCGATACTGATGCACACCGGCGACAAGCGGTATGATTTTTCAAATCCCAACAGGCTCAAACCGATACTTGAAATATTTACGGGACTTACCGTTATCGGCGCGCACCTCGGCGGCTGGTCGATCTGGGAAAAGGCTGCCCGTGAGCTTTGCGGCTTCGGCAATTTTTACGTTGACTGCTCGTCGTCGCTGTACGCGCTTGACAAAACCACGGCGACCGGAATCATCCGGGAATACGGCTCGGAGCGTGTTCTGTTCGGTACCGATTATCCGATGTGGGAACCGAAAGCAGAGCTTGCGCGGTTTGATTCCCTGCAGCTGACCGAAAAGGAGCGTCAGGATATTTTGTGGAAAAACGCCGTGCGGCTGTTTGGCATAGGCTGAAAAGATAAATAACACCGTACGGTTTTGCTCGCAGGCATTTGCATAGCTTCTTTTATAATATGGGATAAATTTTAGTTTATAGGTGAATGGTATTCGTATAATTAATTGATAGACGTAG
>UQDO01000023.1 GCA_900539855.1 uncultured Oscillospiraceae bacterium
GCGTTCCTCCGGCAGCTTCAAGTCCGGCACATAGTAGTCGCCCACCAACACATAGGTATACGCACCAATAACTGCCGAGGCGATGACTTCCATGATAAGCCCGTGGTTTGGCACAGCATCTTTCTCTGGGAACCGGAGCCTGAAGTGATATTTGATGGCATCCTTCCATTTGGCGATATAGGCAAGATTCGGCTGTGCCACCAGAAAGGCATAGTTTTCCTCCCAATGGGACTTGATATAGTCCAATGTCTGAGCGAAGAACACATTCAGATTCATCTCCACAAAACTGCCTCCGGCGGTTGCTTTTGCAATTTTTAGAATGCCACCAATCAACTCGTCCTCGATTTCCGCTTTCAGCGTACCGAGATTGTCATAGTATTCATAAAATGTTGTCCGAGCTACCGGTGTCTGCACACACAGCTCCTTAACATTCATTTGGTCATAGCTTTTTTTACGGTAGAGATCAATAAAAGTGGTTTGTATTGCTCGCTTTGTGCTGTTCATAATATTCCGATTATCTCCAGTTTAAAGTTCTGATTTTAGGATATTATAGCATACTTCTGCGAAGTTTTCTACTGCTTGCACAGGAATGACCCGGTGTGGGTTTTACTCATGCCGATAATGGCTCATAGTTCGATTATCGGTAAACACGGAGTGCAAAGTAGAATAGCATAATAGCATAATAACATAACAACAGCCGGAATGGATCTGATCCATTCCGGCTGTCTTTCCCTTTTAACGATTTGAGTCTGAATGGCAGATTTTTGCCTCTGTCAGATAGCCGTGAGTTTCCGGATTAGTGTAAAGGCACTTATACACGCTTCGTGAACCTCCAATTCGTTTCCGGTCGCTTTGGACACCACTGCGGCGAAACTGCGGCATAGCGTCCTGGTATATGCCGTCCGCCGGAATCCTTATCCTGACGAACAATTTTATAATGTCGGCAAGCTCTCCACAGTCCTCGTTTTCCTTGCCGCACCGAATAGCAATACTTGCATTCGCTGCAATGCGGCAGCGTCTTTTCTGCAGGGCGGTAAAGCAACGGCGGATATTCCTGTATGAGCGGAGCACGCCAAACATCCTTGAATAGTTTGCTTCCGATCATAAATACAGGGATGTTTCCTTTTCGTTCCATAACACTTTCAATCCAACTGCGTTTTAGTTTACCGTACCCGCCGAGTAGGATCCATTCCACATTTGGAATCTCCATTCTCTCTGCAAATAACCGCATTGGTTCAATGCAAAGAAATGTATGATACCCGTCAGCAGTAAACACATTGCCCCGCTCGGTCAGGCGAGTGCCATACCAGAAGTTATCCGTCGGCATCAGCACTCCTGTTTCAAGCAGTTCTTCATAACGGTTAGGATTCATCGTCAAAAACATATAATTGTGCCACGGTGCCTGCTTTGCCGCTTCAAACACCTGCAAGATCCACTCGGTCGGTATCCATTCGCCAAACAAGTCACCGGAATGGCAGACCCAAATATTTGCCGGCTTGATCTTCTGTATGACCTGCTGCAAACGGTACGGATGTAATGTGGGATAAAAACCTGTGGGTGCAGGAACAGATGAGCCGTTTTTGGCAAGCGGCGTTGTTATCACATACAGGCTGCGTTCTTCATCTATATGAATACGCTCATCGCTGAGATGAAAGCGTATATCCCCCTTGAAATGAGAAAGCCGCTTTCTGCTCTCGCAAAATGAGCAATCATTTCTGCATCCGGTAACCGGGTCCCAAGTGAAATCGCACCATTCAATATTACTTTTCTTCATCATGTGCAAGTCACTCCTTTCTTCAGAATATTCTGATTCTGTCAGGCCGCTTTATCCACAACCAGGACAACCGTATGTACACCGGTCATTTCAAATTTGGCACCGCATTCGTCAATGGAGTGGGTATGTTCTGACAGCCAATCACGGAATTGCTCATACTTGCGTGTGCTTTTCCACTGAATACTGCTTGAACAGACCGCCACAAGACTGCCGCCGGGGCGAAGGAAGTCAAATGCCCTTTTAATATGCTCACATTCTTCGCTGAACGGCGGATTCATCACAACAGCGTCATAGATCGGTGCTGTTTCAGCCGTCAACAAATCGTTTCCGATCACATTGTGCTTTTTCAGCTTCAGGATCTCGCAAAAGTCTGTCATACGCTCAATGCAGTCCACATGGTCCGTTACTTCCTTTGCGGCGTCGGCAATGTTGCCGATCCCGGCCTCCGGCTCCAGCACACGGCTGTCTTTACGGACACCGGCCAGCGCCACAAGCTCTTTTGCCAGCTCCGGGGGCGTGAACTGAATATCTCCCTTTTGATACATCTTCGCCCGATAAAGCATATCCCGTAAACGGATCGCATTCGGATCCGGCGGTATAACAGCCGATTGCAGGAGCGTATCAAAGCACTCGACCGCTGCGGCCAGTTCGTCGGTATCGGTGATGCCTGCCTTTTGCAAACGCTTCGTGCGGACATCATCGGGCTTGGGATACTGAAATTTGCAGTAGGGATTGTCCTTGCAATATTTCTTAGAGGCAGAAAAACAGCGCATATCCTCATAAAAGGCAGCAACTGTCAGGTTCTGCTCAAGCAGCGTCAGCGTATCGGTTTCCGATTTCTGTTTCAAAAACTGCAATACCTGAATCTGCGAGTGATACATTTCCTTTTTTCTGTCTCGTTCCTGCTGTTCACGCTGGCGCTTCCATGTGTTTGTCAGATAATTCCCGCTGAGGGCGTCTATTTTGCCTTCCAGGGCAGTGATTTGGCGTTCAATCTTTTCTGTGATATTTGCCATTCTGTTCTTCCTTTCCTATGTATGGTCTTTGCTGATCGCAGCGATGCGGGTGATTTGCTAAGCCAGCTTTTCCAGCATTGCCTTCAAAAACAGCATATTGTCCCTGTACTGCGGCAGAAACGGCTGATCAAAGTCGTAGGCCAGATAACGATACGCCACAATCAGCTGTTCGGCACGCTGAAAATTGTTTTCCGGCACACTTCGCAGCAGCTTGCCGAGCTCCGGCAATATACGGCATTCGTCAAACCAGAAAGCCTCATCTTCATCGGACATATTTTTTCTTTGCCATTCCCGTGCAGTGACGGAGCCTAAGCCAAAGTGATGGGGCTGCTCCGTACACAAATACCACTTGATACGATGCTCCTCCGGGCAAGGCTCCGCCGTAAATGGGTACAGTCTGCAGGTGTGCGGGCGCACGGAATAGATCGTACACCGATCATCCCGCAGCATACCGCACATACCGCTGTCATTGACTGTTCTCAGCACGAATACATGGAAGCCGGGAGATAGTTCCTTCAGCTCAGCCATATTCCAAAGAATATCATCGGCAGAATCGGTGCAGCCGTTTTTCTGCTTATCCCGAACAATGCGGTAAGCATCCAACGGCTCCAGCACGATACTGTCCCGTACATTTTTGCAGCAGACGCCGCAAGCACGGCACTTGAATGCGATTGGCTGGCGATTCGTGACCAGCACGGCATTTCTAAAAAGCTGCACTACGCAACCCTCCGTTCGTTCAATACATACGGTTGCGGCTTCATCAGCTCCGCACCGCCATAAAAACGATCCGCAAAATATTTCTTGCTGACCTTTCCCGATACGGTAATATAGCCTTTGTTTTCAAGTTCCTGATTCAGCCGTTTAATGATTCGATACGCTGTTGAGCGGGAAACGCCAATCGCTTCAGCCACCTGGTCAGCGGTAAGAAATTGTATTGCCATTTAATCATCCTCCTTTTTTCGTTTCCAATTAGTGGAGTCGCCTGCACAGTTGAAATTCTCTTTTATTTCCGCAGTCAGTTCATTTGAACGACCGGTTTGGATATAGCGCACGAATATGCTCATAGAGCGTTTCAAACAGGTGCTTTTTACAGCGCAGTTTACGCAGCTTCGTTCCATAAAACATTCCTCCTGTAAACAGGGACACCGCAGCAAACCGCTACGATGTCCCAAAAATCTTATGCACACATTTTTAGAAAGGTCGGGAGCGTTACACGGGCAGGAACCGGTTGAAGGCGCACCTTATAAACCGAGTTCAATGTCTCAAAGCAGGCGTAATCCGTTCTTTCTTCCATAATCTCAACGACAAGCGAAGTATAGATGAGTCTGTTGTCGGTTAAAATAACGGCTCGGCAGCCTTCCTCCAGCGGAAACACGATCCGACCGTTTATGCTCACTTCTTTTTTCATACGGTATCTGATCCTCCTTTGTCTTCCGAAAAATAGCATCGCTTGTTTTTACAGCTTCTTGTGCGGTTGCACTGAGCCTCTTCCTCATAATAAATAAGGCCAACAGGTCTGTTTGCCGCTGCGCTCCAATTCTTCTTGTGCCGACTCAATAATCGGCGCAATGATTGCCATATCCCAGGGCAAGACCTCTTCATCGGTCTGATCGGGATGTGTGCGCAGAAGCGCCACAGCGAGGGCATAGGCTGCGTTGTCGATCTCGTCACCCTTACATTCCAGATAGCGTTCAAAATCATTTTTACAAGCCATAAGAATTACCCCCATAATACGCTGATGACCGTCGGATAGCAGCGCTCCAGCGCCTGATTGATCTGGCGGAAGGTCATTCGCTCACGCTTTGCAATGTCGTGCATACGGTCGCCTCGGACCTTCATACGAATGATCCGCATTTCACGGCGTGGCAGTCGAGCCGTCAAAGCGTGCAGGCACATCTCTGCCTCCAAACGCTGAAACAACTCATCCTGTCGGCTGATAACCTCCTCCCAGTACAGACCGCCCTCGTCTCCGATCAGCTCGCTAAAGCTGACAACTGGGGCGTTTCGTTTGGGTCTGGAAAGACACTTATAGTAGTTTGACAGTGAGCTGCGCATACGCTGAAAAGCAAGCGTGGAGAACTTAAAGCGGTGCAGAGCCTGCACCTCGCAGTATTCCTGCACGGCCTTCAGGTAGCCGAAGATCACAACATCATAAAACGCCGACTCCGGCAGATCCTTTTGATTCAAAAATGTAAAGACCAGGTGATGGTTTTCCTCTGCAAATCGGCGTTGTTCTTTCGTTAATGGTCGTATATCCATTTCATACGATCCTCCTTTCGCAAAAAAGAGGGATACCGCCGGCGTTTTGCCGACAGTATCCCTAAACTCTTGGCTCACGGCAGGCCGTGGGCGTCATTCTTACATCGGCAGATCCTCGTGATCGCCGTCAATAGGTGCTTCGGTGATACAGAAATGCTCGCCGTCATCGGTCGAGTGATAGCTGCTGTCCACCGCATCGCAGATCGGCTCGTTGTTGCCGAGCTCTGCTTCCATTGCACGCTGTTGATTCATGGCTTTGATCTGCTCACGGAAACCGTCCGCATACTGTTTGATCTGCAGAAGGTCGTTGCCCTCAAATCTCTGCACCAGGCGGAAGGTAGCCACACTGTAGGTGTTGCTTCCGTTGTCCACACGCTTGAGGCCGATCTGCACCACACCGCTGTAAATCGGACGGCGGCGGGTCGCAAAGGCAGCCGTGATGAAATCGGAATAGGGGCGAAGGCTCGTAGGCGGAAGAGAGAGCAGCATAGGCATGTGCTCACCGCTGCGAAGAATATACAGATTGCGCATATTCTTGCAGGCCTTGCCTTTTCCTTTCTCCACGGAGCCGTACTGGTTGAGCGCACAGGTCGCACAAACACCGCCGGGGGCACCGTAACCCGTCTTGCCGTCAACGGACGAACAAAGCGGCGTTACATTGTCGTCATACTCCGATCCCTCCGGCCAGTAGGCGCAGGTGTCATGATTGTAGAGGATCACGCCCTCGATATACTTGGTATAGTCGGGGTTCTCCGGGTCATCGCTGGGGATCTCAAACTGCAGGCTGCCGCCTCCAGGAATCTTCACACGTGGGAAGCTCAAACGAAGCCCCTCGTAATCCTCGGATACATCCACGGAGATACAGTCGTCCTCGACCATAGCGGGCAGAATGAAATCCTTTTTGGTCTCCATCATGGCGTTTTCATTGTTGTAAGTCATAAATTCGTTCCTCCTAAATTTTTTTGATATGCGGAGCCGGACAGCCTTATGCGGCTATCTGGTTGATCCTGGTCCATTGTCTCGGCGGCATGGATAAGATGTTAAATCCGATGCCCTCCAAGTCTGTGGCACGGTCATAGCTTTCAACATCCTGACTGTGCCGTGTCACTGCATTTGCGAGCCCGTAAAGACTCAAATCGTCACTTTCAATGAGGCGCTGCAAAACACCGTTTTGCTCGGTATCGGTGATACCGAAGTCGCGGCCTGCCGTATGTACGACAGCCGGAATATCGGCGGTGTTCATCGCTTGATGCTTTGCGCTTTGCATCAGTGTGACGATCTGCGAGAACTGTTCTTCATCGGTTGCCGAACGGACAGTTTCCTGCAGTTCGGTCAGAAAAGTGCGGTCTGCTTCGGTCAAGACTTCTTGTGAAGCCAACATAAAATGTTCTTCCGCAGAATTGACTCTTCCTCGATGAATCCGTTTTGTCGTTGCTCCGGCCACTGCGATACCGTTGCCGTCAAGCTCACGATAAATCAGCGGCTGCACACTGACAGAGCCGAGTCCCACTTCGCTGTTGCTGATCACAACACCCGCTTTCACGGTGTCGCCTGGTGCGACCTCTGCCGTCAAATGCGGATCAACTGCCTTGATATACATACGGTTGTCCGTAATGTGGCAGCTGACGAATTGTACATCGGGTATCTCACCGATAACGGGAAGCACAGAGGCGAATATTTCATAGTGATCCATTCGCATATAGCTGTTGCTCAGATAGGCACGCACCTTCCCGTCAAGGACTCTCAGCATACGCTCGGTCGGCTCCCGTTCAAACCATGCGTTCACATTGGTTACCAGCAGGTCGGGATGCTCGGTCAGCATTTTTCCGTAGTATTTCGCCGGGATACCGAGACGGGTGCCGATCTGGCGATGGGCAGTATCTGCAATATCCAGCGGCTCAATGCGGTCAATATGACTGTCATCCAGCACACGCAGAACAAGCTCCGTACCGCAATGCTCCATTGCAAGCATGGAAGTGTTTACGATGTAGTCTGCTTTGGCATCTTTCTGACGCATGACCTCGGTTGCCAATTCTTCGATCGTCAATCCCGCTTTCATGCTCATTCACTCCTTTCCGTGGCTGTATCCTGCATTACCAAGAAAGCAGGATGCCGCCATCTGTAATATTTGCCGCCATACCTTCACGCTCAAAGACCTTGCAAAGCCTTGCCCAATAGGGCTTTTCCGGGACGCTTTCAAAGGCAGTCCTGACCTTTTCGCTGTCGGCCTGCTGAATCGCAATATCGCCGTTTTCACGAATGGTCAGGCTGTTATATCCCCGGGAATGAAGGTCGGTAATCAAGGCTTCCAGCACCTTGCGGCCCTGTACCTCATACCACACCTGCGGATCGACCGGATCCGGCTGCTTCGGCATAGCTGCCGGAGCTTCAGCGGTATCCTCAGTATCGGACACAGAGGGGTGTGGGGCATTCGGCTGCTTCAACGGTACGATATTCACAAGCGCACAGTTGATACCGCCATTCTGGTCAAATGTCACATCAGCAAAATTATAACCGTCCACCCCGAACAGCTTGACTCGTCCGGTGCCGCCCTTTGCTATGATCCGTTCCGGGAATTCCTCACGCCACTCCCAGGTTGCGTTGGGGTATACCGATTGCAGATAGGCTGAAATGCGATAATTGGCATGGCGAAGCAGTACCTGCTCCACAGGGTCGGACACTTCGGGGATAATGAATCGGTCGAAGGCCGCATCCTGCTTTTCGCATTTTTTGCGGATGCGCTTTGCCTCCCGTTTGTGAAGCTCCTCCTTGATATACGGAACAAGGAAATAGTAGGTTGCCCATACCGCCCAAATGACAAAGGCTGCGGCAAGAAGCCACGCCTGCGCATTTCCACGGATAAAGGCTGTGATGACCAGCACTGCGACAATCAGTATCGAAACGCCGGACCATAGGTTTTTCTTTTTTCTCATTCGGTTCATCCTTTCTTTGTTGTTCTCTCTGAAAATAAAAAAAGAGGAACCGCTGCGTTTTCTTCCTAAAAACACAACGATTCCTCTCGGCGCCGGAAATCAACCCGGCAATGCGTCTCTTTCTCCGTCAATACCGTCATATTCCTGTTTAGGCGGTATCTTGGGATCGGGCGGTGTCGGCTCCTGCTTTGAGGCTCCGACTCTGCCGACGGGAACAAAGCCCCAGTTATCGAGCAATATTTTCATACGCTTATCTATGGAAATACCGTCACGCTTGGTGTACGGCTCAAGCTCCAATGAGCCTGTTACCCAGATAAGGCTACCTTTTTTGGCATGGGCTTTCATCAGCCTGTTGGCATCCTCACCCCATGCGCAAACCTGAAAATATTGTGTATGCAGGGTCTGACGGCTGCCGATATTCTCGGCAATGTCAAAGCGTACATACGGGTTGCTTTTTTCACTGGTCTTCAGTTCAAGATCGGCAGTTATCCGACCGATAACATTTACCTGTGCCATTCTTCTCCTTTCTGCCTTACGGCTGAAATATCTATATAAAAAAGTGCCGGCAAACGATTCCATCGCCCATAAGGGCAGAACCGTACTGTCGGCACTGAACTACAAACTTAACGCTCTGTGCAATGTGGCACTGTACCACGATACTCCTTACGGAGAAACGCACAAAAATCAATTACAAAGGTATTATACCACTATATATTGTGATTGTCAAGTCCGCAAAGTCTATATATAGATATTTCGGGTTTTGATATGCTTGAAACTACCGGTTATTCCCATGCGTCGGGGCACACCGAAGTATTCTTTATACGCAAAATTGACTTCCACGCTTATTCTGAAAGATAAATTAAGCATGGAAGTCAATCGCGTAGCTTATTCGGTGTCGCTCAGCAATTTGACATGCTTCTTGTAGAAGGAAACACCAACCTTGAAGAAATGGGTAATGCCTTGCTGCTTCATCGCCGTAACATATTGCTGTCTTTCAATCTGTGCCAGGGCCTCCTTGGCGGAAGCTTCAAGCTCACTGTCAATGCGAGATTCGGCAACGCCGTCCTTTAACACCTTGAGTTCTATGATAATACCCGGCATTTTCTTGTCGTAAGGTCTTAGCTGAATGTCGTATCTGCCGTGGCCAGATTCTCTGTTGGAGTCCACACGATAGAGGTTATTCATGATTGCACAGATCCCGAGGATAAGTCCGTGATAGAAATTCTCATGGGCATAGTCAAAGGAACTGATGGAATTCAGCAGCAGCTTCTGCAGATTATCCTGCAGTTTCGGAACATCCTGCTTTATAATGGCCTGCTGGATCGCAATAGCGGTTGACTGGGAGATCACATTCGTCAGTGCAGAAAGGATCTCCTTTTCATAGACATAGAAAATCTCTTTATTCGGTATGGCAATGTCGCAGATGGCATTTCCATCGTGCAGTTCATCCTTTTTTACGACCTTCAGATAGCCGGCAGAAAGCAGGAAGCTGTAGATCGTTGTCGGATTATTCCTGATTTCGGGATAGATAACAGAGGTGTCCACATAAGAGGAAACCATTTGTCCCTGCATCAATTTGCGGAGATTGTCTGCAGTCTCATCGTCTGCCTCCGCAACGATCTGTCGGATGATGCTGTTATCTCCCGTGGATTGCCAATAGGCTTTTGCCGAGCAATTCTCATCCATATAATTGAGAACGGACCAGGGATTGAAAATGTCCGTATCGCCAAAGCGATAGCCGTCATACCACTCGCAGATCTCCTCATACTTATCCGTTCGGCCGTAATACTCCATGATGTCTCGGATCTCGTCTTTGGTAAAGCCGAAATATTCACTGTAGCGGTCTTCGAGAATGGAGTTTACCTTCAAGTTGTTGAGACCGCTGAAAATGCTTTCCTTTGCCACACGAAGAATGCCAGTTAGGAATCCATAGGAAAGGTTCGAGTTATCTTTGAAGGCGCCGGACAGAAGATTACGCATAAAGCCGGTGATCTGTTCGTAGTATCCTTCCGTGTAGCCCTGCTGGATAGGCGTATCATATTCATCAATGATAATGACAGCGGGACGGCCATAATGCTTATTGAGCATGTGCGAAAGCTCCAGGAAAGCTCTTGCCATACTGACTTCCGTGATCGTTCCGTCAACGACCTTACGGAAATAGTCCTTTTCAAAATCATTGCACTTGTCACTCGTCAGCAAAACATCGTGGCGCAGATACTCATTTGCAATGATCTCACGAATCGCCGTATAGGTCTGTTCCCATGTTGCAAACTTAATATCCTTAAAGGTAACGAAGATGACCGGGTATTTTCCTTGCTCACGACGGTACTCCTCGCCGCAGCTCCAAATCTTTTTATTCTTGAAATACTTGGAGGTATCCGTGTCGCTAACCTCGAAGAAGGTTTTCAGCATATCCATTGCCAATGTTTTTCCGAAGCGTCTTGGACGGGTAAAAAGAGAAACCTTGGGCTTGGAATCGATAAACTCCTTGAGCATCAGGGTCTTATCCACATAATAGTATCCCGAAACCAATTCCTTGAAATCGGACACACCAATGGGTAAAGGTAATTTGGCGGTTGTTTTCATAGCTCGTGAAGACTTATTTCTGCGGCCGTCCGCTGGTTTTTCAGCGTCGTCAGGAATAAGCC
The DNA here is from genome assembly GCA_900539855.1 of uncultured Oscillospiraceae bacterium. Taxonomy (GTDB): domain Bacteria; phylum Bacillota; class Clostridia; order Oscillospirales; family Acutalibacteraceae; genus UMGS172. The sequence continues at coordinate 10,631 of UQDO01000023.1, forward strand.
ATAAGCCTCCTTCCTTTTTCGCACCCGCAATGCGTCCGTCTCTGCAGAGCGTGGTAATTCTTCTTTCGGTCAATTCCCAACGGTCAGCTGCAGTCTTAACATCCATATAGCTCACAAAAGATTCCTCCGTTCCTACTATATCATGTCAACATTATAGCAGAGATCAAAGTAGATGTCAAGATAAAAAGAACAATACAATCGGTGCGAAACTTGATATTTTGAGTCGAATTTGCGGTTTTAATATAACATTCAAATGAGGCGCTTCTAAATGTGTCAATGCTATTACAGAAGCGCCTCCGTGGTATTATTCAGTTGCTTCGGCCGTAAACTCACCCAACTCCTCATACCCGAGGAAATGATCTGAGGACATAGCGGAATTGAGATACTCGCTGCCGAGAGAAATATGCTGCGTTTCCTTGAAATAGAACCGATATCGATAGCCGATCTTCACCTTTGATTGCTTACCGAGCAGCATAGTAGACTCGTTACCGTCGCCGTCCATAATTTTGATCTTACGGTATTTGCGCAGCGGCTTAGGGACGACCGAAACGCAGACGCCCTCGACGGTCTCGTAGCTTTTATCGGTGATGATGCGGTAATAGCTCAGCGCCCTGCCGGCGCTGGCCACAAATACCGCAAGGCTCAGAAACAGCATGATCCGGTCCTTCAGTATGAAACACATTGAAACACCAATCAGCAGGCATCCGGCTCCGATGATCCCGGTAAGGAACAGCTTCCGCTTGAGCGGCGCCGGTGCGCCTTTTATTTGACCCATGACTTACATCCTTTCAAAAATGATTTGTTTTCGCAGGTACAGGTTGGCTACGGAAGTGATGACTGGACGGCACTGGGGCAGGAAGCGAACGCTGTGGGCGATGTTTTCGCTTGTCGTGTATTCGTCGTGATAAAGCGTATCGATCAATTCATCCTCGCTGTCGAACGCAAAGGTGTTTAACTCCGCACACTTGATCATTTCCGCCGTGGAAAGCATCGCTTGGTTTGCAAGCAGCATGACCTTCTGTTCATCACTGTTCCGCTTATCTCTGCGGAAGATCTGCTTGGTGACAGCATACGGGATATGCTCAAACACCGTCAGTCGAATAAAGGAGATCAGCCGCAGGATCGGGCTTTCCGAAATCGGCACAACATACAGGCCGGAAAGCAAATTGAACAGTGCGTCCGCACCGAGCTCGCCTTCGCCCTCGGCAACCAGGCCGCGCCGTACCAGCCGCTGCATACATTCCGCAGCAGAACGGTGCGTCATATAGCCGGTTTCCTGTGCTTTGTTTTCATACAGCGTTTTGATCTCATCATCAGAGAGGATACGCCAGTTCAGAATTGACCAAATCATCATTTCCTGGATGTCCAGAATGTATTCCTTGTTATTCAGAAGCACCATCGGGCAGCGCATATCCCGGTTTCTTCCTTTGAACTGCATCCGTCCGACTGCGGTATATAATTTCTTCATGAAACCACCTCATTTTTCCGTTTATTCTTCTTATACGACTTACGAGCTGTCCATTTCAACAGGGCGGTCAAAATACTGCATGAAATCACGGTTTTGCTTTAACCGTCCGGCAGCTCTGGAGATCCACGCACCCACAAGATTCGGCTTGACCCCATACATTTTGGCGATCTCTGCACCGGACAAGCCCTTGACCTTCCATTCGATCGCTTCAATACCGAGGCGGGCAGTGCCGGCATACTGCCGCTTGCAGTTTTGCAGCAGCATACAGATGTCCTGCTCCTCAAGCAACCTGTCCAGCGTATCGTCCGCACTCGACAACTGCTCCATGGAAAGCCCGTCCTCCTCCGGCTCACTTTGGACCGGAAGTGAAATATGATGCTTTTGCTTGCCGCACATCAGGCGGCAGTATGTACGAAGTCCGTTGGTAACGACCTTTTCGGCGTAGGTCGCAAATTTGATGTTGCGTGTTTCATCAAAGCTGATGGCCGCCTTGCACAGCCAGATGCAGCCCTCCTGGTACAGATCGTCATATTCAAAGCCGTAAAGGCTGTCGTTGACGATGATGTTTTTGTGGATAGCGTGCCGGACGACGCTTAGATTTTCCTCCACAAGCCGTTGCTGTCGGCTGTTTAGAGTCAGGTTTTTCATTTGGACTCTCACTCCTTTCAAGCGGCGATTCTTTGGTTTTCCAGTGCCCTGTTGCACTCAATGATCAGGCGGTCACACATATACTCGCTGAATTTAGCGATATGCGCCTGCTCATCCGTCAGTGCCAGCTTGCCCTGCATCCACTTGTAAGCCTGCCACTTTGTCATAAGCCCGGACTTCCACATCCAGTCGAACGCTTTGTGTGCCTGGATCCGTTTGTTGCGCAGATCACCGTTGGCGAGCGTCCCCATCGGCTCCTTTGTGCGCTTATGGGCGCCTACATAGGAATCGCAGCGGGGATAGCGGTCGCATACATACAGGTAGCTGTCCGGCACCTTTGTTGCCGTGCCGTAAACTGCGGAAGCAGGGCGAAGCGATGCTTTGGCACCGCAATAGGGACAGTGGATTTGTTTCTTTTTCATTCGGTTCAACCTCCAATACTTTCTTTTTGCGGACATAACACGCATTAGGTACCCTGATCCTCCGGAATGGTCTGTAAAATGCTGCAGGTGTTCGGGTCAGTCACATTCCAGACCAGCCAGCTATGAAACAGCTTTTCAAATGCCTCTTTTGCGATGATGGCAGCGCACTCAAACTTATCTACCTTGTCGCCGGTCATCTTTTCAAAGAGCAAGACCGGCAAAAGAAGCGGAGTTCCCTCGGCATCGGCAGTGAGCAGATGACCGCCGCAATCGGTTCGGCCATAGGGGCACTCGATACAATCTACATAAAAGGCATTTCGCCATGAGCCCTGCGTTGATTGCAGGAACTGATATAGTGTTTTTGAATTCTGCATATTTGTGTCCTCGCTTTCAATATACTACTTTCCAATAAAGATCCCCCTGGAGGGTAGATAAAGCAAAAGCGGCAGACACCGTTTAGGATGTCTGCCGCCGGTTAAGTCAAAGCGCTTTCCGCTTTTTTCTGCTTACAATGCTCACGGTAATGAGCACGGTCAAAGACCCGCTTGCCAGCAGGATCCAAAGCCAAAGCTTTGAATCGTCGCCGGTTTTGGGAGAGTCAGGGTATTCGGGTGTCGGAGTCGGAATCGGTTCATTGGTAAAGCCCACGCCGATTTCATTTTCCACGATGACCGTTTCACCGTCTTTTTGGATCCGGAAATAGAAGTAGCGGTCATCCTTTGTAAAGCCGTCGGGGGCCTTCGTTTCGAGCAGCAGATAGCCGCCGTGCTTCAGACCGCCAATCTCATATACGCCGGTATCAGCCTCGGAAAGCTCGCCGTACAGTGTGTCAATGTCCGGATCATAGGCCTTGTTGCCGTTTACATCCAGATAGAGCACAAATTCTGCGCTGCTGAGCAGCTTATCGTGATCCTTGCTGCTGACCTTCCTGACCTGCACCTTGCCGGTCAAGAATTTGTTGACGACCGTGATCTCGATGATCTGATCCATCTCGGATACCGTTACCTTGTAAGCTTCCTCTGAAAGCACCAGATGCGCCGGGCAGGACAGCTCACGGACGATCCAATCGCCATAGGGGATATTTTCAAAGACGAACACACCGTCCTCACCGGATGTTGCCGTTGCCAGCGCATTTTCCTCTGTGAACTCGGTCTCATTCGCCTTGAAGAGTCCGAACACAGCTCCGGACACGGGCGTATGATCCTCATCCACCTTTAAGCCGTGAATGCTGCCTCGGATGATGGTATTTTCGATCACCTCACCGTTGTTGATAACCAACTGAATGACCGCAACGGAAGCGTCTTCGTAATCAAAGGCAACGGGATAGACCGCATCCGACAGAAGATAGTGTGCGTCTGTAGCCACTTCCTTGACATAGAGCTTGGCACCGGCCGGAACATCCACCGTAAATACGGCAAGTCCGTTTTCGTCGATGCCCACGATCTCAAGCAATCCGTCCTGCGGGATCTCCGTGCCGTCCGCAGCGGTCAGGGTTTCGGCAGCATACAATCCGAAGCGAATGTTCTTGTATTCCTCACCGAGTCCGACACCGTAGGTATCATCGGATTCCAGCTTTTTAAGCAGGCTGATCACGACCTTCTGCCGTTCATTGACGGCGGTTTCGGAAACAGTCGTGATCTTAACCTGTTCACCGGCATAGGTAAGCTCCGTTTGTACCGGCTCCTTTAAGAGCACCATACCGTAAGGCGCCTTTTCCTCACGCAGCTCAAACTTTCCGAGGAACAGCGGCTCACTCGTTGCCGTGCCGTCTGCCGCAGTGGTGAGAGTCGCCACCTTTTCTCCGGCGGAATAACGCTTTGTGCCGTCTAAGGTATAGGTATCCTCCACTGCATATACGCCGAACACAGCGCCGGTCAAGCCCTGCATTTCATAATGCGGAGTATAAATGCCGTCCTGCTCGGTGACTGTGGAGAACACCTCGCCGCGCTTCAGAATCGTGATCGTTCCCATCTGCGGCTGGTTGTATTTTTCCACAACGACTACTTCGGCGGAGCCGTCCACCTTGAATTTCACGGGTGTGCTGTCCAGCACATAGCCTTCCGCGCCGCCGACGGTCTGCTCGATCAGCTCATATTCGCCGTAGCTAAGGGGTTCGGGCAGGCGCAGGCGTCCCGTGTTATCCGTATAGAAGACATCAATATCCATCGGCGTGGGGTAGTTGATCCGCTGGGTGATGAAATCACCGCTTTGCAGGTCACGGAGCTTAAAGCCGATACCGGCGGCGGGGATCACCTTGCCGGTCGTGGCGTCCTTTTTCACCACATCGATCAGGGCGGTGATGGGTGCGTTGTTGATGATATAGCTGTAAATATCCGCATGAGTCTTGATGTAGACTTCAAAGGCGGGCAGCAGCTCCGCACCTTCTTTGCCGGAGATCTGTTCTACGATATAGGTGCCGTAGGGCAGGTCCCTGGATACGCCGAAGCCGTGCGCGTCAATGGTAATGAGATCACGCTCCGTTTCATCGGCGGCATCATAGGAGCCGGACGATTTGAGCCAGATCTTAAACTGTGCGCCCGCTTCCGGCGTTTCGATCTGCGTGTCGCCATTGTCCGAATGCTTCACAAGCACGATATTGCTTTTAATGGGTGTTTCATACAAATCCATCGTCAGCGTGTTATACTCGACGGAATACTTTTCGGGATAGGCGCCCACCGGGTAGATCGTATCATCCAGCAAATAGCCTTCGCTCGGTGTGATCTCACGGATCGTCCAGCCGTCTCCGCAGGGGAAATAGTCGGTCAGGATATATCCGTCTTTATCGGTCGTGTAGGTCTTCACCAGCTCGCCGTTTTGATACACGCCGTAAACAGCGCCCTCAAGCGTAGCGTCTCCGCGGGTGTAACCGTAGGGATAGCCGAGATCTTCCGCGCTTTTGTATTCGTAATCATCGGCTGCCATCAGCTTCGGCATTGCCGATTGGTCGTTGCAGTCAGCGTGTTCGGCATCCAGCTTGTAAATATCCGCACGCCATTTTTTCAAGGTGTTGTCTACGGCGGCTTCGGCTGTTTCTTTCCATGTGACCGTTACGGTCTGATCCTCCGGAATAACATAGCGGGCAGCCGTGTTTTCTTCGGAAAGTGTGTAGGTACCTACGGGCACATCCTTGAAGGTTGCCTTTCCGCTGCTGTCAGAAACAGCGTACATATCCACCTGCTGTCCCGTAGTAGAAGTCCCGTACAAGCGGAACTCATGGCCCTCGACCAAGCCATCCTCGGATGTTTTCGTCACAACAAGATTGCCACGCTGCAGAAGATTGCTGAAGGTTACGATGGAAGTGCCGCCGGAAACGACGGTGACGGCCTGCGGCGGCTGCGGCACATAGCCCTCATATTCGTATTCGGACACGGTATAGGTGCCAGGCTTCAGGTTCTTTACGGTAATGCCGCCGTCAGAGCCGGTGACAACATCCTCGTTCACGCCATTGCCGGAGATATTCAGCCGGATACCGCTGATCTTGCCGTCCTCGGACTCCTTGACGATCTTCACATTTCCGGGAATTTCCTCATTCACAGCGGTAAATTTGACAACGCCGTTATTGGCGGCGCTGACAGTGACTGTCCACTCGGTCTGCCCGTAGGCACGGTAGTTTGCCGGGAATACCGTTTCCTTTACCGTGTACTGCCCATAGGGGATGCGCTCGATGCTGGAGCCGTGACCGCCGGCGTCGGTCGGGCCGATCAGATACTGTGTGCCGTCTTTCTGTGATGTTGCAACGAAGTAGGCTCCGGCAAGGCCTTTGCCGTTGGTATCGTTTTTCTGCACTTCAATGGACCCGTAGGCCTCTACAAATTCCGGTACGACGACCTGCACGACCGCCTCGGGGTAATCGCCCTTGCTCATACCGACGATGGTAGAAAATTCAGGGCCTCGGTCATTGCCGACATGGGTGACGAAGTGTTTGCCGTTATAATAGCCTGCATAGATTGCCACATGGGCAATGCTGCCCGTCGGGATATGCTTGAAGACGATCAACGACCCGATGGGGATTTCCTCGGAAGGATTGAAGTTACTTCCGTCCGAGCTTTGCGTAAAGCTGATGCGTCTGGCCTTGCCGCTGTCTACCCAGCCGTTCGCCGCAGTGTTATAGGCGGTTGCCGATCTCGGGTTGGATGGGCAAGGCACAGTGGCGGTATTGATATGCGCCACATTCGGCATATAGTTGTAATAAACATAGCTGACATAGGAGGCACAGCAGAGTCCGTGTGAACGGAATCTGGCAATATCCGGTACGCCGCCGGAATTGGTTTCAAAGCCGGACGGGCCTGTGCCGTAGCCGATACCCGAACGAATTGAGGCGGACACCGAGCTGCCGGTCTTTATAAAGATCGTGCCATCGTCCTTTTGGGCCTGAACATTGTAGCCGGTATAGGCGAGGGCATCCAGATAGACATTATCCAGCATATTCGCCGGGATTCCCGAAGCGGGCGCCGCAAAGGCACTGATGGGCAAAGCGGCCACCAGCATTACGGCGGTCAAAAGCATGGACAGCCATTTTTTGAAGCTAAGCTTTTTCTTTGTCATGATGGTTCTTTCCTTTCTTGAAAGAGAAAAGACTCCATCGCATAGGCAATGAAGTCTTTTGGCTTTGATTATTCTGTTTTATCCGTAGTTGTCTTTGGTGAGCGCCACATCGCAGTACCACATTCCGCTTTCGTAGGTGATGCCGACACCGATATACCGATATTCGCCGCTTCCTATGTAAGACCAGTGATCGGGGCTGTTTCGTATCAGGCGAGCCAAAGAGCTTGCTACATAATCGACAGTGCCCGCATATCCGGCCTTGGCGATCGCTTCGCCCGCGCAGGCGGTATAATATGGCTCTCCATCCATTCCGTATGCAGAAGGATCCACATACAACCCGTAGGACAGTGCCGTTGCCGCCGCCCGTTCATCCATGGTGTTGTGTGAGAAGTCCGAGATAATCTGGCGGCTGCGGTATTCGGCATATCCTGTGAGACCGGACAGCCGGGTGACGGCAGCAGTGCCTTGCGCCGTGCGGTAGTCGTTCAGATACTGTGCGACCAGCTCTGCGATTGCTCCGGCATCGGAAGCCGAAGCATTGGGCACGGTCGGTGTCGTTTCCGTCGGCTCTGTTGGCGATGTGTTTTCTGCCGGAGCCGTCTTTTCAGTAGGCTCAGTCGGTCCGCCGGAAGGTGTGTTTTGTTTCGGCTCCTTTACGGAACTGTCGGAAGTACCGCTTTCCGCCTTGGATACAGCGGTTTCTTCCGGCACTTCGGTAGTTTTGGCAGGCTCGGAAGAGGGCACCGTGCTTTGTTCCGTTTTTTCCTCAGTGGGAGATGTGATATGAGTATCCTCCGAAGGTACAGAGGATGTTTCCGGCAAAGCCTCTTTGCCGCAGCCTGCAAGAGTCAGCAGCAAAGCGAGCAAGACGAAGATGATTTTACGCATAAAAAGCCCCTCCTTGTTCGGAAATTTCCGCCTTGCTCTTTTTATACGACCTGCGCTCACCGTTTTTCAACAGACTACAGATGCTGCTTGATAATACGGGTGATGATTCCGACCGCCACGCCACGGTCTTCATCAATGTGCGTCACGGCAAAAGAAACATCGTCTTTCTTGCCGGGCGTGCGCCGGTCGAGGCAGGTGTGAGCAATGGCGTTGGCTCCGTTATTCAGTCGGACATACACCACGCCCTTATGCACATCTGTCACCTTGCCGGCATACTTGCTTTGCACCCGACACTGCTTCAGATAGGTGCGGTTGGTGTTCTCGGATACACTTTTTACATCGGCACGGATGGAAAGCTCCTCCAAGCTATCACGGTTGACCTCCAGAATACGGACGAGGATCTGATCCCCGACAGAAAAACGGTCGTTGGCATCCCCGATCCAATCCCAGGACAGGTCCCGTGCCATGATCGAGCACTCCACGCCGAAGGCTTCGATGCGTACTGCCTTTTCCGCCACGGCAATCACACGGGCCTGCACGGTGCGTCCCTCATAGATGCGGTATGCGCCGGAGGTATCCTGATTCATGTAAAAGACCTGCCGCTTTTTGAGCATCGCTTCCTTGCGGCTTGCCACAACGGTGCGTGTCTTCTGATCCACGCCCTTTACAATGAAGTCGATCTCGCAGCCCAACATATTGCTGAGCAGCTTGTTCTGGCGGCGGATCATTTCGGTATACTCTGTGCCTTTGAGGTTCTTTTCCAGCTTCACAAGCATTTCCTTTAGCGGGATGACTACACGAAAGCCCTTGTAATCTACAACGGCGAGCGTTTTCCCGGCTTCCGTTTCTTCCACGCCGCCGAGCATTCCGGTCAGGATGCGGTGCGAGCGGTTGGAAGTCAGGATCTCGTGCCATGCGGCGTCCATCTCATGTGTCTCGGTCGTAACTTCACCGCCGACTTCCAGCGTCAGAATAGGATCTGCCTTCGGCTTATTCTGCCGATCCGCTGCGGCGGTTTCTTTTTTCTTTGCGGCGGTCTCCTTGGGGGCAGCCGGTTGAGGCTCGGGTAAAGCTTCCTCATCCACGGCATCCGTTTTCTTTTTGCGGGTGCGTTTGGGCTTCGGTGGCTCTTCAGCTGCCGGCTCGATCGGCTCGGCAGATACTTCGGCGGCAGGTTCGACGGGAACGGGCTCAATATCGGTCACCTCCGCAGCGCTTTCGGTCGTTTCCACCGCAGCGGCAACTTCCGGCTCTTCTTTTTTCTTAGGCATAGGTTGTTCCTCCTTTAGTTTTTGGACATGATACTGTCTTTGTCGGTCGGCACCACATTGGATGCCGGCGTTTTTTTCTTTCTGCCCGGTTTTTTGATCGGCGCAGGCGATACTTCTTCCACCTCCTTCGGTTGCTGTTTTTGCCACTCAGGTATATGTGCAGAAGCCTTGCAGGAGATCATCTTTTTGCTTTCCGGGTGCTCTGTGTAATCGCATTTGTCTACCTGCAATAGCTTGCGGCCTCGAATAATGATGAGCGCCTTGCTGATCGGCAGCCGCAAGACCTCATCCATCGTCAGCAGCTTTCGCTTGCCGACGCCGCTGGTCTCTCTGTATTCCGGTGTGTAGTTGGAAATCCGCCAAGTGCCGAGCTGCTTTGCCTTGCTCTGCACATGCACGGAAACCTCGCCGGAGCGGTCGCTGATGTACTTTGCCGTCAGCTCATCCACGCAGCCGAGAAAAAGCTGCACATCACTGTTGCCGAGGATCTCCTGCCATTGGTTCAGCGGGTATCGGTTCTGAAGTCCGGCAAGGTTCTGGAACACGCAGCTCATGCTGATGTTTCGGGAGCGTATCACGCTGATTTTTCGGCTGAGGTCTGGAATAACGCCGCAGGCCGTCAATTCTTCACCGAGCACATGAACGGGGATAGGCAGCTTGCCGCCCTCGCAGTTTTTGTCTGCATAGCGCACCAGCTTGATAAAAACAAAGGACAGAAACAACGATGATAAAAAGTCGAAGGTACTGTCCTGGTCGCTGGTAATACAGAAATAAGCGCAGGGCTGCTGTCCCGGCAGCTCCATATCGATCTCGTCAAAGGCAGTCATATTGCAGATGGATTTGTTCTGGAACACCTGCAGTCTTGAGCCAAGGCCGATAATCACGCCGCTGCGCACGGTGTCGGACGCCTGCTGAAAAATGGCGTAAGGGGCTTTCGCCGGATGTGAGGACGGCAGCATATTGAACAGGCTGTTCAGCTCTTTTTCGTCACAGTGGGTCAGCAGCCGATAGACCTGCCCGATATTCTTCCGCTCGGGCAGATACCCTTGTTCCACATAAAGGACCAACGCTTTGAGCAGATTCATTTCGGCGCTGTCCCAGAAGTGGTCGCCCCGTTCCGAGCCGGTGTTTTTAATAATGACATCGCAAAAGCGCTGTGCCATCAGTTCATCGCCCTCGATCTCCGCAAGGCAATTCCACGAGTCTGAATTTTCAGGGCACACCAGATTGAACACCTTAACGGTATGCGTCTTGCGCAGCAGCTCGCTGGTCTTTTCGTACAGCTCGGATTTCGGGTCGCAAATGATCAGCGATTCCATTTTTCCGTCCTTGTTCGGAACGGTCGCCTGCAAAATGCGGTTGATACAGTAAGCCCTCGTTTTCATGCTGCCGCTGGCACCGTACACCGCCACATTTTTGTTGAGCATACTTTCCTCCGGCATACACACATACCGCCCGTTCAGCAGCCCGAAGATCGTGCCGTTATGGTTTTTAAGGCTCGTCCGTAAGTCAAATATCTCCTCGGCTTCCTTTTCGCTCATAAAGCCGGATGTGCCGTAGGTGCCCTTCTTGGAATAGATGAAGTTACGGTCCTTGTCGTATTCGCCGGTTTCACTGTAGCCCATACGCATGACCATAACGATGAGCAGCACCAGCGCTCCCACGCAAATGAGAATGCCGACTATGCCGTATGGCATAGTAAAAATGGCACGCAGGCACTCGCTGACAGCAAAGGACGGCACGGTGGGTGAAGTTCCGTTGCCGGGCGTTCCGCCGGCAGCCTCCCACTCATGATAATTGCGCATAAACTGGGCAATATATCCGCCGCCGTAGAGCAGTCCCAGCAGAAGCGGCGGAAGCGCCAGCAATATGCCAAACAGTCTTTTCTTCTTACTCAAAAAAGCTCCTTTCCCATTTCTCAAAGTCAATGGTCTGAAATTTTACCCGGTCGCTGCAATAGCGCTCCAGCGCCTCCCGTTGGGAGTCAAAGCAGATCAGCGTGCCGCACTTGTTTTGCAGCTGCAACGCCGTGTCAAATCGCTTGATACGGGGCAGATCGCAAAAGAAAGAGAGCAGCACCGGCTCGCCGTCTCGGTCGGCGGCGTCGCATTCCAAGTTGCCTGCAAAATCACATTCGTACAGGTCAGCATACAGAATATCCGTGAGCTGTTCTGTCAGCGCCCTGCTGCATAGCAGGCTCAACAGCCGTTCTCCCTTGCGGTCGTTTGTGAGAAAATAGAAATGCTCATAATTTCCGTCAAGGATAAAATACTGCCGTCCCTCGTTCTCTTTGAGAATGTCATAGGCTTGCTCCATACTGTCTGCCAGCAGAAGTCCCTGTACCGCTTCGGGCGGATACTGGTGCGGCAGGCGCTCCCGGCACAGCACCGTTTTCATCAGCGCCTTTGTCCTCATTTCGGATTTGTACTCCCATTTCATCAGAGAATTGCCGAGGTCATAGACCACGAACACATCGGCCGGGGTGAGTAGCACGCCAACCGAACGGGCGCCGCGGATCTTAGCAAATACCATTCCCATCTCCTTGATCTCCCGCGAGGTATAAAATGCCGGAGCCGTTATGGAGAGAGAATCGGTTTTCTCCCATTCGGGAGAAAAGACATCCGGCTTTTCGTCTCGAAAAATCAGCACACCGGCATTTTTCATTGTCAGTGTCGCTTCAGCCACACGGTGAAGGCGCAGGCGGCGTGTGATCTCGCTTTTCACCAGATTGGTCTCAGCCGAGCCGGACAGCGAAAAGGAAAAGCGTTCGGGAACATCACGGCAAAGGGCTTTCTTGGCCGAGGCCGTCAGCCTGTATCCACGCACACCGTCACGGTAATAAGTCCGCAGCAGCTTTTGCGATTTGAGAGCACGGACAACATTCAGCTTATAACTGTCGCCGCCCGGGAGTCGGCAGAGTTGATTGGCCGGAAGCTCGCCGGATATGGCAACAAGTTCAAGCAGCGTGTAGCCCACCGTCTGCTTATCCGGCAGACCGTTTGTGCAGCGCATAGCGCACCACCTCCTTTTGCTTTGAATATTACCGAGGTTGCTGATAACCCGGGTAGTTTTTCGGCTTTGGCACGGCTGAAAAAGCCTTGATTTACGGGCATTTTTGTCTTGCCGCACCGTATCGTGAAATTTTCGCCCACCAACCGCTAAAAATCCGATATGGTTTTCAGGCTCTTTTCCCGTTCATTCAGCCACTTCGGGAAGTCCTCTTTTGCCATTACGGAAATGCGGGTGCAATCTGCTTCACCGATCTCCGTTGTGTTATAGGCATCTACCAAAAGGCCGGTATCGTCTACCATAATGAAAGTAGACAACACATCCAAAAGCTGTTTGAGCTCCAGGTTGTCGTAGTCCCGTACCCGGCGGTTATGGAATTTCTCACTGTAAATATGCGAAAAACACACAACGCACTGCCGGAACTTCGGCAGCTCATTGTTGTCCGAATACTGGCTCAGGGTGAAATACAACGGGTCGATCAGAAATTCCGTGCTTTGCCGCTGCTTTCGTTTAGGCAGCAGGCACGGCAGCGTGATCTCCAGCATATTCTCCTGCGCCTTAATGCGGATACCTTGCACCACACCGGCAGAGGCGAGATAGGTTTCCTTCCGTGTGGCCGTTGAGCCGTATAACAAATGCCGCATACGGCAGGCGATAAGTTCGCTGCGTAATGCGGCATCGGTAGTCAGCATAGCGTAATTGTCTGGATAGTTTTCTATATCCGTCTTTTCGATGGCACAAAGGGTGTTTGACAGCTTTTCTATGTCGCCCTTGATGCTTCCGATTCGTCTTGAAATACTTGTTCTATCCAATGCGGTCCTCCTATTCCTGCTTATAATACTGAACAGCGCCGGTGTTCATATCCACGGTGCAGTACGCCGTCACATCGGGGATGTTCAGCTTGCCGATCTGCTCGGCGCTTTCTACGATGACGATGCGTTTTTCTGCATCGTCCGGCTGCTTGGCAACGGCGTGCTCGATCAGGGCCTCGCCGCCTGTTTCTACATAGATGACCTCGTACAGTTCGCCGTCGGCAATAAAAATCAGCTTTACCGGAAAGTCCGTGGAAGAGTGGTAGTCCACCCGGTCGATAAAATCCGTCAGCACCCAAAGCGCCGCCAGCATTTCCTTGTCGGCGTGGGCTTCGGTGCCATCGTGATATAAACCGGAATGTTCATCCCGAAAGATTCGTCCCTGCCTTAGAAAGAAGGACAGAAGATTATCAATTTTTTCTTCCTTTCCCGGATAGAGCCGCAAAAGCTGATCGTGCCGCATATAGTGATAGGTCGTGATATTCCGCAGTATATCTGCAGCCTCTTTGCTGTATATCTCTGCTCGCGTTTTCATTTTGGTCTCCTTTCTATACGCATTAAAAGCGTATTAAATCCGCAATGACACCTTAATGCGTATAAATTCCGTATTCGGTCGGTATTACCGTTTTTTCTGTTCGACCAGTTCCTGCAGCTCACGGCGGTCGGTCGTGATCAGGCTTTTCTCCAAGTCACTGCACCGAAACTCGACCGTGATATTATTGTTGTTGGTGCTAATCAGCCCGTTGCCACGCTCAAAGTGCGTGATTTCCATGACCTCCGCCTCGGACAGATGTAAAATACTCTGTACCCGCTGCGCCTCCTCGTCTTCAAGATTGAGGACGATTTTGGTCTTGCAGTTGTTGATGATGCCTTTGCCGTATTTTCCGTCGTCGAGAGCAAAGAAATCGTTGAGGTCCTGCGTAGCAAAAACGGCGCTGCCGCCATAGCCACGGATGATCTTGGCGATTTCCAGAACAAAGTTTGCGGCAAGCCGGTTGGCAGAGCCGCCGATCAGCGCCCAGCATTCGTCGATGAAGATGGTCTTTTCTACGGTGCGGTTTTGCTTTGCCTTATCCCACACATAATCGAGTGCAACGAACATTCCCGCCGTCAGCAGATCACCGGACAGCTCGGAAATATCCAGCACCGTGTATTTATTATCCAGGTTGACATTGGTGCGCTGGTTAAAGGTGCTGGCCGAGCCGTGTACCAAGCGGTTGAGGATATTTGCCAGACGTTTGGTTTCGGGTGCGATCAAGAGAATATCATACAGGTCACCCAAAATCGGCATTTCTCTGTAACGGTCGGGATTGTCTGGGTCTTTGAGCGTGTCATTGTCATGGGTGATCCCCTTGGCATTGTAGGTCTTGATCAGGGCTTCATCCAAAAGCTGCCGTTCTTCGTGAGTGATGTCGGGGATCAGCAGGCTGAAAAAGATGTGCAGCTGCTGAATTTTGGCGGCAAGCTCCGATTTCTCAATCGGAGCGCCGTCCAGCAGTTCATCCACCGACCGATCGGTCTTGCGTATCTCCATGACATTGATGCAGTTTTTCGATGCCGGAGAGATCTGAATGAACTCGCCGCCCGTATTGCGGCAGGCACGCAGAAATTCGTGCCCTTTCAGCGGAGCAATGATGAATACCTGGGTGCCTTTTCGCCGCATCCGCAATGCCATCAGCTGCAAGGTGAAGGTTTTGCCTGCGCCGCTGGTCCCCATGATTGCAATGTTGGCGTTCTTATAGGCTGCGGAATTGAAAATATCCACGATCACAAGGGAATTGTTATATTTGTTGACGCCGAGCAAAATGCCATTGTCATCGCTCAACTCATAAGCGGTAAAGGGATAGCAGCTTGCAGCCCCGCTTGTCAGCACATTGCGCTTGGAGCGCTCATACAGATGCTTTTCCAGATTTGTCAGCGGCAGCGATGACAAAAAGCCTTGTTCTTCCCGAAATGAGCAGGACACGATATTGAGATCCTGCGAGATAAGCAGCTTCCGCATTTCACACTCACGCCATTCCAGATCCTCGGCGTTGTCGGCGGTCATCGTAATGAGGATGTTCATATAGTAAAAATCCTCGTTGTTGGAAAGCCCCTCCTTCAAAAAGTACCCGCTGCGGATAGCGCCGTCCAGATCGTCAAAGTCGCTGTTGGTATCACTGGCTTCTCGGATTTTGGAACGGTTGATACGAAGCTGCTGACCGAGCTTGTTCACCATACGCTCCTTCGGCTGACGGGTCAGAAACAGGTCGATGTCGATCCCGTCGCCGGCATTGACAAGCAGGCTCAGCCAACCGGCCGCCACTTGTGATTTGTAGCCGTAGGATGGGATCAAAAGATATGACCGATATTGCCCGTCCACGCAAATGTATTTGGCGTGGGTAAAGTCCAGCGTCTGCGGTGCAAAAAACTCCGTACACGGAATGGCGTCCGTATCCTTTCCTGCCGCAATATAGCTTGAAACGACATCCTGCACTCTTTGCGGAAGAGGAATGTCCGAGCTTTCCTGGCGGCAGAGGATGTTATACAGCACATCCACTGTGAATTCGTCTTCGTTTTCCGGCGTCAGCACCTCATTGCCGCATTGCTTCAAATAGTTTGCCGCCGTCCTTGCGGCGGTTTGCAGCGAGGCAATGGCATCGGCCTCTTCATTGCTGCTGCGCCGCCCGACCTGCTCATATTCAAAAGCGACAAAGAAGCGGCGGGTTGTCGCCTCACGGGATCCGATCTGATTGATGAGCTTTAGGTAATCCTCCTGTAAGACCCGACAGTTTGGATCGGTTTCAGCTTCCATTTCACGATGCACGATCTCGGTGTGTTTATTGAGGTCCGCACGCTTTGTCAGCACCTTAAACTGGATCTTGACCGGGCTGATCTTCAGATAGCTGATAAAGGAGTAGATAATGCTCCGCTGTTCTCTGGCACTTCGGAGCAGAAAATTGATCGGCACCACCTCAATCAGCTTGATATACCGGTGATCCTTGGTGTAGATAATGCCGTTTGCAATCTTTTCAATCGGCAGATACTCCGCTACGGGGTTGAGAAAGGGCGAGTCCGCTTTGCTTCTGCGGTGCGGCTTCTTCTGTTTCGGTGTTTCCGCCGCCCGGGGTTCCTCGGTATGCTTTTTCTTTGCCGACTGCTTGCGGATAACACCGGCGATCTCCGATAGCATCGACTCGTTTTCCGGCGCAGGCTGCTTTTCTTTTTTCGGTTTCGGCTTCTTCCTTTCCTCTTTCGGCTCCGTCTTACCGACCACACGGCGGTTCTTGAGCCACTTGAAAAAGGCAATGATATACGAAGAAAGCGGCTCGCCAGCAATGCCCATCAGCGCAAATAAGGCGAGCGGCAGTGCCGTCAGGCAAAGAATGATAATACGGACGGTGAGCGAAAGGTCAAGGGAGAATACCGGCACACCTACCGCTGCGGCAAGTACGCCGGCCTCGATCACATTCCGTATTTTGAACATCCCTCCGAATAAGGTGCTGCCCTCGATAAAATTCGGAGGGATGATGTAGGTATCGTGATGTTCACTGTTTTTGCTCATCAAAGCCTCCTTCTTGTTTTCCCGATTCTTTATCGGTGATACGGTATTCTTCCTGCGCCTCGTGCCAATTTATCTGAAACAGGCACATGAACACGCAGCCAACTGCACCTCCGATAAGAAACGCTATTGTTGTCCACATGATTTTCCTCTTTTCTATCCAATGATCCAAAAAGGTCCGCCGGCTCCGGCGTGGGTGCTTGCCTCATTCAGAATGATGGACAGATCCCACTCCATACTGCTTCGGTCGTAACTTGCCGGATCGGCTACAAGTATTTTCCCGTCCTTTACGCCACGCAGGACGATAAAGTGGCCGGAGCTTGTGAAATGTCCCTTCAGCATAATGGCAACCACTAATTTACCGTCAGCCAGAGCGTCTGCAATTTTCTGCCCGTCCGAAGCCGAGCAGCCTTCAACATTCAATCCCCATGCTTTTGCGGCAGCAGGGATCAGCGCATGATAAGAGCCGCTGCCCGAACACCAATAGCCGTTTTCATACGACCATCTTGCCATCTCGATGGGGTCAACGGTATCGTTTGCCAGCGAGGATACAACGATCGACATCGCCGTAGGCCCACAGCCGTAGCCGCCGATATTGTCAGTGCCATACGGTTGCCCCGCATAACGTTCGTCCAGCTGATTGAAATAGACGACTGCGGTTTGTCCGTCCGTAAAGCGGATATTGCCAAGCGAAGAAACTGTTGTATACCCGGCAGGAAGCCCCTGGAACATACTGTCTCCGAGGAATAGGCTGAGGTTATACGCATAATCGTCAGCAAGGTCTTTCTGCTCGGCGGTCAGATGGAATACCTCATCGGCAAAGTAGGCTTCGCCGTTGTAGGAAACCGTATAAATGATCCACTTTTCCGTGGTTGTCGTTACGGTCTCCGTTGTTGTTTCTTTGCCGGTCGAGGCATCCACCGTTACCGAGGTCGTGACCGTTTCAACTGTGCGTTCTTCTTCCTTTTTGGTATAGGAATAGAGCTTGTCCTTGCCGCTGCGCAGCATGGATTCCATATCCGACACAGACACAGCGGCATAATCCTCATTCTTTGCCGCACAGTATTGTCCGACAAACAGATTGGCGTTAAAATTCGGTGAGCTTTCATAAGGGTTTATGACCTCTTTGCCGTCAGCGGTGCAGGCAGCATAATCGTTTTCTATGGCGGTCAGCGTATCGGTAAGCGCCTCGGACAGCACGAAGCTCACGGCAGTAGAGATCTCGACCAGATTACTGTCGATTGCCGCACTGCTGTTCATGATCGGCGTATCGGGGTCGGCCGGAGAATGAGAATTGCCGAAGCCTCCGAATATGATTCCGGGGAGCATACACAGAATAAGGATCGGGATCATCAGCACGGCGGTCGCCGCAATGATGACCTTCCCGACAAACTTCCGATTTTCCCAAGCAAAGCCGGCAACGGCACCCCACACGCCTCCGGCAGCTGCACCTTTGGCGGCACCGGCAATGGCTTTTCCGGTTTTAACAGCACCTCGCACCGCTTGTGCGGCCTGTGCGCTTTTCTGCAACGGTTCAGCAACCGGACGACTGTTATCCGCCATCAGATCTTATCCTTTCGCCAGGGAGCCTTCGGCAGCCTTTTGACAAGGCTTTCCTCATAGACGATACTGCCGTCGTCTGCTTTGTGTGGCTTTCTCTCTACGGTATCCGTTGCATATTGCTTATACCAAGAGGTGCCGTCCGCAGCCGTGACGGTCGTGTATTCTCCTTCGGGCGGCATATACTGGTCGGTGTGATACATTCCCATAGCAATGCCCTCCGGGTGCTCGTCATTTGTTTCGGTTGCGAAGATATGTCCGCCGCCGATCTCTACATCTGAAAAGGATGGAACACTTTCCGCATCCGGCCCGAGCGCCGTATATCCCATATAGGACATAAGAGAGTCTGCAGCGCTTTCACCGGAAATAGAGCCGGTAGAAGAAATATTACCGGTTGCGATCTTGCCGATCACGCTGTTGGCAAAACCGCCGCCCTTACTGAGCGAGGAATTGAATGCCATACCGCCGAGACCGCCGCTTTTTGAGCCGTTTGCATTGTTGATAGCGGTGTTTGTGACCTTTCGGCTTACAACGCCGGAAAGCCCGCCTTTCATAAAGGTGTTGCCTCCGCCACTACCGGAGGAACTTCCGCCGGAACCGCCTCTACCGGCAAAAGTCCTCGCCGTTCCGATTCCACGCATAGCGATCATCGCCTCAGCCAGCATAGAGCCGCCGGTGTGTCCGACATTGATGCCGAGGGAAGACATAAAGCTGTCGATTTTCTGCGATACCTTCAAAAAGGCAATCGCACACAGAAACCACACGAAGAGGTTTCCGGTAACAACTTCTTTCCCGACGGCGTTTACCTGATCCTGCACTTCGCTTTCGGTCAAAGCAAACGCCGGAACAGTTGTAAGCGAAACGGTCACGGCAACGGCAAGCAGGGTAATGAGTATTTTATGTTTTCTTTTCATCGTTCCTCCTTAAAGTGCCAAAGGGTTGGAGAGGAACTGTCCCACCATACTGGTAAAGAGCCGCAGGCACCAGGCGTTCATCAGCAGCAGAAATACCTGGCCGCCGAACATACGGCACCAACTCTTAAAGATATTGGAAGTGGTCTGCGATGCGCCCATGGCAAAGGCAACCGGTGCGGTAAACACCAGCACACCGAGCAGCACATAGCGCTCCGCCGCTTCAAACAGCAGTTTGATGTAATTCCAAGCCAGAATCAGTATGAGGATCAGTGCAATCAATGCCACCGTGCCGCTTGCACATACGCCGAGTATCGTCAGGAAAACGGAATTGAAGCTGGCAAAGTCAAGCGGCGGTAATTCGGAATTGAGTATCCACTGATAGGGTGTTCCTCCGATTTTCAGTATGATATTTACGATCTCGTCCGCAAAGTAGGCAAGGAGAATAAAGAGTATTGAACGGATGGAAAGTTTTACGGGATCCTCCGCTTCAATGCCGGCGGAAAGTCCGTAATTCTTAAAGAGCTGCCACACCCAATTAAGCAGGATAAGCCCAATCGCCAGAGCGACGAATATTTTATACATCGTCTCTGCCGCAGGAAAATACCGATTGAAGGTGCTCATATTACAGCCCAGTGCGCCCAAAACTGAGGTGTTGATAAGGTCCAGTCCGTTCATGACCTGTTCTGCGATCCACTCTACGATTCCGTCAAGTATGCCCAAGACATCGACCTCCTTTCATTTTGGCGGGAACGATTACCCGTTCCACTTGCCGCCGGAGAAGAAGGGAGTGATATAGGCCATAATGAAGCCGAGACCGTTAAGGATCGCCCAGGTGATGATGATACGCTTCAGCCAGGCACGGGCTTCGTCAACCGTCCGTCCCGATTTGGAGAAATTCATCATCAGAAGTGCGATAGCGGCGGTCACAACGGCGGCAATGGTAGAGATCGTGAGAATCTGCGTATACACATCCTTCATGATCTCGTTTGCCTTTTCCCATACCGTTGTCGCCGCAAAGGCGGGCATCGTGTTTGCCGCCAGCATCGTGACGCTGAGGAACCCGGCAAAAAGAAAACGCCCCCAGTTGATATGGCGGCGATCCTTTCGGTCCTTCGGCTTTGTGGTTTTCAGTTGATTTTTCACTGTGTACCTCCTTGAAAAAATACTAAGCCGCCCCGAGAAATGGGGCGGCTTGTGCGGTCGTGCCAATCAGGGCAACAAAAAAACACCATCGAAAAAATGGTGTCTGTTTTGCCCTTGTCGGCACTTGATACAGTTTTGAGCATACACATTATAGCACATACGGATTTGCGCCACAATAGCAAAACACTGCCAATATACTGCCATTGACCGCCGATTTGCTGCCAACGCTATTTATCGGGAAAAAATTGCTCCATAAGACTCAAACTATCCCGGGAAGTATAGCCCCACAAGATTGAAGAAAGAGCCTCCACAGCATTCTTTCGCCTGCGGAAAAAGGTGCGTTCGCTGATGTCGGACACATGGGGTCGGATCATTTCAATAATCTCATCAACGCTCCGATACTGCTGGGGCGAAAGGTAGCTGTAATAAAGCAGCCAATAATACATCTCGCCGTGTTTATGCTTGTTTCGCATGATATTGACCGAGACTTCCAGCAACTTCAGCATTTGATAGCTTTTTTCAATGCTTCTGGCCTGTTCTTCGATGCCGTTATCCGAGAAATCCACACCGGCAAGGTAGATGGACTCCAAAAAGTCCTCGATACTGCTGCCAACCTCCATCTGAAACCGTCGTTTGACCTGCTGCACCGACAGCTCCAAACCCCACACCACATCCCGGTATTTTTTCAGAAGCAGGTAGGTATCGTGAAATCTTTGGTCTTCCGGCATCTGTTCCGGTTGCTTTTTCATCGGTCACACCTCCTTCACGGTTACGGGCGACAGCCGTACCTCAAACTGGAATATCTCTGTGGAATCCTTGCACGACAGCACAAGCAAATAGCGATAGTCTTTCAGCTTCCGGAGATCACAGACATGAATAAATGCTTTCCTGCAATCGTCGGATAAGGGTAATAACTTACACTGGAGCCTTGGGCATGAAAAGCAAGGAAAGCCTTGTGCAGCAAGGATTTTTGCCGCTTTTTGCAGAATAATCTCCGTGTGCGATTTTGAAACGCCGGAACTGTTTTCTGACACGCTACCTTCCTCCGTTTCTTCGTCCATCTGAATATGGATATTAAGCGACATTGCCACCTCATCTTTGTCGATCATCACATCGGAAATCTGGAACATGGTCGAAAGATATTGCTTGAGGTAGATAGCCGTGCCGTGCGTTCCGGGGAATGCGACCATAGATAGATAGTCGAGCTCCTGCATTTTGCGGAGATAGCGTCCTGCCGTCGCCTTGGACACGCCCCAGCGCTGTGCAAGCTCCGCATACCCGATGAGTGGGCTTCCGGTGCCGTTTCTCATATACACGACGGGACCGACCTCTGAGCCTTGCACCTGCGTGTCGTTGTATACTGTGTTGATCCACAGATCCAGCATAGCGTCCATTTCCGAACAGCGGCCGGCGCTGACCAATTCATTGGCAACCGAGATCGGCAGAAAGAAGAAGCCAGTATCCTTCTGGCACGGGGCGTTGTACTCTAAAACTCTGTTGTATTTGCACCATCCTTTGATTTTGAATTTCACCAGCCTGCCCCGGCCGAGCAGCGTATAGGTGATAAGGTGTCTGTCCTGCAGCTCCCTGAGAATGGCAAGTGCCTGATGCTGAAAGCGAGTGCGGAACCACTCGGTTAGCTCGCTCACACGGCAGAGCCATTCGCCGGGATAGATCGTGTAGCTGATTCCATCGATCCGTTTATAGGAAGTACGGAAGTTTGCAAAGCAGGACAGCACCGTGAAATGGTAAAGCCCCGATGTGCCGCCGACACGGATGCTTTTATCCTTCATCAGCAGCCCGATAAATTGCCGGTAGATCCGGCAGCGTGGGTAATCCACGATTTGTTTTAATTCTAATTGATACTCTGACATGGTTGTTTCCTCCTTGAAACAGGAAAAGCGGTGCAGAACCAAATGGAACTGCACCGCTCAGGCAGCAAACTATTGATTTTTGCGCCTTTTGTAGTATAATATTCATATAGCCTATAGAGAAACAAGGTTGTTCCTCTGTTGCCAACAAATATTGATACGAGTGAGATACCTGATTTTGAGGTACACGACGGGTACACAAAAAAGTTTTTCTCGCAAAATCAGACTGGTAACGGAAGGAATAACCGCCGTATAAGATACCTATGACACTCATTTTTATGGGTGAGGAGATATTCAAAACGGAGTGGGAATAAATTCACACTCCTGAAAAAGCCTTATTTTACTGGGATTTTGCCGATTGTATATGCTTTTTGGCAACAAAATGGCAACATAATTTGAATTATTGTAAAAGTAAAGAGCTATCAGATTTTTTGAAAGTCTGATAGCTCTTTTTATCTTACTCTGTTTTTATAAATTCAAATATTTCAGGGTGGTCTGTAATTTTCGGTGAAGTAAGTATATCGTGCAATATTTTACTCATTTCTTTTTTCACGGAATAATCAAACGCATTATAGTCGTGATCTTTGTTTCCTTCAGATTTCTGCAAGTGAACTCTGTTCCTTAAATCTTTTAAGCGTTTTAGTGCAGAATAAACAAGATGATCTACTTCCAAAGCTGAATGATGTCTTTCTAATATTTTATTAGTTCATCAAAGTTCATCTGCAAGCCATAGGGGGTAACCTTTTTCAATACTTCTGTTTTAACTCGATTAAAGTCGCTAATCAGCACCCTATTTTCACGATATTTCAAGGCGGTGGACAGTTATCATAGGTTAAACATTACAAACGGCAACCTCTATCGAGAAAATGAAATGTTGTCGAAAATCAACAGCAAGCTCAAGACCTTTTTCTTCGGCTGGTAACAGACCTCGCCGAAAAAGAAAATGTAACCGAAGAACTCAAAGCCACCGATATGATGCTCTGGGTGCAAAAGATGAACAGCATTCGTAATAGAGCAATAGAAATTGTAAATGCAGATATAATTTACAAGGTATAAACATAACGACGGCAGGGAATAATCCCTGCCGATTTTTTGTTGCTTAAAATGTATGTGTTACAATGATGTGTGACAAAAAGTAAAAAATAGAAGTAGCGAATAG
>UQDO01000024.1 GCA_900539855.1 uncultured Oscillospiraceae bacterium
CCTACAAGTGCACAATTAGATTTTTGGCTTTTTACACCGCTAAACTAAAATTTATTTGTTTAAATGTGTTGTTTAAATGTGCGTTAGAAAAAAGATGGGAGCTTTGCTCCCATCTTTTGTCAGTAATACTCCGGTACGGTACACCTATTTATACTCCTTAAGTGCAAGCTCGGTTTTTGAGGCGTACACCTTGTCAATAAACAGCTTTTCGATTTTTGTAAAATCATGATCATCCGAATATATAAGCACGTCCTTATAGGTGTCGCCTGATGATCCGCATTTGCGCTGCACAAGCCCGTAGCGGTCAAGTGTCTGCTGCGGAACAGGGGAGACCCACATAAATGTCTCCGGCACTCCGGACAGAAGCTCAAACTGATTGGCGCGTTCATATAGGTAAATTTTCTTTTTGACCGATGAATATTTTTTGAACAGCTCTTTTTCCGGTACAAGATAAGGTATCATATTGTCGCCGTGGATTATTTCTATGCTGTCGTTGAGGTCATCAGCCGTGATGATTTCCTTATTCGCGTACTTATGATCCTTTGACATTAGTGCAAGATGTTCAAATTTCCATATAGTTTCGCCCTTTATGTGCTTTTCACTCATGTAGTCCTCAAAATACTTGCCGTATGCCGTTTGGTAACGGATTATGCCAAGATTGAATTTTCCGTCTACAATATTGTTTATGGTATTGACCGATCCGGTTTCGGTGACATTCATCTCTATGCGCTCGGTTTTGTCAAGTGCTGCTGCAAGGTCAACGAGCGCCTTGGAAATATAACTGCCTCTCGGCATTGAAACGCTGAGCGACTGGGTGTTTTCATCACTTGGAACATCGCCGATTGATTCGATAAGGTCAAGCTGCTTCATTATATTGCGCGCATACTTCAGAAACTCAGCGCCCTTTTCGGTCGGCGCAACGCCTTTGGAGGTTCTGGCAAATATTTCATATCCAAGCATTTCCTCGGTTTCTTTTATCGCCTTGCTCAAGTTCGGCTGTGCCATAAACAGATTTTCGGCTGCCTGTGTTATTGAACGTGTTCTGTCAACCTCAATCGCATATTTAAAAAACAGTGTGTTCACGCTTTATTCTCCTCATACTCATCCATCAAATGTTTAGAAAGCAATGCCAATGACGCAGCCATGTTTTCATTCTGTACCAATATACCGTCCGGAACCGAAAGGTGCTTGGGCGCGAAATTCCAGATTGCCTTTACTCCGCCTGCGACAAGCCGGTCGCATACATCCTGTGCGGCAGCGGCAGGCACCGTTATAATGCCTATATGAATATTCATTCTCAGACACAGCTCGCTTATTCGCTCCGACGGAAATATCTGTTTTTCCCCTATGTGACCGCCTGCTTTAGCAGGGTCTGAATCAAACGCCGCAACAATGTCAATACCGTATTTGTTGAAGCCGTCGTATTCAAGCAGCGCAGTGCCGAGTGAGCCGGCACCTACGAGCACTGCATCCTTGCAGTTACGGTATCCCAAAATCATCTCCATGTCGTCAATAAGCTCAGGAATACTGAATCCGTGCTTAGGTCTGCCCTGAATGGAACTGACAGCCGAAAAATCCTTCCTGACCTGTATTTCGCTGAACCCGAAGTGTGCCGCAACGTTCGGCGCCGATACGGTCGTAACGCCTGAGCTGTAAAGCTCGTTCAGATAATCAAGATAGTAGGGCATCCTGCCGATAGCCTGAACCGACAGCTCCAATACTGTGTCGTGCTTATTCATATTTTATCACCGCGTAAATTAAGTTTTAAGGCGGCAGAGCCGCCAAAGATTAAATGGTGTATTAAAAGAGCGTGATGCCGAAGGGCAATACACCGTTTTTAAGACGGTTTACCGTGCCGTCAAGGCATCGGTATTCCGATATCGATATTATACATTACTTTCGGGACTCTGTCAACAACATGAATAAAAATGATCATACAAAAACCGTCTGCCATAGTGATATGCACCCCATTTGTTAGACAGTATGATATAATGTCTAACAGATGGGGTGATTTTAATGCCAAAAGGAGTACCAAACAAACGATATACGCCTGAATTCAAAAAACTGGTGATTGAAACCATGCAGGAAGAGAAATTGAGTTACAGCGAAACCTGCCGCAGATTTGAGGTAAACAGCAGAGATCAGATCAAATCATGGGAACGAATCTATCTGGAGGAAGGGCCGGAAGGCTTTGCCGTCGAACGGCGCGGCCGCGGCAGCACTGGTCGGCCAAAGAAGCTGCCAAAGGTAATAATTACGGTATGTGATAAAACATGAGTAAAATTAATGCCGAAACTATACCCACCGACAGCATGATCCAATGCAAAACGTTCTTTGCATTCATAGATTTTCTTCTTTTTATTCGGAATGTATTATCATTTATATCTGATAAATCAGCTGTATTTGACATAGTAAATAAACATTGCAATTAAAGACTCGACAATTGAAATTATCGAATAGATAATAGGGGAGAGAATAGCTCCTATATCATTGAATATGACAAAATAGTCAGCAATAAAAATTGCCGCAACAGTCAATAAGACAAAAGCATCGGTTATAAGTGTCGAAAACATGAGTAATCTGCAAAATCCGGATTTTTGATCTTTCTTTTTTTGGTAAAGGATATTATAAATGGTACCCGAAATAAAAAACACAAAAAAGGGAAGCACACAAAAAACGAATGAGGAGATATTGTCTATTGCTTTTGCAAGCCCAAAGTGCGAAATTGAGCGAAAATGAACTGCCGATCCGCTGATCAAGTTGATGCATATGTACGAAATCATTAAAGCGATATATGTGGAAAGTCCGAAAAGAATATTGATCCGTGATTGCTTTGTCATAATACACACCTTATTAAATTTACGCAATGTTATCAATTTTCTCAATGCGTTGTGATTTCTAAACCGTCTATCATCCTGTACTTAATTATACAGCATCCGAGAAATGCTTGTCAATGCGGAAAATGAGTGAAAAATGAACATCCCTTCCGGTACATAGACACCGAAAGGGATGTGGCTGAATTTTAATAAATCGCTATTGTACTTATCTGTTATCTACAGCAAATGCATGACCGAATGCGGTGGTCTCGTTTGCCTTTACTGTAAACTCACCGACCCAGTATTCGCGTTTGTTAATTATTTTGTTCGATGCAAGCTTTGTAAGCTCGGCGTCGGTGAAGTATTTGCCGAAGGCAGAAGCCTTGAGATCGGCGGCAACGTTTATACCGGCATAGCTCTTGGCAGAAGTATAGTCTCTGCTGCAGACTATCAGTCCGACATAATCGCCGGCAGGAACATCGGTCAGCTTGAAGTTGCATTTGTCATTGTTCTTCACAACATAGTATCCGTCGTATGCCTTGCCGAAATATCCATCGGCATTTCTCTCGCCGTAGTCGAACTCAACGGCACCGGTCATATCAGTGCCGGCGGCAAGATCTTTGGAAATTATGATAACAACAGCCTCAGAATCGTCCGGAGCCTCAGGTGCGCCTATACGCTTTGTGGTTATACCGCCTTCACCGGTTTCCTCGTTTCTGGCAACAATGGTTCCGAAGCCAACGACTGCAACGGTGCAGGTGGCGGTTACCGAGCCGTCCTCAGAAGCGGCGGTGACGGTGACGGTGCCTTCCTTGACGCCGTAGATCTCACCCTTTTTGGAAATGGTAGCGATCTCTTCGTCAGACACCGAATATGTTATCTTGGCGTCAGAGGGATCAGCGGTCAGATGATCCGAAAGCTGGCTGTAGCCGTCAACACGGACATTATATTTTTCGGCGTCGAATTTCAGTGACTTGACCGCAGCGTTGGCGGAAACAGACGAGTCTGTTTTGCTGTCTGCCGACGATCCGGTATCTTTACTTCCGCATGCAGCAAGCGCGAATATCATAAGCGTGCAAACTGCAAAAGCAATAATTCTTTTCATTTGTTATTTACCCCTTTTTTAAGAAAATTAACTACAGTAATATTATCACAAAACATATAATATGTCAACAAACAGTTGTACATAATTAATATATTATTTAAAAAATACCGTAATTTTCTATGCCATATCAGGCTTGCAGTTATGATTAGAAATGCCGGTGCCGGCAGAAAAGCGGCATGCTCTGAGAATTTTCTGTAATTGGTGTGTGAAAATTTTATCTTTGAACTTTGCAACTATCTGTAACTGCAAAAGAAGGAGAGGAATAATATGGTATAGGCGTTTTGCGCCGTTATCAGACCGGAGGTTATTCCAATGGAAAGGCAAAGGCTTTGCGACGTAGTGCCGGGTCAAAGCGCGGTCGTCCGCTCACTTGCGGCGGCAGGCTCAATCAGGCGGAGATTCCTCGATATCGGGCTTACCGAAAACACAAGAGTGGAATGTCTGGGCAGAAGCCCCGGCGGCGACCCGTCGGCATATCTTATACGCGGCGCGGTGGTAGCTATACGCCGCGATGATTGCAAAAAAATACTTGTCAGTGTGATATAACATTTTATAAGGGGTGCGGGTATGGGACTTACAGGCAGTTCAACCGGAAAGGGCGCTATAGACGGCGGATTTGTTATAAGGAAGAAAAGCGACAGTGACCGCATTGTAGCTCTTGCCGGTAATCCGAATGTCGGGAAAAGCACGGTTTTCAACGAGCTTACCGGAATGAATCAGCATACCGGTAACTGGCCGGGCAAAACTGTCGCCAACGCATACGGGTACTGCCGCTCTGAGGGCGGAAGTTATGTTTTTGTCGACATACCCGGCACCTATTCACTTATGGCTCACTCTCCCGAAGAGGAGGTGGCGCGCAATTTTATTTTATTCGGCGGTGCCGATATAACCGTTGTGGTCTGTGACGCAACCATGCTTGAACGCGGCATGAATCTGATATTGCAGACCCTTGAGATAACCAGAAACGTTGTAGTCTGTGTTAATCTTATGGACGAGGCAAGGCGCAAAAGAATCAGCCTTGATCTTGAACTTTTGTCGCAAAGACTCGGTGTACCGGTAATAGGCATTTCGGCACACAGCAAACGCTCGGTAAATGAGCTGCCAAAGCTGCTTGACAATGCGGAATTTGCAGAGGTCAGAACGGAACCGACAGTCATATACAGACCGGAAATAGAAAAAGGCATTGCAATGATAGAGCCTGCGGTCAAGGCTGTCTGCGGAAATATAGATTCACGCTGGCTGAGTCTCCGTCTGCTTGATGCCGACACATCTGTAATAAAGGAGGTCAACAAAGAGCTTAATACCGATATAATGAGCGATGAGTACCTGTGGGAAACGGTAGAGACGGCGAGGAGTTACATAAAATCATGCGGACTGGGCGGCGGAAAGCTGACCGATAAAATAGTTGAAGCGATAATAGCCAAGGCGGAAACGATTTCTGACGGCGTAGTGAAATATGAAAATAAAAAATACGGTGAACATGACCGCAGACTTGATCGGATACTGACCGGAAGAAAAACAGGCTATCCCGTTATGATACTGCTGCTTATGTTTATATTCTGGCTGACCGTGACAGGCGCTAATTATCCGTCCGAGCTTTTGTCAAATGCGCTGTTTTCCATGGAGGATAAATTCAGCTATTGGCTGACCCTTATAAATGCGCCGCCGGTTGTTATCGATCTGCTTGTTTTCGGAGTTTACAGGGTGCTTGCATGGGTAGTTTCGGTAATGCTTCCGCCGATGGCTATATTTTTCCCACTGTTTACGCTGCTTGAGGACTCCGGGTATCTGCCGAGAATAGCATACAATCTTGATCGCCCGTTTTACCGCTGCAATGCATGCGGCAAGCAATCCCTGACCATGTGTATGGGGCTTGGATGCAACGCCGCCGGGGTGGTCGGATGCCGCATAATCGATTCTCCGCGCGAAAGGCTACTTGCCATACTTACCAACAGTCTTGTACCTTGCAACGGCAGATTTCCGGCAATAATATCAATAATAACTATGTTTTTTATAACCGTGGGAGCGAAAGCTGCATCGGGTGTTCTGACCGCTGCTCTGCTCACAGTTGTCATTCTGTCGGGAATAGCTGCGACCTTTATTATCACATGGTTTCTTTCAAAAACCGTGCTTCGCGGAGTACCGTCGTCATTTACACTTGAACTGCCGCCGTACCGCCGCCCACAGATAGGTAAGGTAATAATAAGATCGGTGTTTGACCGCACGCTGTTTGTGCTCGGCCGCGCCGCTGCCGTTGCCGCACCTGCAGGAGCGATCATATGGCTTGCCGCAAATATCACCGTCGGCGGCGAAAGTCTTTTGCTGATTGCATCGGATTTCCTTGATCCGGCAGCAAGACTTATAGGCCTTGACGGAGTTATACTTATGGCGTTTATACTGGGCTTTCCGGCGAATGAGATAGTAATACCTATAGTAGTAATGGCGTACATGGCTGAGGGACATGTGACCGAAATAGCGGAGCTTTCGGTTTTGAAACAGCTTTTTACAGACAACGGATGGACAGCAGTTACCGGTGCGTGTTTTATTGCGTTTTCGCTTTTCCACTGGCCGTGCTCTACAACACTTCTGACCGTTAAAAAGGAGACTGGCAGCCTTAAATGGACCGCTCTTGCGGCAGTTATACCGACTGCTTTGGGAATTGCAGTCTGTCTTATTATAAAGCTTGTGTCGCTTCTGTTTGCAGCCTTTTAAATCTTTTTTATCATTATCAAAAAATGTTGTATTTTTAGGCGCTTTGTGGTATCATAATAAGAAATAGGGCAAACCGACAGCCGACTGGCTTTGCACAGTCGGTTTGTCTGCGTGAAATTTCCAAAGGGAGGATAATAAATGGAAAGACCCGAGTCTGTGCTTCACGCGGTAAAGCGTTCAATAGGCGGAGTAGACCTGCCGCACAGCAAAAATACCGCTGAATGTGTTTCTGTTTTTATGCCGCCGCCGCATGAGGTGGTAATACCGATGCAGCAGCATATAGGCGCGCCGTGTGTTCCCTGCGTCAAAAAAGGAGACACTGTATTTGTAGGCACCAAAATAGGCGACAGCGACAAGTTGATAAGCGCACCGATACATGCGAGCGTTTCGGGTACCGTTACCGATATTAAAAAGGTACTTATGCCGTCAGGGCAGAGTGTTGACGCCGTTGTGATCGAGTCTGACGGTACCATGACCGAAGATCCTTCCATTGCACCGGTTGCCGTCGAAACCCCAGAACAGCTGGTTAAAGCTGCAAGAGAATCGGGACTTGTGGGACTTGGCGGCGCAGGCTTTCCAGCACATGTCAAGCTGACAAAACGACCCGGTCAGGAGCTTGACACCCTGATAGTGAACGGCGCGGAGTGCGAACCGTTCATAACCGCCGATTACCGCGAATGTATGGAAAACACCGAAAATATACTTGAAGGCGTTTACATGCTGAAAAGGATAATGGGCTTTAAACGGGTCATAATCTGCGTTGAAGATAATAAACCGAAGGCGATCGAGGCGCTTTATTCCATAGCTGCCGACTTAAGAGATGCAGATGATACCGTAAAGCTTATGAAGCTGCGGTCACACTATCCGCAGGGTGCTGAGAAGATACTTATTTACTCAGCCACAGGCAGGGTGCTGCCGCTCGGGAAATTACCGTCCGATGTCGGCTGCGTTGTTATGAATATTGCGAGCGTTTCGTTCCTGAATAAATATATAACCACCGGTATGCCGCTGGTCAGAAAGCTCATAACGGTCGACGGCGGCGCAGTCGCGGAGCCGCAGAACGTTATCGTTCCGGTCGGCACCTCTGTGAGGGATGTGCTGGAATTCTGCGGCGGACTTAAGTCGTCCGCAAGGAAGATACTGCTTGGCGGCCCTATGATGGGTACTGCGATATATGATCCGAATATGCCTATATTAAAGCAGAACAATGCTATACTTGCATTTGACCGCAAGCAGGCTGAAAGAATGACCGAGCAGCCCTGCATACGCTGCGGAAGATGTGCCGCAGCATGTCCCATGAGGCTGCGTCCGCTCGATATCGAGCCTGCGTACAGGACAGGCAATAAGGAACGTGTTGCCGAGCTTCATGCCGACTACTGCATAGAATGTGGCTGCTGCTCGTATTCATGTCCGTCGAAAAGATATCTTACACAGATAATGCGGCTTGCAAAGGCAAGTCTTAAGGAAAAGAAATAACAGACTAATGTAAAACGGCGCACCGGGAAGATGTTCTGTGCGGATCACGGTGCGGAAAGGAATGTTTGAATAAATGGAAAAGCTGTTGGTTACGCCGTCGCCGCATATCTCGCATCAGGACACTTCGCGCGGTATCATGGCAGATGTTTTGATAGCTTTATTGCCTGCCGCGGTCGGCGGATGCTTTATATTCGGATGGCGGCCGATTCTTGTAATGCTTACCTGCATTGTGACTGCCGTTTTAGCGGAATACTTATGCTGCAAGATAATGAAAAGACCGGTTTCAGTTGGGGATCTTTCGGCTGTCGTTACAGGTCTTATACTGGCGCTCAACCTGCCGCCGGCAATACCGTTGTGGATCGCGGCGATAGGCTCTCTGGTGGCTATAGTCGTTGTAAAGGAAATGTTCGGAGGATTGGGACATAATTTTGCCAACCCTGCGATAACGGCACGAATAGTTATGCTCGTTTCCTTCCCGGCATACATGAGCACGTGGACGGCACCGCTCGGCAGTACGAGCGAGATCGTGTCGAGCGCCACCTCACCGGGTGAGACGGTCGATATAATGACCAGCGCCACGCCTTTGTCGCACACGGCGCTTGAGGGCGGATATTACAGCTATAAGCAACTGCTTATGGGTCAGATACCGGGCTGCATAGGCGAGACATTTTCGCTTCTGATAATACTTGGCGGACTGTACCTTATATTGCGCCGCGTTATCACCCCCACTATACCGCTGAGCTTTGTCGGCACGGTAGCTCTTCTGTCATTTCTGGCAGGCGACGATCCGCTTTATATGATACTTTCCGGCGGACTTCTGTTCGGCGCATTTTTCATGGCGACCGACTATGTGACAAGTCCGACCGGCTGGAAAGGACAGCTCATATTCGGCGTCGGCTGCGGACTTATCACCTTTGTGATAAGAAAGTTCGGAAGCCTGCCAGAGGGCGTTTCATACGCTATCCTTATTATGAACCTGTTTGTTTATTATATCGATAAGATAACGCTTCCCAAGGCATTCGGAGAGGGGGCGCGGTCATGAGCAAAAGCAGCGGAGTTATCATAAAAACCACGGCTGTTCTGACTGTTATCTGCGCCGTTTCCGCATTGCTGCTTGCGGTCACCAATGCCGTTACCGAAAAACGGATAGCCGATGCGGCAAAAAAGGCTGAGACCGAAGCTATGGCGCGTATCATCGACGCTGCCGACTATAAAAAGCAGACGATAGAATACGAGGGCAGCAGCTATGACTACTATGTGGCTGTGGACGAAACGGATGCGCCGGTAGGCTATATATTCACCGTTTCACAGCACGGCTACGGCGGTGATGTAAAGGTCATGACCGGCGTCGGTACAGACGGTGCTGTTGCCGCTATTGAGGTGCTTGACGCATCGGGCGAAACGCCGGGACTGGGACAAAAGGCTACCGAAAGCTCGTTCTGGAAGCTGTTCAGCGGCAAGAGCGGACAGCTTACGGCGTCAAAATCGGCGTCCGGTGACGGACAGATACAGGCAATGACCGGTGCAACCGTGACATCAAAGGCGGTTGTCGGAGCCGTAAATAAAGCTCTCACGCTTTACGGTGAGGTAACAAAGGGGGCAGGGGAAAATGGCTAAACAGTCAAATATGGAGGTCTTTTCAAAGGGACTCATTAAGGAAAATCCTGTTCTCAGACTGGTGCTCGGCACATGTCCCACCCTTGCGGTCACGACCGCAGCCGTAAACGGTATCGGCATGGGCGTTGCCGCGACCCTCGTGCTTGTCGGTTCAAATGCGGTCATATCGCTGCTCAGAAACGTTATACCGGACAAGGTAAGAATTCCTGCCTTTATAACAATAATAGCGGCATTTGTTTCTATTATACAGATGCTTGTCAAGGCGTTCACGCCGTCTATAGACAGCGCCCTCGGCATTTATCTGCCGCTTATCGTTGTCAACTGCATTATTCTGGCAAGAGCCGAAATGTTCGCTTCCAAAAACAGCGTGCTGCCGTCGGTGCTTGACGGACTCGGCATGGGCATAGGCTTTACGGCGGCACTTACTCTGATGGGTATGATAAGAGAACTGCTCGGTGCAGGCTCTGTGTTCGGAATGCCCGTTACTGCCAATGTTCTTGACCCGATGATAGTTTTCATTCTTCCTCCGGGCGGATTTTTCGTGTTCGGCATACTGATCGCACTTTCAAACAAGCTGGCGGCACGAATGGGCAAAAAGCCTGTCATTTCGACCGGCTGCGGATCGTGCGAGGGATGCAGCGGATGCGAAGCCGGACAGACAACCGATACCGGCACAGATACGGTAAAGAGTGCCGACAATATACCGGATGTCAATGTTCTTGCCGCTGCCGCAGGTGCAGGAGGAGAGGATAATGCCGCTCATGAGACCTCTGCTGCCGCCACAAGCGATGATATTGCCAAGGAAAACGGCGAGGAACTGCCGGCATCGCAGGAAACCGTAGCCGTTGCAGGAGACGAGGAGTCCTTAAAACAGGCAGCCGGCGTCAAAACGGAAGAAGTAAAGACCGAAGAAGCTAATGAAGAAATTAAAACAGAAGAAGTAAAGACAGAAAACGACGATAATGAAAGTGAGGGCGAAAACGAATGACAAAAATCATAACGATCGTTCTTGCAGGAATACTGACCGAAAACATGGTGCTTTCCAAGTTTTTCGGCATTTGTCCCTTCCTCGGCGTTTCGAAAAAGACAAGCACTGCCGTCAGTATGGGACTTGCGGTTATGCTTGTAATGGTCATGGCAACAGCCGCGACCTATCCGATGTATGCCTATCTTTTGGAGCCGAACGGTCTCGGCTATCTGCAGACCATCGTATTCATCCTCATAATTGCCGCTTTGGTGCAGCTTGTTGAAATAGTGCTGAAAAAATACATTCCGCCGCTTTATAAAGCGCTTGGAATATACCTTCCGCTTATCACGACAAACTGTGCGGTGCTCGGTATAACTATGCTCAACTTCACCAATGAGCGCATAACCAATTACGGCGAGGCTCTGCTCAACGCCTTCAGCTCGGGACTCGGTTTCCTGCTTGCAATGTTTATATTTGCCGGCGTCAGGACGAGACTTGAAACGAGTAATATACCGGAAAGCCTCAAGGGGCTTCCGATAACGCTTATATCGGCGGCGATAGTATCGCTTTCATTCCTCGGCTTTTCCGGCCTTGTAGGTTAAGGGGGACAGAGTATGAATCCAATTTTACTTGCAACGCTGATAGTGGCAGCCATTGGACTTGTTGCCGGACTGGGACTTTCGGCGGCATCAATACTGATGAGCGTAAAGACCGACGAAACGGTCACAAGACTTCGTGATGAGCTGCCGGGTGCAAACTGCGGCGCGTGCGGATATTCCGGCTGCGACGGCTATGCAGAGGCTCTGGCAAAGGGCGAGACAAAGCCCGGACTTTGTGCCCCGGGCGGAGAATCGGTCAACTCAAAGCTCGGCGAGATACTGGGTGTTGAGGTCGAAAACGCAAGGCCGACGGCGGCTGTGGTGCTCTGCAACGGAACACACGACAATGTCGGTGAAAAAATGTTTTATAACGGTGTCGGAACATGTCTTGCCGCAAACATGCAGTATTCGGGACCGTCTGCCTGCAGCTTTGGCTGTTTGGGCTACGGCGACTGCATGCGTGCCTGCATGTTCGGTGCAATAAAGATAAAAAACGGCAGGGCATATGTCGATAAAACCAAATGTACCGCCTGCGGCGCATGTGTAAAGGCATGTCCGAAGGGCATCATAGCTATGATGCCGGTTGACCTTAAAGAATCAGTCATATGCTGCAACAAGGACAAAGGTGCCGTTACGAGGAAAATATGCACTGCCGGATGTATTGGCTGCATGAAGTGTGTAAAGGCGTGCGAATACGGTGCCGTAAAGGTCGAAAACAACCTTGCACGCATTGATCCCGACAAATGCACCGCCTGCGGCAAATGCTATGAGGCATGTCCGGTAGGATGTATCCATATAGGTGGATAATAAACAATAGGAGCGATCAGAACCACTCCTATTGTTTTTGGAGGTAATTATATGAAAATTGAAGGACTCAAGATCAACATTTTAGGTGACAGTATAACGGCAGGCTCCGGCGCGTCGTCACCCGATAAGCGCTATGCATCGCTGCTTGGCAGTAAATACGGTGCAAATGTCAGAAACTACGGAATAGGCGGTACAAGAATATCAAAACAGCAGCAGGTGTCGCCTGATCCCAAATGGGACCTTAATTTCTGCGACAGGGTGGCAGCGATGGATGACGATGCCGACCTTGTGCTTATTTTCGGCGGAACGAACGACTACGGTCACGGATATGCGCCGTTGGGAGACGCGGAGTCGCGCGATCCTTACACTTTCTACGGTGCGCTGCATACGCTTTACCGCTCTGTTATAGAAAAATATCCGAATTCAAGAATAGCGGTTCTGACACCTATGCATCGACTTAAGGAAAACGATCCCGGTGGAGACAGATATGCCTATCGAGATCATTTGAGAGGCGATATAGCTCCTCTTAAGACATATGTTGAGATAATAAGAGAGGTGGCGGAATATTATTCACTGCCTGTGCTCGATCTCTATAAGGTGAGCGGATTTCAGCCCGAAATACCGGTAATACGCACTACATATCTTTCCGACGGACTGCACCCAAATGATAAAGGACATGCAATGCTGGCAGATATGGTTGCAAAATTTATCGAAACACTTTAAGTTAACCCGGCAAAAGCTTTTGCTTTTGCCGCTTTTTTTGTATTTTTTCAAAATACCTATTGACAAACGTTAAAAAGATGCTATAATAAAACCTATAAAACACATAGGTTTTATGTTATATAAGTTTTGAGGTGGATGCAAAATGAATGAAAAGCTCCGTTTCCGATGTTGCGGCTATAAATACTGCATACATATTTAAAAAGAAATACAGGTAGTAAGGGAGATTTTTTATTATGAAAATTTATGAAAGAGCTACAGATCTTATAGGACATACACCGCTGCTTCGCCTTTCAAACATTATAAAAAAACATGGACTTGAAGCTGATATATACGCAAAGCTTGAGTATTTCAACCCTGCCGGAAGCGTTAAGGACAGAATCGCCAAGGCTATGATAGACGATGCCGAAGCAAAGGGTCAGTTGAAGCCCGGTTCGGTTATTATTGAGCCTACAAGCGGCAATACCGGAATCGGACTTGCGTCGGTAGCGGCGGCAAGAGGATACAGGATAATACTCACCATGCCGGAAACCATGAGCGTTGAACGCCGTAATCTGCTTAAAGCGTACGGAGCCGAGATCGTTCTGACCGAGGGCGCAAAGGGCATGAAGGGCGCTATTGAAAAGGCTGAAGAGCTTGCCAAGAGCACTCCGGGCAGCTTTATACCGAGCCAGTTCAGCAACCCTGCCAATCCGGCGGCACATTTTGCATCTACCGGTCCCGAAATATGGGATGATACCGACGGTAAGGTCGATATATTTGTAGCAGGTGTAGGAACCGGCGGCACGCTGACCGGTGTCGGCAAGTATCTGAAATCAAAGAACAGTGATGTAAAGGTCGTTGCCGTTGAGCCTGCCGGTTCGCCGGTGCTTTCAAAGGGTACTGCCGGTCCGCATAAAATACAGGGTATCGGCGCGGGATTTGTGCCAGATACGCTTGACACATCTGTTTATGATGAGATTTTGCCTATCGAAAATGATGATGCGTTCAGCACCGGACGTGAGATCGCAAGGAGCGAGGGCGTGCTGGTCGGTATATCTTCGGGAGCCGCTGTCTTTGCAGCCATAGAGCTTGCAAAACGTCCCGAAAACAAGGGTAAGAAAATAGTCGTCCTTCTGCCTGATACCGGCGACAGATATCTCTCAACCCCCATGTTTTCCGAATAACTCTCTGTGATCGGACGGTAAATAAATCATCACTGTATTAATTAAGTCAAAGCCTCCGGCTTAGCCGAAGGCTTTGACTTAATTTATATTGTCTCTATTCAGCTTTAGAAAAAATTGTCTTATCAACACCGTTGCCGAATCTTATACGGTTCATTTTTTCGGTGTTGACAGAAAATATATCAAACAGATATCTTGTGCTGTCGCTGTTATCAAGTCCCTGTCTGTTGTTATTGCCTTCTGAGTCCTCGGTCACATAATCGAACCTGCCTCTGTCAACTGCATCATTGCCGCCGGGCAGGTCGTGACCTGCAAATCTCCGGTCTTTGCCTATCGGTGTCTTTTTCATTATCGCCACTCCGATATGCTTTGGCTTTTAAGGCTCAGGATTAATTTACAGCCTTTAGAAAAATGATAACACACAAGACACCTCGTATGCAACAAAAAAAGTTTATTTTACAGCGGACACAGGATCCTTTTTTCCAAATCTTGCACCGATCAGCGGAACAAGCATCCCTAAGACCATTAAAGCGCACCACAAAAGCTTAAGACCGTTCCAGCCTATATAACTTACAAGCACCGAGAAAACTGCACTTGCCGCAGATGCGGCAGCGTAGGCTGCTGCGTCTATCACACCGTTGGCGCTGGAGGACTTGCCGCTCCTTCCAAGGCTCGGTATGTAAACGCTCCATATAACTCCGGCGGCACTTCCTGCCGATACCTTTGCGAGCAGCAGCAATACTATGTTTGCGATAGGATCGGTCACAAACCGCATTCCTAAAAACATTACCGATGCTACGGCAAATAAAAATGCCGCGATCATAGGGCCGTTGCGGCTTATTTTTTCATAGATGAAAAGCGCGATAAACGGTGAAAACAATGTGGAAAACGATACTATCGTATAAACCGCAGACGCAGCACCTGCGGAAAGACCGAGGTGCTCGGTCGTGTATGTAGGCACCCAGAATGTGACCGAAGAGCCTGCTATTTCGGCGATTGCATTGAGCAGCATGTAGGTCATAAAGTTTTCCAGCTTGAAAACCTCAAATATGCTGCCTATGCCATTTGACTTTTGGGGTACGAATTTTATCAGTCCCTGTTTGCAGAGAAGCGATATGGAAACTGCCGACGCTGCCGCCATGACCGCCGTAAAGGTACCGGTTATTAAAAATACGACCTTCCATCTGAAAAACATTGAAAAAATGCTTGCTACGAGCGGTCCGGCAAAGCCGGCTATGCAAAAGATGGAACATATTATACGGGCATATTTTTGCTCCGTGTTTTCGGAAATGACCTTCATCATAGGCCCTCTGAGCATTGAAAGCGCAAAGCCTATAAGGGTAAAGCAGATAAAATGAATCGGACGGCTTGCCACAGCCGGGACGGCCAATGTGCTGATACTCGTGATAAGCAGTCCTATGGATATCATCATTTTGGGATGGATACGCTCGCCTAAAAATCCGTTTACAAGCTGACCTATCGCATAAAAAATAAAACAGACCGACGAGAGCATGCCGGTGTATTCTTTTGTGAAAAATTCATCTTTCAGCATATCGGGTGTTGATACGCTGAGTATATTTCTTGTAACATAGCTGGCGAGATATGTGATTATGCATATGCTTCCGATGCGCCATGCGGTCGACAGTTCTTTTTTCATAATAATCACCATTTCTTTTCAAGACACAAAATACGATAAAAATCATCAAAACGGTGATTATTATATCGCATATGTTTCGGCTTCCTTTGGCAGCAAAGGCGAGAAACAGACGTCTTAATAATTTTCAGCGTGATTTTTCACGCTGTCACTTTATTCCCTGACAATACGGTAACCGTTTTCACCGTACAGCTTTATAAGTTCATCCGACATATCGCTGTCGGTGATATATGTGTATGACGTGTCGAGCGGCAGAGTGGTGTAGAGTGCGCTTTTTTCGAATTTGTCGCTGTCTGCAAGTATAAATACCGAATCTGCGCGCGAAACAATGGTTCTTTGAAGCGGAACTGTCTGCTCGTCTGTATTGCATAGTCCGCTTTTGAGCGAAAGGGCGGACGGTGTGATGAATACCTTGCCGAGGTGAAGGCATTTGAATGAGTTTTCAGCCAAATATCCGCAAAACGAATTTTCACCCTTTAAAAATCTGCCGCCGATCAGTATTACCTCAAAGCCGTCCTTTTGGATCACAACATTGAAAATGTCGAGCGAATGTGTTATGACCGTAAGATTGTTGAAGCAGGACACCAGCATTTTTGCCAGTTCGAGACCGGTGCTACCTTCATCTATGGTCACGACATCGTTTTCATTTATAAAGCGGCATGTAGCTTTTGACAAAGACTTCTTCTTGTCAAGGTTCAATTCCAGACGGTCGGAAAGAGGCGAGTTCATCACCGCGCCGCCGATACTTACGGCGCCGCCGTGCACACGGACCAGCTTGTGTTCACGTTCCAGCGTCAGCAGGTCGCGCCTGACTGTTTCGACCGAAACATTGAGATCACTGCTTATCTGAGCCGTGGTCACGGCACCGCTCCTTTTAAGCATTTCACATATCAAATTCATACGTTCATTTGCAAACATTTCAAATCAACTCCACATAAATGCATTATAATCCACACAAACGGTCTTGTCAACACATATTTGACTTAATTTTGCTAATTCCTATTGACATTATGGGAATAAGGAAATATAATTACCTGTGAAATAGGTAGGAATTAAAATGTTGCCGAGAAGGAGGAATAACCAATGATGATATCTTCAAAGGGCAGGTATGCGCTGCGTGTCATGCTTGACCTTGCCGAAAGGGACAACGGCTCATACTTAAGGCTAAAGGATATTGCTGAGCGGCTCGGTATTCCGAGGAAATATCTTGAAAGTATCATGACCGAGCTTTCAAAAAACGACCTTGTTGAAAGCGCTATAGGAAAGACCGGCGGTTACAGACTGAAAAGGGCTCCTGCCGAATATACTGCCGGCGATATTTTAAGAGCGGCTGAGGGACAGCTTGTGCCGGTGTCCTGTTTATCAAGGGATAGTAAAAAGTGCGACGGTTCTGACTCCTGCTATACACTGCCGTTCTGGATAGGGCTTGAAAAGCACATCAATTCATACATTGATAACTACACATTGAAGGATCTCCTTGACCACGCCAAAACGATCAGGGAGACATGCTGCAACAGAGAAAAAAAGGGGAATGAAAATGAAGAACAATAATATTCTTGAGGTAAAGGATCTGCATGTAAATGTAGGTGAAAAGGAAATACTGCACGGAGTTGATCTTACAGTCGGCAAGGATGAGACCCATGTTTTGATGGGACCGAACGGTACCGGTAAATCAACGCTCGGATATGCCGTGACCGGCAATCCGCAGTATGAGGTAACATTCGGCAGGATATACTTTGACGGTGAGGATATCACGGAACTGCCTGTAAACGAAAGGGCTAAGAAGGGTATATTCCTGTCGTTCCAGAATCCGCTTGAGGTGCCGGGAGTTACGCTCAGCGCATTTATAAGGAACGCTCTTGAACAGAGAACCGGCAGCAGAATAAAGTTGTGGGATTTCAAGAAAAGGCTGACCGAAACGATGAAGCTGCTCAAGATGGACGAGTCGTATGCCGAAAGAGACTTAAACGTAGGCTTTTCCGGCGGCGAAAAGAAAAAGGCGGAGATATTGCAGATGCTGATGCTCGAGCCTAAGCTTGCCATACTTGACGAGACCGATTCGGGACTTGATGTCGATGCCGTCCGCACCGTGTCTGAGGGCGTGCGTCTTTACCGCGAAAAGGTACACGGTTCATTGCTGATAATCACACACAGCACCCGTATACTTGAGGCGCTGACCGTTGGCGCGGCGCATATTATGGAAAACGGTGTAATTGTCAAAAACGGCGGAGCCGAGCTTGTGTGGGAGGTCAACAGCAACGGCTTCGGCGGTATAAAGGCTGACTAAAGGGCGGTGACATTTGTGAGAGAAAAAAGTATGGTAGATGATATCGACCGCAGCGTATATGATATCCGCGATGAGGAGCGTGACGCTTACAGGATCGAGTCGGGGCTGACTTCGGCTATTGTGGACAAGCTGTCCAGAGAAAAGAACGATCCGGAGTGGATGCGGCTGTTCAGGCTGCGCTCACTTGAAATATACAATGAATTGCAGGTGCCTGACTGGGGACCGTCCATAGAAGGACTGGATATCGACAATATAGCGACCTATGTCAGACCAAACACCAAGATGCAGAACGACTGGAAAAACGTTCCCGAGGACATAAAGGAGACCTTTGACAGGCTCGGAATACCCAAGGCGGAGCGAAAGTCGCTTGCCGGTGTCGGCGCTCAGTATGACTCTGAGCTTGTGTATCACAATGTCAAGGCTGAGGTCGCCGAGCAGGGCGTCGTTTATACCGATATGGAGAGCGCTCTGACCGGAGAATACGCCGAGATGGTAAGAAAGCATTTCATGAAGCTGGTCACGCCGCGTGACCACAAATTTGCCGCGCTGCACGGGGCGGTCTGGTCGGGCGGCTCGTTTGTGTATGTGCCTAAAGGTGTTCAGGTATCTATTCCGCTGCAGTCATATTTCAGGCTGAATGCGAAGGGTGCCGGTCAGTTTGAGCACACTTTGATAATCGTTGACGAGGGTGCAAGCCTGCATTTTATCGAGGGCTGCTCCGCACCTAAATATAATGTCGCCAATCTGCACGCCGGATGTGTCGAGCTTTATATAAAGAAGAACGCAAAGCTTAGGTATTCCACCATTGAAAACTGGTCGAAGAATATGTATAACCTCAATACAAAGCGCGCCCTGGTCGAGGAAAACGGCGTTATCGAATGGGTCTCGGGGTCGTTCGGTTCGCATGTAGGATGTCTTTATCCCATGAGCGTTTTAAAGGGCGATAATTCAAAGACCGAGTTTACCGGCGTTACCTTTGCCGGCAGCGGACAAAATCTTGATACCGGCGCCAAGGTCGTGCATATAGGACGCAATACAAGCTCATATATGAACACGAGATCCATCAGCAAAAGCGGCGGAATAAGCACCTTCCGCAGCAGCGTCGTGGTCGAAAAAAGCGCCGAGGGCGCAAAATCGTCGGTGTCATGTCAGTCGCTCATGCTTGATTCCGAGTCGCGTTCCGACACAGTGCCTGCAATGGATATAAGGACCAAAAAGGCAGCCGTCGGACACGAGGCAAAGATAGGCAGCATAAGCAATGACGCCGTGTTTTACCTTATGAGCCGCGGAATGAGCGAGGAGGATGCGAGGGCGCTTATAGTAAGCGGCTTTGCCGATAATGTCTCTAAGGAGCTGCCGCTCGAATACGCTGTTGAAATGAACAATCTTATACGCCTTGAAATGAAGGGCAGCATAGGCTGACAAAGGAGAGTGGCGCATTTATGAATGATACTGAGTTTATGAAGGTAAACGTTTTGCCGACAAGGACATGGAACAGGCTTTCGGTCAATGAAAGCTATGTAAAGTGGGACAGCTCACTTGAAAGCGATCTCGGCAATGAGATGATTGATATAAAGGAAAACGGACAAATCGTTAAATTTTCTGTCGCCGGTAAAGGTCAGTTTTCCAAAAAAAATATCAGTATTTCGGTTGGTGCCGGTATTACCGGTACCGTATATGAAATATTTGAGCCGACAGCAAGTCTTTCGGCTGCTACCGATATTTTTATGGGCGACGGCGCTTCTCTAAAGCTTGTGCAGATATATAAGTCGGAAAAGGATGCCGCCGTTATCGAAAGGGTCACTGCGAAATGTCCCGAAGGATCACGCCTTGAAACGGTGAAATTGGTGCTTGGCAGGGGAGATACCTATACCGACACTAATGTTACCCTTGAGGGCTGCAAAAGCTCATACAAGGCGGATATAGGCTATTTTGCAGCAGGCACACAGCGGCTTGACTTTAATGTTGCCGTAGATCATTTCGGCAAAGACACCGAAAGTGAGATAAATGCCGCAGGTGCATTAAAGGACGCCGCAAGCAAGGTATTCAGAGGTACCATTGATTTCAAAACGGGCTCGGCAGGATCGGTCGGCAACGAGCATGAAACGGTTCTTATGCTTGGAGACAATGTTATAAACAAGACCGTTCCGCTGATACTTTGTGCAGAGGAAAATGTTGTCGGCAATCACGGTGCGACCATAGGCGAGCTTGACGACGATACGCTGTTCTATTTTGAGAGCAGGGGGATCGACCGCGAGACAGCCGAGAACATACTTGCCAAAGCGTCGGTCGAGCGTGTGGCGCGCAGCCTTGACGACAATGAGCTGTCTGAAAGTATCATGGGCGAGCTTAACAGTCTGTTTTAGGATATGGGGTCAGATATGGTGATGGATTACAAAAAGGATTTTCCGATCTTTAAAAACACTTGTGTTGCGTATCTCGATAATGCAGCTACGGCACAGCGGCCGCGGTGTGTGATAGATGCGGTCGACAGCTTTTATGAGAAAAGCAATGCAAATCCCTTGAGGGGACTTTATCCCTTAAGCGTTGAGGCGACCGAAATATATGAAAACGCGAGAAGAACTGTAGCAGGGTTTATAGGTGCCGGCGATCCGGA
Organism: uncultured Oscillospiraceae bacterium; assembly: GCA_900539855.1. Lineage (GTDB taxonomy): Bacteria > Bacillota > Clostridia > Oscillospirales > Acutalibacteraceae > UMGS172. Next base: position 20,541 of record UQDO01000024.1, read on the forward strand.
TGAGATAATATTTACAAGAAACACAACCGAAAGTATTAATCTTATCGCGTACAGCTACGGACTGAAGTATGTAAAACCGGGCGACGAGATCGCGGTCTCAATAATGGAGCACCACAGCGATCTTTTGCCATGGCAGATGGCGGCAAGGGCGACCGGCGCGACCTTGAAATTCATCGAGTGCGAGCCTGACGGCAGTCTTGATCTTGAAAAGGTCGAAAGCACAGTGACCGATAAAACGAAGATAGTCGCTATGACCGAGGTGTCCAATGTTTTGGGCAGGAGATACCCTATCGAGGAAGTAAGCAGGATCGCGCACCGCCACAATGCGGTGATGGTGGTTGACGGCGCGCAGAGCACGCCGCACATGCCTGTTGATGTGAAAAAGCTCGGCGCTGATTTCTTTGCCTTTTCAGGGCACAAGATATACGGACCTATGGGCATAGGCATACTGTACGGCAGACGCGAGCTGCTCGACGCTATGCCGCCGTTTTTATCGGGCGGAGAAATGATAGAGTCGGTAAGCCGTGAGTCGGCTGTGTATGCCGAGGTGCCGCACAAATTTGAAGCCGGTACGGTAAATGCGGCAGGTGCCGCAGGACTTGCGGCGGCACTGCGGTATGTCCAAAATATTGGCTTTGAAAATATCATGCAGGCAGAGCATCGTCTCACCGCCAAGGCTTTTGACATGATGAAGGATATAAAAGGCGTCAATATTATAGGTGCTGCGGACGCAGCAAACCACAACGGTATAATCACATTCACGGTTGACGGCGTGCATCCGCACGATATATCCGAGGTTTTGGCTTCTGACGGTGTTTGCGTCAGAGCAGGTCACCACTGCGCGCAGCCGCTTTTGCGTCACTTAGGACTCATGTCCACCGCAAGGGCAAGCTTTGCGTTTTACAATACCGACAGCGATGTAGAAAGGTTCATTGACAGTCTTTCTGTATTAAGGGAGCGTATGGGATATGGAAAATAGAAGCTTTTATAACGAGATACTTACCGAGCACAACATCCATCCGGAATATAAGCATGATTTGGAAAATGCCGACATAACGCTTGAAGGAGTAAATCCAAGCTGCGGCGACGATATCATCCTGAAACTCAAAACCGACGGCGACATCATTACCGACGGTGCATTTGTGGGCGACGGATGCGCTATATCACAGGCATCATGTGATATAATGCTCGGAATGATAATAGGCAAAAAGCGTGACGAGGCGTTAAGGCTCGGCGATATATTCATGCGTATGATAAGGGGAGAGGCAAGCGACGATGAGATAGAGAGCCTTGAGGAGGCTTCGGCGCTCAAGGATATATCCCACATGCCGGCGCGTGTAAAGTGTGCCATGCTCGGTTGGAGAACCCTTGGCGAAGCGTTGGGCAAAGACCGGAAGGATTAAATTTAATAAAAATAAAACGGCTGTGCAAATGACAAGATCATTTACACAGCCGTTTTCATAATCCGTGCTTATTAAGCATAAGATTGCTTAGATTACTCATCCAGAAGTCTTGCGTTTTCTTTTACGATAGCAAGCTTATCTATGCAGGATTTGCAGATATTTCTCTGCTTGTAGGTGAGTATTCCGTCGAGTCCGCCACAGAAAATGCAGGTGGGCTCATACTTCTTGAGTATTATTGAATCATCATCAACATACACCTCAAGTGCGCCGCCCGACTCTTTAATCCCGAATTTCTCTCTGAGTTCTGACGGCAATACCAGCCTACCGACACTGTCGACATTTCTCACAATACCTGTTGCCTTCATAAAAAGCACCTCCAAGTTCGCATTTTTCTACATTATACAATGTTATTTTCATTAAGTCAACAATATTTTGCAAATGTCACAAATTGTTAAAAAACAGAGCAGATTTGAGGCGAAAAAATATGATAAATGCAATGTGGATTGGCATGATCGTGGCATCTACCGCCTGCTTGCTGCTTACCGGGAGAGCAGGAGAGTATACGGAAATAGTTTTTTCGGGTGTTGACAGCGCCGTCAGGCTTTGTATTACCATGTTCGGACTTATGACGTTCTGGGGCGGATTTATGGAGATCGCCAATCAAAGCGGCGTTACTAAAATGTTTTCAAAGGTTATGTCACCGGTTGTATCAAGACTTTTTCCCGACGTACAAAAAGGCTCCGACGCACAAAAATCAATTTCCATGAATATAACCGCCAATATGCTGGGGCTGGGGAACGCGGCGACACCTATAGGCTTAAATGCGATGAGGCAGCTTTATATACTCGGCGGAAACAGACCGGCAGCCACCGACAGTATGGTGACCTTTGTAGTTCTTAATACCGCATCCGTTCAGTTAGTCCCGGTGACTGTAGCCGCTCTGAGGGCAAAATACGGCTCGGTTTCGCCAATGCAGGTGCTGCCTGCGGTGCTTGCGACATCGGCTGCAGCGCTTATAGTGGGACTGACAGCGGAACGCTTATTCAGAAGAAAGGTGCCAAAACCATGAAAATTGACATAGCATCATTTGCTCTGCCTGCTATATTAATTTTATTTGTTGTGACCGGCGCTTTTAAAAGGATAAACGTTTTCAGCGCCTTTTTAAATGGAGCTGCCGACGGTATGAGATCGTTTGTGGGTGTTGCTCCGGCGCTTATAGCTCTGGTTTTCAGCGTAAAGCTGTTCAGAAGCTCGGGAATAATCGAGTTTTTAAGCGGTTTTATATCGCCTGTAACCGAAAAACTCGGTATGCCGGACGGCATTTTACCGCTTGCGCTGCTTAAGCCGGTTTCGGGCAGCGGTTCAACGGCATTGCTTTGCGATATTTTTGATACATACGGTCCCGACAGCATAACGGGGTTGACAGCATCGGTTCTGTGCTGTTCAAGTGAGACAACATTTTATACGATAGCCGTATATTATGGCTCGTGTAAAGTGAGCAATACGCGCCATACAATCGCCGCTGCGTTGTGCGGCGATATTGCGGCAGTGATCTTCAGTGTTTTATTTGTCAATATTATGTTTTGAGGTAAGGTGAATTTTAGTTTAGTGACACAACGTGTATATTGATGGATGTAGGGCAGGGGCACGGCTCCTGCCGTTATTTTTGGCCGCTAAACTAAAATTTATCGTCATATAACATTGGTGTAAAAAGCGGCGGAGGCTTAGCCTCCGCCGTTGGGTCTTATGCGTACAAACAATATAAGTGACGTGAATTGTCACTTTTTGAGCTCAGAAAGGGGAGGGTTGAGTTTATCCTTATCTGACAGGATGATTTCCTCTATGCCTTCAAGCGGCCACTCGATCTTAAGCTCCGGATCGTCCCATTTAAGTCCACCCTCGTCATTTGGATGATAAAAGTCATCTACCTTATAAACAAATTCGGCTTCATCGGATACGACAAGAAAACCGTGTGCAAAATTTTTGGGGATAAAGAACTGGCGGCGGTTTTCGGCTGTAAGCAGAACACCGACATGCTTTCCGTATGTGGGGCTATCCTTTCTTAAATCGACCGCAACGTCATATACCGCGCCATTAATAACGCGGACAAGCTTGGACTGCGGAAAATTTTTCTGAAAATGCAGACCCCTCAGCACGCCTTTTTTGGATTTGGACTGGTTGTCCTGCACAAATTCGACATCGATACCGGCAGCTTTAAAATCGTTGTACTGATATGTTTCCATAAAATATCCGCGATCGTCACCGTATGCAGTAGGCTCTATTATAACAACACCGTCAATATCTGTTTTTATAAAATTAAACTTTCCCATTATCAACACTCCAAATGGCTTATTTGCCGGAATACATTTTGTCGTAGTATTTCTGATATTCTCCGCTTGTCACATTCTTTACCCAGTCGGCGTTGTCGAGATACCATTTAAGTGTCTTCTTTATACCGACTTCAAAGGTCGTTTCCGGATACCATCCGAGATCGTTTTTGATCTTTTCCGGATCAATACCGTATCTGCGGTCATGTCCCTTGCGGTCGGTAACATGCTTTATCATATGCTCTCCGACGGTGCTGTCCACATTTTCCTTTACATAATCGATTATTGTTTTGACAATAAAGATATTTGGCCTTTCGTTGTGACCGCCGACGTTATATACCTCGCCTACTTTGGCGTTTCTTATAACCATATCAATAGCCTTGCAGTGATCGTCAACATAGAGCCAGTCTCTAACCTGCATGCCGTCGCCGTAGACCGGAAGATCCTTGTGTGCAAGGGTGTTGTTGAGGATAAGCGGTATCAGTTTTTCAGGAAACTGATAAGGACCGTAGTTGTTTGAGCAGCGTGTTATATTTATCGGTAATTTATAAGTATCGTAATATGCCTTTACAAACATATCTGCCGATGCCTTTGATGAAGAATACGGCGAGTGGGGGCAAAGGGGAGTGGTCTCCATAAAGAAGCCTTCGCTGCCGAGCGAGCCGTAGACCTCATCAGTCGAGACCTGGTGGAATTTAACACCTTCTCTATACGTATCATCACCGGTCTGCCATGCGGCTTTGGCAATATTCAGAAGGTTCACTGTGCCAAGGACGTTGGTGCGGACAAATATCTCAGGATCGCTTATGCTGCGGTCGACGTGGCTTTCTGCCGCAAAGTTTACAACATAATCTACTGTGTTATCGGCAAAAATTCTGCTGATAGCGTCGTGATCCCTTATATCCGCCTGTACAAAGCTGTAATTGGGGTCGTTTTCAACCGACTTTAAGTTTTCAAGGTTTCCTGCGTAGGTCAGCGAGTCAACATTTATTATTTTTATATCCCGATACTTATTCAGCATATAAATAATGAAATTTGAACCGATAAAGCCGGCGCCGCCTGTTACAAGATATGTTTTCATACTAATACTCCTTTTCACTCAGTGTTGTTTATGATTCTTTCTCTGCTTTTTCAAGCTTATTTATATAATCAGCAAGTGCGTCTTCCCAATAACGCATTTTATCCCCGACGGTCTGTTCAAGGTGAAGATTGCGAAGTGATGAATACGCCGGTCGCCTTGCTTTGCGCGCTGACTGCTCTGTTGTGCAGGGTGAAACCTTGCACGGAATACCCGACAATTCAACTATTTTGCATGCAAAGTCGTACCATGTACATTCTCCGCTGCCGGTGCAGTGATAAATACCGTAATTATCGGTAGCTGCTACGGCAAGAATATGGTAGGCAAGATCTTCGGCATTGGTAGGGTTGCCGCGCTGGTCGTCCACAACGCTCAACACACCCTTTTCACGGGCAATGTTCCGTATCGTTTTGACAAAATTTTTGCCGACAAGTCCGTAAAGCCACGAGGTTCGCATTATAAAAAGCCTGCTTGAATTTGCGGCTGCAAGCTGCTCACCATGCAGCTTTGATTTTCCGTACTCAGTGACAGGATCACATGCGTCTGACTCAACATAAGGTACATTTGAATCGCCTCTGAACACATAATCGGTTGATATGTGGACAAATTTCGCACCGATCGACTCGGCTGCAATGGCGAGGTTTTCCGGACCGTGTGCGTTTATGCTGTCTGCGAGAACCGCGTTTGATTCGCAGCCGTCAACATTGGTCATGGCTGCACAGTTTACAATAATATTCGGTTTTTTATCGGTTACAAATGACAACACTGCTTTGCGGTCGGTTATATCAAGGTCGTCGATATCGACAGCAATAATTTCGCAGCTGCTGTAGCATGGGGGTATCCGACCAATCATGCTGTCATCATTGTTTATCAGACACCGGAGTGCATTTCCGAGTTGTCCTTTTGAACCGGTTATGAGTATTTTCATTTTTTCCTCCGCTTTCTATGCTTTATCAAAAATTTAAGCATTGATATTATATGGATCAGCAGGTATTTGATGCTCTTAGAACTGCTGCGTTCCCACGAATGGATCACACTGTATTCCGGCAGGAAAATCGCCTTACCGTATTCCGATGCTCTCAATGTCAGATCCGCATCCTCAAAATACATGAAAAATCTGTCGTCAAAACCGCCTAATTTTTTGAATATATCGGTTCGTATTACGAAAAAGCAGCCTGTACAAAACTCTATTTGAATCGGCTTGTCAATCACGGTATCAGACATGGTGTATTCATTTACAGCCTTTTTAAAGATCGGAAGACGTCTGCCTAAAAGATATTTAAGCGAAGGCTTCCTTTTTGGCAGTACCTGCTCCCTTCCGTCTGGATAAAGTATTTTTGGTGTAACCATTACAACATCGCCGTGCTCGTCAAGATACCGGCAAAGGGCGGACAGAACATCGCTTTTAATCTCAATATCCGGATTGATAACGGCATGATATTTCGAATTCAAATACGGAATACATACATTGTGAGCCTTTCCGAAGCCCAGATTTGATCCGTTTTTTAAAATGACAGCGTCCTTGTCGGCAGCAAGCGCATTGTCCACAGTGCTGTCAGATGAGCCGTTATCAGATATATAAAGTTTATAATCCACATCGTTTGTGTACCTTTTAATTGAAGACACAACTGTACTTATCTTATCCGCATTATTATAGGTAACTATGCATGCGGAAAGAGTCTGTTCACACTGCATTGTATGCCTCCGTCAAATTTGTCCTTTTGTCATTTTATCACAACTGTACAGGCATTTCAACATAATATTGAAAAAATGCGTATGTTTTTAGTAATGTGATATAAATATGCACATTGCTTTGAAAGCAACAAAACAGGTGATTGTCATACTATGGAATTAGGAGATAATAATTTTTATGTCTCTTAAGGTCCGCTGTGCCGTCCGCCTGCATGCGGATATATTAAAATGGCGGAAGAACGGAGAAAATATGGCTGATATCAAATTTTCAGAATTTATACAAAAGCCGTGCAGTACATGCGGTTTTGGGAACACGCCGCTTGATGAGCTGCCGCTTACAATGAGCTATATGCCTATGCAGAAAATAGGAGAAACCTACAGTGAACATGATGCGCTTATGAGAGGAACGCTGTTTCCTGAGCTTGACAAGCCGTTTAAAGGTAAGTTTACGGAGGCTCGAAGATAATGAACGATATGACTGCGAAACGTGAACAGCTGAAGAAAATATCTGAGGTTCAGTTTGCATTTTATGAGTGTGCGCTTTACCTTGACACGCATCAGAATGACACTGACGGCTTGAAAAAGTATGAAATGTACAGAAAAAAGCTCTCAGAGCTTGTTGCAAAGTACGAGGAAGAGTTCGGACCGCTGACGCTTACCGGAGACTTCGGCAATGACGGCTACGACTGGGCAAACAGTCCGTGGCCGTGGGAAAGGGAGGCAAACTGAAATGTGGCAATATCAGAAAAAACTGCAGTATCCGATTAATATAAAACAGACCAATCCAAAGCTTGCAGCACTCATAATATCCCAATATGGTGGACCTGACGGGGAATTGGGCGCAAGTCTGCGTTACCTCAGTCAGCGCTATGCAATGCCGTATCCGGAACTTAAGGGTCTGCTTACCGATATTGCGACCGAGGAGCTCGGACACCTTGAAATGGTCGGAACGATCGTTTATCAGCTCACAAGAAATTTGAGTGAGGATGATATAAAAACCGCCGGATTTGACAGCTATTTTGTCGATCACACAAACGGTATTTATCCGCAGGCAGCATCAGGAGCTCCATTCAGCGCTATGGCAATAGCGTCAAAGGGCGACCCGATAACCGATCTCAGCGAATCGCTTGCAGCTGAACAAAAGGCAAGAACGACCTACGATAATATACTGAGATACTGTGCAGACGACCCCGATGTCAGGGATGTAATTAAATTCCTAAGACAGCGCGAAGTCGTGCACTATCAGCGCTTCGGTGAAGGATTAAGACTGCTCACTGAGCGGCTTAATTCCAAAAACTTCTATGAAATAAATCCGAGCTTTGACAGCCAATAAGAATTACAGACCGGAAACTTGGCATTTCCGGTCTGATTTTTACATATCAAATTCCCGGATTTCGGCTCAAAATATCATCAAAAATCTCACAGGTCAATTCTTTAAGGAAGTATTCAAAAATCTGTAAACTATGTATGTGTTACAATGATGTGTGACAAAAAGTAAAAAATAGAAGTAGCGAATAGAGCGTAACAGTCTCCCTCACCTTATATATGAAGGGGAAAATATATAGCGATCAGCGAAATGCCTGGCAGCGGAGGTCAGAGTTTTTATTAAGAGATAGATGAAAACAATCACATTGATCTTACTTCCTTTCATCCGTCCAGCGGATTGGAAAACAAAGACGTGAATTCATATTGAGGATACTTCGGCTATAAGGTGACAGACCTTGTGCTGAGCGAAGACAAACAGCAGTCAGGACGGGTCGTTGTCGGCAGATGTCAACGAATCGGACGCAGCAGTGAGTGATGATCAGCAGACCGAAAGCACAGAACCTGACGGTGGGGAAAGCGCAGAGCAGGGGACAACCTCAAATGCTCCTGCCGGAAACGATAAACCGCAGAGCGGCAATGACAAGCCTCAGACCGGAAATGCAGACGGTACCGGCGACGGCGGCAAAACTGACACGGGTAATGATGAGACAGACAACGGAAAGTACATAACATATCAGGGAGTCATCTTCCACGATGCACAAACCGGATATGTTATCGGGGACTATATCAGCCTTTCGCTAAAGGAAACAGGTGACGGCAATTACGAAGCATTATATATGCGGTTTTATGGCGGCGGTATACCAAAGGTAATACCGGAGCATGTCACAACGTCGATCTTTTTCTCGCAAAAATTTCCTAAAGAGTATCGCGAAGACCTGATGATGTATATTGACAATGCGATGCCTGAAACAGTATCCGGCACGGATGATGCAGCGTTCAATGAATTGTTTACTCCGGAACGCAGCAAAAACTTTTATAAATGTATGTACAACGGAGAGTTGTATCTTTCGGTCCATGAGTTCGAGAGCTTCCCGACTTTTGAGTTTACATCTGCAAAAGCGGACCAAAACGGAAATCTTGAATTTGCGAACGATGTCTGTATCTTAGGCGGCGCCGGCGGCGATGAATATAAATATGCGATAAATGTACAAAATTTCAAATTGAGTGCTGATAAAAACACGATTACGGCAACAGCCAAGGGCGCTAAGTACAGCGCGGACGTTACCCTTTACAGAACAGACGAAACCAAATTCGGCTTGTGGGGCGGAAATGATTTAGCTGCTATTTCAGCCGAAGAATTTGCAAAATTGGTAACGATCGTTAAATAAACGGTTCAAAAATTAAAAGCGGCAGACATTCTGCCGCTTTTTATTCTGTCAGTCTATTGACTCAATATAACAAAAATTATTTTTCCACCGTTATTTTTCTACAAAGGATAGTCTTTCTCCTGATGCCGTTTTCATCAGGATAATAAAAATCTCCGTAAAACAAAAGCGCCGTATTGTACCCGATAGGTATTATTTCTGGATTTCCGCACTGACCGTCCCATTGATGCCAGCTCGGTCTTTCAATTATTTCGTTTGCCAGACTGCTCCTGTCATGCGGCTCGATAAGGCAGAGTGTTTCACCGATTTTTTCACCGTTTCTGCTGTCAAATGCCGCTACATACATACCCGGTCTTGCGTAGCAGAGCAGAGTGACTCCGCATTCAAGCTTGCAGAGCCTCGGTAATACGCCGCAATCCGAAAAAACTTTGGGATCCGTCCATGTTCTTCCTTTATCGTATGAACGGGAATAATACATCGGTGCCCATTCAAATCCGGTCGAGCCCATCCATGTTGAACGTAAAAACCATATCATGGAGCCGTCGTCCATAAATTCGAAATCGCTGTCGCTGAATCCTCCGCTTAAATACGGGTATTTATAGCCGTCGGCTTTGTATTCCATGTGGGAGTGGTGCTTGAATGAATGACCGTTGTCCTCGGAACGGAAAATCTCGGCGCTGTAATAGGGCGAATAATTCCCGTTTTCGGGATTTAGGTGTCCCTCACCCGAAAAGGCGCTTACCCATATTGCACCGTCAGGTCCCAATTTAGGTGTACCTCTCGGGTAAATCGGTTTCATTACCTTTTTACTTCCCTGATCAAACACTACTCTTGTGAGATATTTCCAGTTAACCGGGACGGTCTCTTTTATTTCTTTGCCGCTTTCGGCTTGTATTCTTATAATGTGCCATTCCTTATGCGAAAGACTTTCGGGCAATCTGTCGGAATTATATGCCCTTATGACCGCGCCGCACCACCAGGCGGTCACGCCGTCCTGTATCGGCATCTCGCCTTCGGGAGCCTTTTTAGTGAAATCATAATCCGGTGTAAGCAAACCGTATTCCGGAAACTTATAATTACTTACATCGGTTCCGCCCTCTATCGGGAAATAAATTCTGTCGCCGTTTGGAAGGAGCAGACCGCACTTTGCGGGGTTATATGAGGGCATTTCTTCCCAGCTTTCGCCGTTGTCACGGGATTTGAACCACCTCGTCGGATTGCCTGTTGTTATTATGGTGTCGTCCTCAACATGTACCGATACTGCAATACCGTCACTCAAACGGTAAGGCCTTGGGAACTGATATTTGCCCCACCAGTTTTCTTCCGGTCTCATGCCCCTCACTATTACCGTTTCTTTCCCGGATGATATGTGCATAAGATCACCTGCTTAATGAATATATTGAGATCATCACTTTACTGCGCTGTAAGCTAATACGGCGACAACGGATCGCTCCGCTGCCGCCGTACCAATGCTTTTGTTTTTACTGTATTCCGGAACCGGTGCAAAATCCCGGGCGAAATACGCATTTTCCTGCCGCTTATAACGCTATGCAGAGACTAATATCAATCCAGATTGAAGAGCTTCTTTACCGCGTCCTTCTGCTCGTCTGACAGCGACCGATACCATTCTACCATGGTAACCTCATCGTCGGTCATGTCAATAAATCTTGCATCGGCTAAATGCCTGTCAGATGATTTTTCTTTCATTTTTTCAAGCATCTCTGCGTTGTCTATAGTTCTTATAGGATACTCCTTATATGTGGAAAAGGTGAAGGCAGACTGCGGTCTGCTCTGAACCCTGCTCATATAATCAGTGCTTGGTCTCAAAATCTCATCGGTGGTTATCGCAAACAGCTCGCAAAGCTTTGTGAGAACGCTCAGCGGCGGTACTGTGTCGGTCTCATAGCGCGCATATGTGTTGCGCTTTATGCCGAGCTTGTCGGCAACAGCCTCCTGCGTCATGTTGTGCTTTTTTCTTATGTTGCGTAAATTTATCGCAACATTTGTCCTCTTAATTGAATTATCCATTGTACACCTGTATTTTTTAAAATTTGCTTGACTTAATACTGAAAAGTTGCTATAATCATAGGGTCGGTGCTAGAGTGGCTCAGTTGGTAGAGCAGCTGATTCGTAATCAGCAGGTCGTGGGTTCGAGTCCCATCTTTAGCTTGGCTCTGCATTTGTGCAGAGCTTTTTTAATATTTATATTCCGAGGTACAACCATGCACGACGAAAGCAGATACCAGCATCTTACACATACCTTTGATCCGGTATATACCGAAAACTCAAAAATTCTTATATTAGGCTCCTTCCCATCTGTAAAATCCCGTGAGGAAGGCTTTTTTTACGGACACCCGAGAAACCGATTCTGGTCCGTTATAAGCCGCATTTTCGAATGCGAAAAACCGATGTCCATACCTGAAAAGAAAGCCTTTCTTCTCCAAAACGACATTGCTTTATGGGACACAATACATTCCTGTGACATAATCGGCTCAAGCGACAGCAGTATAAAAAATGTAATTCCGTCGGACATAAACCTTATTTTATCCTATGCCGACATAAAGGCCGTTTTCTGCAACGGAGCAACATCGCACAAGCTCTATATGAAGTATTGCTATCCGTCAACCAAACGTGCCGCTGTAAAGCTTCCGTCCACAAGTCCGGCAAATGCCGCATGGTCGGAGGACAGGCTCACAGCCGCATGGAAAGAAAAAATATACAAATATATAACGCCAAAAGCCTGAACCGTTTCCGATTCAGGCTTAATTTATATCACTGTTTTTTGTTTTCCTTTGAACTGCTTTTCAACGGGCTTATCCTTATCTGGCTTTCCTTCATTCCCGTCTTTCTTGTTACTATATCCATTATCTGTGCAAGCTCGGAATCCGTAAGCTCACTTTTATTCACAACCACATCAACGGTATTATCGTCTATCCTTACATATACCTCACTGAAGCCCTTTGATTCAATCATTGCCTCTGCCGCTGTTTCCTTTTCAATTCTCTGCTGTATTTCAAGAAGATTGTCGGCACATTCCTGTTTCTTCGCCTGGTCAAGATTTTCGTTGTTTATCATTTCGGTAAGCATCTGTTTCTGGCTTGCTCTGGACTGCTCACGGTCAAGCTTTGCCTGGACAAAATATGTGTCCGGTGTTGTGCTTACATATATTGCCGCTCCGGTGTCGTCCTCTGCAACCGAATATGTACCGTCTGCATTTTCCGTATTATCTGTGTTTACCGTATCTCCCAACGCAAGCTCAACTCCGTCGGTATCATCCGCAAGAGTGGAAATCGAACCGTCATCATTGAGCAAAGCCTCATAATCAGTTGCTTCATTAATATCGACTGCCTTTGTTTCCGCCGATTTTGCCTCCGTAAAATTCAGATAGCCCGCAACGGCAATCATAATTGCCAGAGCAGTAACAACTATCTGATTTCTTTTTAATGCAAACATAGTTCTGCCTCCTGTTTTTATTTCATTTTGAACACAGCTATTTTATTAGCCGGCACATCAAAAAGTGCCTGTGCAGCACGAATAAGCGAGTCCTTAACTACTACGTCGTCACCGCCTTCCGCTATGATAACTATTCCGGCTGCCTCTGCCGAATTTTCCTTTATAACAACAGGTGATGTGCTGCCGTCACCATTATTTGACATAACTATTGTATTCTCCTCTGTCTGCGAATCTGTTTTTCTGTTGTCGCCTATTTCCGCATTTTCGTCCATCTGTGATGTGCTTTTTTTCTTTTCCTCTGCATAGACCGTTTCACCTTCGGACGCAAAGGTTATCATTACCTGCACTCTGCCTGCTCCGTCAACCATGGACAACAGCTCCTCTGTTTTGCTTTCAATATCCGATGTGTAGTCATATGTCTGCATTTCGCTGTCAACGGTTTCCGTAACGCTTTCGCTGTCATTTTTATTAAAAAGTCC
>UQDO01000025.1 GCA_900539855.1 uncultured Oscillospiraceae bacterium
ACCTAATGAAACCGCGCGGAACGACACATAGGTCGTTCCCTACAAATGCACAATTGAATTTTCGGTTTCTTAAGCTCATAAACTAAAATTTAACGGTATAATGCGTTTGTGTTAAAAACAGACCCACAAAAACCGCAGGGCTTTTGTGGGTCTGTTTTTTATTTTCGCTGATAATATTTACGGCTTACCGGTGCTGCATCCGTGATCAGTATTCCGGTCTGCCCAATGCTTCAAGCTCTTTTGCGAGAACCTGGAGCTGTTCTCTTGTTTCGTCGTTTACAGCCGAGTTTATTGTGATGACGGTATCAAGGAAATTTAACTCACGGCATGGCTCCAGTATCTGGCGCATTACCTTGGCGGCGCAGGGCGCCCACGAACCGTTCTGGATCAGCGCTATCGTGCGCTTTTTGTAGCCGCGCTCGACAAGCCTGTTCAGAAAATCCCTCATCGTCGGGAAAACATCTCCGTTATAGGTGGATGCGGCAAGCACGAGACGGTCATAGCGGAAGGCTTCGGATATCGCCTCCGATTGGTCGTCCCTTGAAATATCAAGGACGGATATATTTATGAAATCGTCGGCAAGCAGCTGCTTGGCAAGGGTCAGCGCAGCCTCCGCGGTATAGCCGTATGCCGAGGCGTATGCTATAAGGATACCTTTGGTCTCAGCCTCGTACGACGACCATGTGTTGTAAAGATCGAAATATCTTTTGAGCTTTCGGTCAAGCACCGGTCCGTGCAGCGGACATATCCTCTGAATGTCAAGCGAGGCAGCCTTTTTAAGGAGAGACTGCACCTGTGCACCGTATTTTCCGACTATTCCGAAGTAGTATCTTCTTGCCTCGTATGCCCAGTCCTCGTCGTCGTCGGCAATAGCTCCGAATTTTCCGAAGGCGTCGGCGGAAAACAACGTTTTCTCAAGGCTGTCGTATGTAACGATAACCTCAGGCCAGTGCACCATAGGCGCGGTTATGAAGGTCAGCTCATGCCGTCCCAGTGACAGCTTGTCCCCTTCACCGACTATCAGGCGCCTGTCGGAAAAATCGGTTCCGAAAAAGTTCTTCATTATAGCAAATGACTTTGCCGATGAAACAACTGTGACTTTAGGGTACTTATTGCAGAAATCAAGAAGATTTGCGGAATGATCCGGTTCCATATGCTGGACTATTATGTAGTCCGGCTCTTTGTCGCCCAAAGCCTCTTTGACGTTGCAGAACCATTGGTCGGTCACAATAGCGTCGGCGGTGTCAAACACAGCCGTCTTTTCATCCATTATAATGTAGGAATTGTAAGCCATGCCCTTCGGGACCTCAAACTGTCCCTCAAAAAGATCGACACTATAACTGTTTGCTCCGACGTAATAGATATCATTTGTAATTTTGGTCATTATAACTACCTCAAATGTATTTTTTTGTATTGTACCACGTTTAGAACATATATTATATGTATAAATTGTGAATTTTACAAATTTTGGCAAGATATTTTTTTACTTAGATTTAACAAAAAAGGTTTTGTCTTTACAAGGTAAGTGCTATATAATGAAATCAGCGGAATTTGTCGGAGGTGTTTTTTATGATATATCTTGTGGAAGACGACAACAATATACGCGAGCTTGTGATATATACACTTAACAGCACCGGCTTTAAGTCGGCAGGTTTTGAACGTCCGTCGGAATTTTACGCGGCTCTGAATCATGAGCTGCCGTCCCTTATACTGCTTGATATAATGCTGCCGGAGGAGGACGGGCTGACAATCCTCGAACGTCTTAAAAATTCTGACAGAACGAAGAACATACCGGTCATTATGCTGACAGCCAAGGGCTCTGAGATCGACAAGGTCAAGGGCTTTGAAAAGGGCGCCGACGATTACATAGCAAAGCCGTTCGGCATGATGGAGCTTGTAGCAAGGGTCAAGGCAAGACTCAGGGGCAGAAGCAATACGCAGAAGGAACAGTCGGAGTACAGCGTCGGCTGCCTTTATGTATGCCCGGACAAGCATATAGTGACCGTGAACGGCAGAAGCATTGCTCTGACGCTGAAGGAATTTGAAATGCTGTGTATGCTGCTCAAAAACCGAAATGTTGTGCTGACGAGGGATCAGATACTCAATAAAATATGGGGATACTCCTTTGACGGCGAAAGCAGAACGGTGGATGTCCATGTGAGAACGCTCCGGCAGAAGCTGGGCGAGGCAGGGGACCTTATAGAGACCGTGCGCGGCATAGGCTACAAGATATCCGGTGATGAGAAATGAAGAAGCTGAGCAGCGCTATTTTCGGACGTGTCATGCTTGTGTCGGCACTTATATCTATGGCTGTTCTGGTGCTGGTATTTGCATTGTTTTATCATGTTTACAACATTGATTATATCGCAAGCATGAGGTCTGAGGCTTCGGTCATAGCCGGAATGATAGAAAGCGGCGACAAAAGCGAAGCCGTAAGATCGGAGCACCGCGTCACGCTTATATCAAATGACGGCACCGTTTTGTTCGATACCGGAGCCGATGCAGCCGCAATGAATGATCACTCCGACCGCGATGAGATTGAAAAAGCGCTGAAAAACGGCGAGGGCGTATCAAAGCGCTTTTCAGAGACGCTGAAGGAAAAAACGGTATACTATGCGCTGAAGCTTGACGACGGCAGCGTGCTGCGTCTGTCCGATGAGCAGCCCGGCGTACTGACGCTGCTTAAAGGCGTCTGGTGGGTGATACCTATAATATTTGCGACCGAGGTTGTGCTGTCTCTGCTGCTTTCAATGCATGTTTCCAAGACCGTTACCGCACCTATCAATGCAATCAACCTTGAGGATCCGCAGAGCGACGGCGTTTATGCCGAGCTGAAGCCGCTTATAAACAGAATAGAAACGCAAAATGTGCAGATAGCAAAGCAGCTCAGCGATCAGAGGGCTGAGCACGACCGGCAGGATGCAATGCGGCGCGATTTTACGGCGAATGTATCGCATGAACTTAAAACTCCGCTTACCTCCATTTCGGGATATGCCGAGATAATCAAGAACGGAATAGCCAAAAAGGAGGATGTTGAGCGGTTCGCGGGCAAGATATATGATGAGTCGCAGCGGCTTATTACCCTTGTCGGGGATATAATCAAGCTGTCGCAGCTTGACGGCAACGATGTGCCGGTGAAATTCGAGCAGGTCGATCTTTATGAGGTCTGCGAGGCGGTCATGTCGCAGCTTGAAATGGCTGCCACGGAAAAGAACGTGACATTTGAGCTTCACGGCGACCACATAAAAATCAACGCCGTGGAGCAGATAGTCGAGGAGATAGTTTTCAACCTCTGCGATAACGCCGTGAAATACAACCGCGACGGCGGTAAGGTCTCAATATCGATCACACAGTTTGTTGACGGCGTCGAGCTTTGTGTGTCGGATACCGGCATAGGAATACCGAAAGAGGATATCGACCGCATATTTGAAAGGTTTTTCCGCGTGGATAAAAGCCACTCAAAGGAAATAGGCGGAACGGGACTCGGACTGTCGATAGTAAAGCACGGCGCAAAGTTTTTGGGCGCAACCCTTTCGGTCGAGAGCGAGCTTGGAAAGGGTACATCGATAAGAATATGCTTTTAAAATAAAGGAGTAATTATGGGAACAAAAAGAATAGCACTCATAGCGCACGATAACATGAAGGCAAAACTGGTTGAATGGTGCACGGTAAACAGGGAGATACTTTCGCATCATTTCCTTTGCGGCACAGGAACGACTGCAATGCGCGTGACCGAGGCAACGGCTCTGCCGGTACACGGATATCTGAGCGGTCCGCTCGGCGGCGATCAGCAGATCGGCGCCAAGGTCGCAGGCGGAGAGATAGACATAATTATATTTTTCTCGGATCCTCTGACCGCAATGCCGCACGATCCCGACGTAAAGGCGCTGCTGCGTATTGCACAGGTCTACGATATACCGATAGCCAACAACCGTTCAACAGCCGACTGCATACTCAAAGCGCTGCTTGATTAGTAAATAGACCGTACAAAGGTCGCCGCACGGCGATTTTACACAGATTTAACATTGACATGACAGCGATTTTACATTGGCATGTTAGCATTGAACACAGTGTGATTTTCGGTACATATGACAATAAACAAATAATTACAGCATTGTATGAGGAGTAGACCGATGGATATATTTTCGGTAATAACATTGCTCGGCGGTCTGGCGTTTTTCCTTTACGGAATGAACGTAATGTCGGGCGGACTGGAAAAGATGGCAAAGGGAAAGCTGGAGCGTACCCTTAAAAAGGTGACTTCAAACAGGTTCCTTGCAATGTGCTTCGGTGCGGCGATAACAATTGCCATACAGTCGTCATCCGCTCTGACCGTTATGCTGGTCGGTCTTGTAAACTCCGGTATACTCGAGTTCGGACAGACCATATGCATACTTATGGGCTCCAATATCGGAACAACCCTGACGGCATGGATACTCAGTCTTGCCGGAATAGACTCGGATGTGTTCTTGCTGAAAATAATAAAGCCGGAAAACTTCTCTCCGGTCTTTGCCCTTGTCGGTATCATTATGATGATGGTCGGCAAAAAGCAGAAAACAAAGAATACCGGAAACATACTGATAGGCTTTTCCGTGCTTATGTACGGAATGACGCTTATGTCTGACTCTATGGCTCCGCTTGCCGATATGCCGGAGTTTACACACATACTTACCGCTTTCAGCAATCCTGTGCTTGCCGTGCTTGTCGGCGCGGTATTTACCGGTATAATCCAGAGCTCTGCCGCGTCGGTCGGTATTCTTCAGGCACTTTCAATGACCGGCGGCGTGACCTACGGAATGGCGCTTCCTATTATAATGGGACAGAATATAGGCACCTGCGTGACGGCTCTGATATCAAGCATCGGCGTCAGCAAAAACGCAAAAAAGGTTGCCGCGGTGCATCTTTCATTCAATATAATAGGCACCCTGATATGCCTCATTCCTTTCTGCATACTTGACGCGGTGTTTGATTTTTCGTTTACGCATATGGCGATAAATCCGTTTATGATAGCCGTGTGCCACAGTATATTCAATGTTGTTACGACTGCCGTGCTTATGCCCTTCACAAAACAGCTTGAAAAGCTTGCAAACTTCATCGTGCGTGACAAAAAGGGCAAGGGCAGCAAGGGCACGCTGCTTGATGAGCGTCTTATAAGCACCGTTCCGTCGTTCGCCGTCGCCAACGCCTTTGATGTTGACTGCGAAATGTGCGAGCTTTCGAGAAAGGCGTTTTCGGATGCGATGGGACTGCTTGACAATTATAATGAAAAGACCGCCGATGCCGTCACCGAAATGGAAGGCAAGCTGGATATTTACGAGGATCAGCTCGGTACATATATGGTCAAGCTGTCAAAGAGAGGAGCGTCGGATTCCGACTCAAAGCGTATCGCAAAAATACTGCACACCATAAACGACTTTGAGAGAATAGGCGACCATGCCGAAAACCTTGTGGGCGTGGCGCGCGAAATGCATGATAAGGGTATCGTATTCTCGCATGAGGCAAAGGCTGAGATAGAAAAGCTGTCGGCTGCACTGCATGAGATACTCGATATGACCGCAAAAGCATTTAAAACAAGCGATGTTCAGCTTGCGTCGTCGGTCGAGCCGCTGGAGCAGGTTATAGATAAGCTGATTTCTGAAATCAAGAACCGCCATGTCGAGCGTCTTCAGAAGGGCAACTGCACCATTGAGCTGGGCTTTGTGCTGACCGATCTTCTTACAAACTACGAGAGAGTATCCGACCACTGCTCGAATGTTGCGGTTGCGGTGCTTGAGTCAAAGCACGGAACGTTTGAGACCCACGAATACCTTAATAATATAAGGTCCGACGGTACGGGCAGCTTCGGCAGACTGTATGAGGAATACAGCGAACGCTATTCAATATAATATGATGATCATAAAAGGAACGATCCGGTCTGACCGGGTCGTTTTTTCTTTTGTAAAGAAATTTAACAATGCGGCTGAAAATTAAAATAAATCTTAACAACAGTAAGACTTACGATTTTACAGGGAAGAATTATAATGGGGACAGAAATTAAGAAAGAAGGAAAACAAAATGAAAAGAATATTAAGTATTGCGACTCTCTTTGCGGTAATCTTGACCGCGCTGTGTGCCTGCGGCAAATCATCAGGCAGTACCATCAGCGTCATAACCCGTGAGGAAGGCAGCGGAACCAGAGGCGCGTTCGTCGAACTGCTCGGCATAGTAGACGGCGACGGAAACGACAACATCGTAAAAACAGCCGAGGCAACAAACAGTACATCGGTCATGATGACCACGGTTGCCGGAAACAAAAATGCAATAGGATATGTGTCACTCGGGTCGCTCTCAAGCGACGTCAAAGCCATAAAGGTTGACGGAGCAGAGCCGACAGTAGCAAACATCGAAGCCGGCACA
Organism: uncultured Oscillospiraceae bacterium; assembly: GCA_900539855.1. Lineage (GTDB taxonomy): Bacteria > Bacillota > Clostridia > Oscillospirales > Acutalibacteraceae > UMGS172. The sequence continues at coordinate 6,397 of UQDO01000025.1, forward strand.
TACAAGGTGGCGCGTCCTTTCAACCTCGTTTACAACGACGATAAGTTAAGCGATGTCGCGGCTGATTTCGTAAAGTTCATAATGAGCAGCGAAGGTCAGGCTATCGTTACCAAGAAGGGCTACATCAGCGTCAAGACATCCGACAGCTATAAATCTTCAGGACTCACCGGAACGGTAGTGCTTGACGGTTCAACCTCTGTAGGACCGCTCATGGACGCCATAGCCGATGAATACAAAAAGCTTAACCCTGATGTCAAGGTACAGATACAGCAGACCGGATCGTCGGCAGGCATCAACTCGGCAATCGAGGGCGTGTGCGATATCGGAATGTCATCAAGAGAGCTCAAGAGCAGTGAGTCGGCAAAGATAAAGGCTCACAAAATGGCGACCGACGGAATAGCGGTAATAGTCAATAATTCCAACACGGTCGACGGACTTGCCTCAGAACAGATCAGGTCAATATTCCTCGGTGAAACGACCTCTTGGGACGGTCTTGCAAAATAAACGGCAAGAGTCAGCACCGCCGGCAGGTAACTGTCGGCGGTATCAGTGCAAGAAAGAAGTGAGGATATGAGAAACATAAAGGAACAGATTATGAAATACTGTTTCCTTATTTGTGCCTGCGTCAGCGTCGCGGCGGTTGCGGCAATATGCCTGTTTATGTTTGTGAACGGTATACCGGCAATGGGGAAAATAGGGGTATTCAAATTCCTGCTCGGTACGGAATGGAGCCCGTCAAAGGGTGTTTACGGCATACTTCCGATGATAATAGGCAGTATATATGTTACTGCCGGAGCCGCTGTGGTCGGTGTGCCGATAGGAATACTTACGGCGGTGTTTATGGTCTACTACTGTCCGGCACCGATATATAAGATAGTAAAGCCTGCCATTGATCTGCTTGCAGGAATACCCTCGATAGTCTACGGATTTTTCGGACTTGTCGTGATAGTGCCGGTTATACAGGATCTTCTCGGTACGAGCGGCAAGGGTGTGCTGACGGCTTCAATACTTTTAGGGCTTATGATACTTCCGACCATCATAAGCACTGCGGAGTCGTCACTGAGGGCAGCGCCCGATATGTACTATGAAGGCGCTCTGGCACTCGGAGCCACCAAGGAGCGCAGCATTTTCGGAGCCGTGTTCCCGGCGGCAAGATCGGGAATACTGTCAGGCGTGATACTCGGAATAGGCAGGGCGATAGGCGAGACTATGGCGGTCGTGATAGTTGCCGGAAACCAGGCGGTCATACCGAAATCGCTTACCGACGGCGTCAGAACTCTTACCGCCAATATCGTTCTTGAAATGGCGTATGCCGCAGAGCTTCACCGTGAGGCGCTCATAGCAACGGCTGTTGTACTTTTTGTCTTTATCCTTGCTATTAACCTCTGCTTCTCCGCTATCAAGAGAAAGGCGGTAAAGGTATGAAAAAAGCTTTAAAGGACCGCTGCCGTCACCCGTTATCATTTATAGTTTTTATACTGATAATCCTTGCGGCAGTCATAACGGTCGGTGCAATGCTCTTTATAGTCGCCTATATCCTTATAAAGGGAATACCGCACCTCTCTTTGGAAATGTTCGAATTTACCTATAATTCGGAAAACCTTTCCATGATGCCGGCTATTATAAACACGCTTATAATGACCGTGCTGACCCTGATCATAGCCGTGCCGGTCGGAATTTTATCGGCGGTTTATCTTGTTGAGTACGCAAAACGCGGTTCAAAGCTTGTTTCGGTCATCAGAATAACGACCGAAACGCTTTCGGGAATACCGTCGATAGTTTTCGGTTTGTTCGGATATCTCGCGTTCGTGATCGCGACCGGCTGGAGGAACTCCCTTATAGCCGGTGCGCTTACCCTTGCTATAATGGTGCTGCCGACAATAATACGCACTACCGAGGAGGCGCTCATCGCAGTGCCAGACTCGTACCGTGAAGGCAGCTACGGCCTCGGTGCCGGAAAGTTGAGAACGATATTCAAAATAGTCCTGCCGTCGGCAGTGCCCGGTATTTTATCGGGCGTGATATTATCGATAGGCAGAATAGTGGGCGAAACGGCGGCGCTGATATTCACATCGGGTACGGTGGCTGCGGTGCCGCAGAAGCTGACCGACAGCGCAAGGACGCTTGCGGTGCACATGTACTGCCTCATGACCGAGGGACTTTATACCGGTCAGGCATACGCGACGGCGGTCATCCTTATAGTAATGGTGCTTCTTATAAACGGACTTTCCGGTCTTATAGCACACAAAATAGCAAAGCGGTGAGGAAAAAAGAGTATGGGAAAAATAGATATAAAGAAACTGGAGCTTTATTACGGAGACTTCAAGGCGATAAAGGGAATAGATCTTGAAATTCCGGAAAAGGAAATAACTGCATTCATAGGACCGTCGGGCTGCGGAAAATCGACCGTTCTCAAAACACTCAACAGAATGAACGACCTTGTTGAAAACTGCAGGATAACGGGAACAATAACACTTGACGGCGCCGATATATATAAGGACATGGACGTAAGCGCTCTGCGTAAAAGGGTAGGCATGGTCTTTCAGAAGCCGAATCCGTTTCCTATGAGCGTTTACGACAACGTTGCATTCGGACCGCGCACCCATGGTATACATTCAAAGGCAAAGCTTGACGAGATAGTTGAAAGCTCGCTTGTGAAGGCTGCCCTTTGGGACGATGTGAAGGATCGCCTTAAGAAGAGCGCTCTTGCGCTTTCGGGCGGTCAGCAGCAGAGGCTCTGCATTGCGAGGGCGCTTGCCGTTGAGCCTGAGGTACTGCTCCTTGACGAGCCGACCTCGGCACTCGATCCTATATCCACTTCTAAAATAGAGGATCTGCTGACCGAGCTGCGCGGACAGTACACAATAGTAATAGTTACCCACAACATGCAGCAGGCGACCCGTATATCCGACAAGACCGCATTTTTCCTGCTCGGAGAGGTAATAGAATTCGGAGATACGGATAAAATGTTTTCAGTGCCCAAGGATAAAAGGACAGAGGACTATATCACGGGGAGGTTCGGATAATGAGAACACATTTCGACGAGCAGCTTAAAGATCTGCACAACGAGCTGGTTACAATGGGCAGCATGTGCGAGGAAGCAATATCGCTTGCCATAAGAGCGCTGACCGAAAACGATGCGGCTCTGACCGAAAAGGTTTTTGCGGTTGACTCTGAAATAGACGAAAAGGAACGCGAAATAGAGCGTCTTTGTATGCAGCTGCTGCTTAAACAGCAGCCTGTGGCAAAGGATCTCAGGGAAATATCGTCGGCACTTAAAATGATATCGGATATGGAGCGGATAGGCGATCAGGCGTCCGATATAGCCGAAATAACGCAGTATGTGCTCAAAATGGGCGGCAGGAACGGCAGCGAGAAGGACCTGAAGGAAATGGCATGTGAGGCAGTGAAAATGGTCACCGACAGTGTTACCTCCTTTGTACAAAGGGATCTCGGCCTTGCACATGCGGTCATGAAATATGACGATATTGTCGACGGCTGGTTCATCAAAATGAAAAAGGAACTGATTGAGCTGGTCTCACGCGACGGTGCCAAAGGCGAATACGGGATTGATCTGCTTATGATCGCCAAATACCTTGAGAGAATAGGCGACCATGCCACCAACATTGCCGAATGGGTGGCTTATTCGATAACCGGCGTGCACGAAAAGGCGTAGTGTGTTGACAAAGCGGCTCATGTGAAGTAAAATAACAGACGGGGGCGAACATGTGTGCCTCTGCCTGTTATTTTTTAAGGGGTGATTTTATGCCCGGTCCCATAACGCATCTGAAGGCGGCATATGCTTTCTTAGACCGGAGCAGGTTCCGCCTGCCACGGGAGCAGTTTTACTTAGGCAGCGTATGCCCCGATTCGGTGAACATAAACGGGCATGCCGCAAAGTCGCTGCGCTGGCCTGCACATCTGCGTGATGCGGATCTTGATATCTGGCAGCAAAACGCAGAGGAATTCTTGAAAGCGCACCGTGATTTTGAGGATAAAGCGTACCTTTTCGGATACATAATGCATATCATTACCGATATAGTGTGGGACAGAAGCTTTGACAAACGACTGTACCTTATTATGGCTGCAAACGGTGTGAAAAAGGAAGATTTCAAGGAGCGCCGCTGGCAGGAGATATACGGTTTTGAAGCGAAGGAAAGGGGCACTTCCTGGGGCAGAAATACGCTCTTGGAACTCAGCCGCGCAAAGCCTCTTTCGATAGGTACGGTGAGGGCTGAAAATGTACTTGTCTGGCGTGATATGATAGTCTCAAACGCTATCCCGAAGGGCAGCGATCCGGTCTATTTGTCCGGCGAATTCATGGATGAATTCATAGAAAAATGCGTAAATGATGCTGAAAAAATCATAAAATGACTGTTAAATTACTGTTAAAATGGTTACAAAACAGCCCTTTAAAACCGCATTTTATGGGAATTGAACCTCAAAAACAGCCTTTTTAAGGCTTTTTCGGGTCAAAAACGTTATAAAACCGCTATTTTGTGAATAATGTTCACAAAAAATTGTATGCTTGCACAACTTTTGAGGGAGCTGCACCCCTCAGAAAACCTCGTATTTTGAAAAAATTACAATGTTGTAACATGTTTTTCGCCCAATTTAAAAGCCGGTTTTCGTCATATTGCACAAACGATATGCACACCGAGGGGTTGACTTATCGGAAAAATGTCATATAATTTGTTTTGACGCCGGAACTTTGGGCGTATACTTATGTGTAAACATTAAATCCGACCGATTAAATGTAACAAAATTTTAATCAGTCGGAGGGGCCGGAACAGCCGGTCAAAAATAAGGGGTTTTTGAATGTTAGTAAGCTTTATAAAAAAGGCCGTTTGTGCAGCGAAAATGGTATCACCCAAAATCGCGCTCAGAATGGCGCTCTGTCTGCTCTCGGTCATCGCCGTGGCGGTCGGGTCGGGTATGATCAAGGATTATACCATACTCGACGGAGACAGCACCTATAAGGTTTCTACCTATGCCGACGATATGTCGCAGGTGCTTGAGCTCGCAGGAGTACAGTTGGGCACAAACGATGCAGCGGATTTAAGCGACAGCGGCAGCAATATTATCACTGTCGACCGCACCTATTCCACCACAGTAAATGAAGATGCGCTTCTTGCGGCTGCCAAGATAAGCGAGAGCGTAAGATCCTATACCGACGAGCTGCTCTTAGGCGTCGGTGCCGCAAGCGGCGGTGTTTTGAGCGATGATTCCGTTCCCGGAGTCAGCATGGCAAAAAGATGTGTTGTAGAATACACATACGAGACAGTCAAGCAGACCGTAAAATTCGGCTATAAGACCGTTTACAGCGATCAGCTTGAAAAGGGCAAATCTACCGTTACCAAGGGCAAAAACGGCGAGAAGGAGATAGTTTACAAGATCAAGAGAGTGGACGGTGTGATAACCGAAAGCGAAATTGAGAGCGAGACTGTCACCCTTAAGGCGACGCCTCAGATAGAGACTATAGGCACGCGCCGCGTTTACAGTTCAGCCGCAGCTGTAAAGACAAGTGAGGATGTAAAATGCATATCTACGCTTGTGCCCTCGAAGCCTATTGAGCTTGATGCCAACGGCATACCGGTGTCATATAAAAATGTTCTGACCGGAAAAGCCACAGCGTATTACGGCGGCACCTACTGTGCTACCGGCGTCAAGGCGCAGCCGGGCTATATAGCGGTAAATCCCAATCAGATACCGTACGGTACGAAAATGTATATCGTTTCTGCCGACGGAAAATATGTCTACGGCTATGCGGTCGCGGCTGATACGGGCGGCTTTGCCTATAACGGCAGCGGCACGATGGTTGATCTCAGATTCAACACCCGTGGTGAATGTTATTCATTCGGCCGCAGGACGGTAAATGTTTATATTCTTGATTAGTCAACAGACCGGGGCGCATTTCGCCCCGGTCATATTCGGTGAGAAACATGTCCGAAAAATCAAACATTGTAGAAAAGATAATATTGTTTGCGGTTTTTGTTGTTTTCGCAATAATAATCGTGTCCTTTGCCTTCAACATGGAAAGGATAGATGTAAAAGAGCCTCAGAGCGACGGCTCTTTTCAGTATGTAACATCATCAAAGCCGGAGTACAAATCATCATATGACGAGCAGGTAAGTAACCTGCCGTCGGACGGCGGCGACAGTTCGGACGGTACGGCATCGGTGCCGGCAGCAGGTGGGAAGATAAATCTGAATACCGCAACGGTCGAGCAGCTTATCTCACTGCCCGGAATAGGCGAGAAAAAGGCTGAAGCCATAATTAAGTACCGCAATGAACACGGGCGCTTTTCCTCGACCGAGCAGCTGCTTGATGTAAGCGGCATAGGCGACGCTACATATGAAAAGCTCAAAGATCTTGTGACCGCGGAATGACGACAGTGTCCCTGTGCCTCATGATGCAGTGTCTGAAAATGTAAATATATGTATTGAATCGACGCGGCAGGACACTCAAGGCTCGTTCGGCTCAGTCTGTCAATTAATTATACGAATGCTATTCAACTATAAACTAAAATTTATTTTTACAATGTAAGATGTTAAAAAGACGCGCATGGCAATATTGCCATGCGCGCGTTTTTTATGTTTATATTTATTGCAGACATTATCAGACGTTGAAAAGGAAGTGGACAACATCGCCGTCCTGCATGACGTATTCCTTGCCCTCGCTTCTTAACAGACCCTTTTCCCTGGCGGTTATAAGGGCTTTGTCGTCGTTTCCGCATGCAATAAGATCGTCAAAACTGACCACCTCTGCACGGATAAATCCCTTTTCAAAATCGCTGTGTATCTTTCCGGCTGCCTGAGGAGCCTTTGTGCCCTTCTTTATTGTCCACGCCCTGACCTCCGGCTGACCGGCTGTGAGGTAGGATATCAGTCCGAGCAGCGAATAACAGGTCTTTATAAGACGGTCGAGTCCGGAATGTTCAAGCCCCAGCTCACCTAAGAACATTTCCTTGTCTTCCTCGCTCATTTCGGCAATGTCAGCCTCAAGTGACGCGCAGATCGGCAGTGTCTCGGCACCTTCGGCGGCAGCCATCTCCTTGACCTTGTTGTAGCGGACATTGGTGTCTATGTTATTTTTAAAATCGTCCTCGCTCATGTTGCAGGCATATATGACCGGCTTTGACGAGAGCAGCTCTATGGTGCTGAGTATCGCGGCTTCCGTGTCGTCCGTTTCGACCGAACGTGCGGTCCTGCCTGATTCAAGTTCCTTTATAAGCCGCTTTATAAAATCGACCTCTGTCTGGTACGACTTGTCGCCCTTGAGCGCCTTCTGGGCCTTGTCAAGCCTGCGTTCAAGCACCTCAAGGTCGGACAGTATCAGCTCAAGATTTATGGTCTCGATATCGCGTATGGGATCTACCGAGCCTTCAACATGTATGATGTCATCATTATCAAAGCAGCGTACGACATGGACTATAGCGTCGACCTCGCGTATGTGCGACAAAAATTTATTGCCGAGTCCCTCGCCCTTTGAGGCGCCCTTTACAAGTCCTGCTATATCGACAAACTCGATGACTGCCGGTGTGAATTTTACCGGATGATACATTTCCGCCAGCTTGTCCAGCCTTTTATCAGGCACTGACACCATGCCGACGTTCGGCTCTATGGTGCAGAACGGGTAGTTTGCCGACTGCGCGCCTGCGTTGGTTATTGCGTTAAAAAGCGTTGATTTTCCGACATTCGGAAGACCCACTATTCCGAGTTTCATATAAAGCACTCCGTTTCGGTTATTAATCTCCTTATGTATGACTGCGATACGCAGTCTTAGTTGATTATATATTTTTTTGAAAGCTTTTTCAACAACAATCGGTCAATTTTATGAAAAAACATGAAATTCGGGAAATTTACTCTTTAAATATCGGAGACAATATTGTATAATACACTGTAGGCATTTTGCACGATGCTAAGGGACAGGGGGTAAGCGTTATGAGTTCGCCGTTTTCCGTATCAATGGCAAAAATAATTAAAAACTTTAAGCTTGAGACAATAGTCATGCCGTTGCCCGAGGAAAACATTTACATTTCAAACGTTGAGGTCAACCGACCGGGACTTCAGCTGTGCGGATTTTATCAGTATTTCGATAATGCACGGATCCAGATAATAGGCAAAAGCGAGGAGGCATTCCTCACCGGATTTTCGGATGAAGAATATAAAAAGAGGGTGGGCGACTTTTTCGGTAAAAAGCCTGCCGCCGTCATTATATCGAGGGATCTTCCGGTCAGTGATTTCATGAAGGATGCGGCGCTTAAAAACAACGTGCCGCTGCTGAGAACTTCGGATGCGACTTCAAGCTTCATGTCGTCGCTGATATCCTTCCTGAATGTCGAGCTTGCGCCGAGGGTGACCCGTCACGGCGTTCTTGTCGAGGTGTACGGTGAGGGTCTGCTGATACTGGGTGAGAGCGGCGTCGGTAAAAGCGAAACTGCTATAGAGCTTGTAAAGCGCGGACACCGGCTTATAGCCGACGATGCGGTCGAGATACGCCGCGTGTCGTCAAGGTCGCTGGTTGGCTCGGCACCGGAAAACATACGTCATTTTATCGAGCTTCGCGGCATAGGTATTATAAATGCCAGACGTATATTCGGTATAGGCGCGGTAAATCTTACATCAAAAATAGACCTTGTTATAAATCTTGAACAGTGGCAGTCGGAAAAGGTGTACGACCGTATGGGACTGGAGGATCAGACCACCGATATACTGGGTATCAACGTTCCGTCGGTGACAATACCGGTAAAGCCGGGACGTAACCTTGCAGTCATAATCGAGGTTGCCGCCATGAACAACCGCCAGAAGAAAATGGGATACAATGCAGCGTATGAGCTGCTCAAGCGCCTCGGGATGTCTGAGGATATACCGGAATATGAAAGGGACAAGAACGAGGACAACGATATTTTTCTGTGACTTTCAGGTCACACATCGAAAGGAATGGTCAAAATGTATAATCTCGGAATAGATCTCGGAGGAACAAACATCGCCGCCGCCGTGGTGGACGAAAACTACAAAATAGTCGGTTCTGCAAGCGACAAGACCGGCTGTCCGGCTCCGGCAGAGATGATAGCCGACAATATGTGCAGGGTCGCCCTTGCCGCAGTAAAGAACGCAGGACTCAAAATAGACGATATAAATGAGGTCGGCGTGGGCTCACCCGGCAGCGTAAATCCCGAGAAGGGCGAAATATGCTATTCCGCAAACCTCGGATTTGCAAACACTAAACTCGGCAAAATGCTTGAAGACAGACTCGGCAAGCGCGTTTTCCTTGAAAATGACGCCAACGCCGCTGCATACGGTGAGATGATCGCAGGCGCAGGAAAGGGAACAAAAGATTTCATAGCCATAACGCTCGGTACCGGTGTCGGCGGAGGAGTTATCATGGACGGTAAAATGCTTACCGGCTCCAATTTTGCCGGCGGTGAGCTGGGACACATAGTGATAGTAAAGGACGGCGCGCACTGCTCGTGCGGACGTGACGGCTGCTGGGAGGCATACGCCTCGGCTACCGGACTTATCCGTGAAACGAGAGAGGCAATGCAAAAGGATAAGCAGAGCAAGATGTGGGAGATCGCCGGCGGCAGCCTTGACAATGTAAACGGCAGGACGGCATTCCAGGGTAAAAAGTCAGGAGACGAGACCGCAAAGCGCGTCGTAAAGGAATACTGCGATTATGTGGCTTGCGGACTGACCAACATAATAAACATATTCCAGCCCGATATGGTCTGCATAGGCGGCGGCATATCGAAAGAGGGAGAGATACTTGCGGCTCCGGTAAGAGAATATGTGGAGCGTGAGAGATTCTCCAAAAACGTTGACAAGCAGACCATTATTAAGACCGCCCAGCTCGGCAACAATGCCGGTATAATCGGCGCGGCATTTATAGGCGATCTTTACAGATAATTTGATTTCAAAAGGGAGGCTCCTGACATTGAGACTATCGGAATTTAAAGCAGCGGTCGAAGCGTTGGGAGCATCCTGCATACAAAATGAGCTGATGTCGAAGCACACAAGCTTTTCGGTCGGCGGACCTGCCGATCTGTTCATAACCGTAGAAAATGCAGGAATAATGACAAAATTGCTGCCGCTGGCAGAAAGGTACTTAGTTCCGCTCACCGTTATAGGCAACGGTTCGAACCTGCTTGTTTCGGACAAAGGAGTAGAAGGTGCGGTCGTAAAATACTGTGACCGCAGTGTGACTGTAAGCGGTGAAAAGATAATCTGCGGAGCCGGAGCAATGCTGTCGGCAGTGTCGGCAGCGGCAAGGGACAGCTCCCTTGGCGGCATGGAATTTGCTTACGGTATACCGGGAAGTATCGGCGGCGCAGTCTATATGAACGCCGGAGCGTACGGCGGAGAAATAAAGGACGTTATTGAAAGCTGCATATCGGTTGACACAGACGGTACGGTCATAAAAAGAGAAAAGCATGAGCTTATGCTCGGCTACCGTGAAAGCGTTTACAAAGGGAACAGGGAAGTTATACTGTCGGCTGTTTTTGATTTAAAAGCGGCTGACAAAGCGGAAATATCGGCGAAAATGGATGATTACATGGCGCGCAGACGGCAAAAGCAGCCGCTTGATATGCCGAGCGCAGGCAGCACCTTTAAGCGCCCGACCGGGTATTTTGCCGGGGCGCTCATTGAACAGTGCGGTCTTAAAGGTACGAGTGTCGGCGGTGCCGCGGTAAGCGAAAAGCACGCCGGATTCATTGTAAATACCGGCGGCGCAACATGTGACGATATAAGAAGGCTTATAGAAAAGGTGGCGGCAGAGGTGCTGATGCAGACCGGAGTAAGGCTGGAGCCTGAGGTCATTTTCATAGGAAGATGACGACAAGATTTAAAGGAGATAGTTATGGAACTGCTTATAGTGACGGGAATGTCGGGAGCCGGAAAATCCGTCGCGGCAAATGCGCTTGAGGACAGCGGCTTTTACTGTATAGACAATATACCGCCGGCACTTATAAAGCCGGTAGCCGAGCTGTCGCTGCGCGGACAGTCAGATCTCGGCAAGGTCGCGATAGTGACCGATATAAGAGGCGGCAAGATGTTCGGCGAGCTTATTCCAACCATAACATCACTGCGGCAAAGCGGATGCCCTTTGAAAATACTTTTCCTTGATGCAAGCGACGACAAGCTTATCAGAAGATACAAGGAAACAAGGCGGCGCCATCCGATGTCGGCAGGCTCGCGTATAAGCGTTTCGGAAGCCGTGAAAAAAGAACGCGAAATGATGAAGCCGCTCAAAAACATATCTGACTATATAATAGACACTACCATGACCTCGACGTCTACGCTCAAAGAACGTATAACCAACCTCTTTTTGGGTAATATGACCGACGGAATGACGATACAGTGCATGTCGTTCGGTTTTAAATACGGATGTGTGTCAGAGGCTGACATTGTTTTTGACGTCAGGTGCCTTAAAAACCCGTTTTATGTTGAGAACCTCAGAAGCCATACAGGGCTTGAAGCTCCGGTAAAGGACTTTGTAATGGCGCTGCCGGAGACCAAGGAGCTTTCTAAAAGACTTTTTGCGCTCATCGATTACACCGTGCCCCTTTACTGCAAGGAGGGCAAGAGTCAGCTTGTTATAGCAATAGGCTGTACCGGCGGCAAGCATCGCTCGGTCGTTTTTGCCGAGCTTATATATGAACATCTCAAAGCTAATAATTATCGCGCGGTGGTGGATCACCGCGACATATCCAAGGAGTAAACCGTGAATAATTCTTCGTACTGCCAGGAATTAAAGGCGGAGCTTTGCAGGCAAAAGCCGACCGGATGCTGCAGGACCGCCGAGTGTTACGGACTGCTGCTGTTCGGTCGGTCTTTTAACAGACAGAGTGTAGGAATATGCACAAAAAGCCGCGATACGGCTGAGCTTTATGCGTCGCTGCTTAAAATATGCTTCGGCGTACATGCTTTGAACAGCGGCACTACGGTCGATGTGCCGGGTGAGGCTGACCGCAGCAGGATAGTGAATTTTTATGAAGCCAAGGAGTCGGACTGGATACTTAATCCCAACTTTGTCAAAAGGACATGCTGTAGGAGAGCTTTTATCCGCGGCGCGTTTCTTGCCTGCGGCAGCGTCAACGATCCAAAAGTAAGCTATCATCTTGAATTTGCGGTAAAGGATCCGACCCTTGCGTTTGCGTTTTCCGCTTTTCTTGAGCTGTGCGGACATAAACCCAGACGGTCTCAGAGAAGCGGTGTTACCGCGCTTTATTACAATGACAGCTCGGTCATTGAAGAACTGCTCGGAAATATCGGTGCCGAAGGCTACAGCCTTGAGCTTATGGAGGTCAAGGTCGTAAAGGACATGAGAAACAAGCTCAATCGCCAGAACAATTTTGACACCGCAAACATATCAAAAACGGTCGATGCCGCTCTTGCACAGACGGACGCCATAAAACATCTTGAGAACACCGGCAAGCTATACCTTTTGCCGCCCGAGCTGATCGAAGCGGCTGATCTGCGCCGGCAGAATCCGGAAGCGTCGCTGACCGAGCTTTGCAGGCTGTCGGGCGGTAAAATATCGCGCTCCGGCATGAATCACAGGCTGAAAAAAATAATTGATGCGGCAAGGGAAGACGGCTGACCTTTAATATTATTTTGAAAGGAACAACGCAATGACCGATTTCGTACATCTTCATGTGCATACCGAATACAGTCTGCTTGACGGTGCATGCAGGATAGAAGAACTGATCGCCGCGGCGGTAAGCTGCGGACAGAAGGCTCTTGCCGTGACCGATCACGGCGTAATGTACGGAAGCGTTGATTTTTATAAAGCGGCAAAAAAAGCCGGCATAAAGCCTATAATCGGCTGCGAGGTCTATGTAGCCCCAAGAACACGGTTTGATAAAATAAAGGAATATGACAGCAGCTATTCGCATCTTGTTTTGCTGTGCAAAAACGATATCGGCTACAAAAATCTCATTTACATGGTCTCAAAAAGCTTCACAGAAGGCTTTTACTCAAAGCCGAGAATAGACCGCGAGCTTTTGGAGGCTCACAGCGACGGGCTGATCGCTCTGTCCGCCTGCCTTTCGGGAGATATACCGAAAGCGCTTTTGGCAGGAGACTATGACGGAGGAAAGACACAGGCGCAGTGGTACAATTCCGTTTTCGGAAACGGCAACTTTTATCTCGAACTGCAGGATCACGGACTTGCCGAACAGCAAAGGATAAATCCTCAGATAATAAAAATATCAAGGGAGACCGGTATACCGCTTGTCGCCACTAATGATGTACATTATGTGAAAAAGCAGGACGCAGAGGTTCAGAAGGTGCTTATCTGCATAGGCACGAACCATACGCTTAATGAAAAAACAGGACTTGAATTTGAAAACGACGAGTTTTATTTGAAAACCGGCGACGAAATGGCGGAGCTGTTCCCCGATGAAGCTATAAAAAACACTCTTGAAATAGCCGATAAATGCAATTTTGATTTTGATTTCGGCAAGATAAAACTCCCGTTCTTTGATATAGGCGACAAAAATCATGCGGAATTCCTGCGTGAGCAGTGCGAGCAGGGCGCGCGGCGCATATATGGCGAGGTACTGCCGGACGAGGTCAAAAAAAGGATAGACTATGAACTTGGCGTTATAGAACGCATGGGGTATGTGGATTATTTCCTTATAGTCGCCGATTTTGTTATGTTTGCAAAATCGCACGGCATACCGGTGGGACCCGGCAGAGGCTCGGGTGCCGCAAGCATAGTAGCCTACTGCATAGGAATAACCGGCATCGATCCGCTGAAATATGACCTTATATTTGAAAGATTTCTTAATCCGGAACGTGTTTCAATGCCGGATTTCGATATAGATTTCTGCTATATAAGGCGGCAGGAGGTCATAGATTACGTAATATCAAAGTACGGCTCGGATCATGTCGCTCAGATAGTGACCTTCGGTACAATGGCTGCGCGCGCGGCGGTAAGGGATGTCGGCAGGGCTATGGATATACCGTATGCCGCATGCGATAAAATAGCAAAGCTTATACCGCGTGAGCTTGGCATGACCCTGAAACAGGCTATTGAAAAAACGCCGGAGTTAAGGGAAATGTGCCAGACCGACGCTACGGCAAAAAGGCTGCTCGACATGGCGATGAGGGTCGAGGGTATGCCGAGACACGCGTCAACACACGCGGCAGGGGTGGTAATAACCGACCGCCCGGTAGACGAATATGTCCCACTGAGCGTAAACGAAGGCGCGGCGGTCACGCAGTATACCATGACGGCATTGGACGAGCTGGGGCTTTTGAAAATGGACTTTTTAGGGCTTCGCAACCTTACGGTCATAGATGATACCTGCAAAATGGTGGCAAGCCAGCTGCCGGGATTTTCGGTCAGTAAAATACCCGAAAACGATAAAGAAACGATGAAAATGATGTCGGCAGGCAGAACCGACGGCGTGTTCCAGTTTGAGTCGGGCGGAATAAGAGGGGTGCTGCAGTCCTTCAGACCCGAAAAAATCGAGGATCTTATAGCCATAACCTCACTTTACCGTCCGGGACCTATGGACTCGATACCAAAATATATTGAAAACAGGCACAATCCACAGAAAATAAAGTACCGTACCGAACTTTTAAGACCGATACTTGAGGTCACCTACGGGTGCATAGTTTATCAGGAGCAGGTCATGCAGATATTCCGCACTCTTGCAGGATATTCCTTAGGCCGCGCCGATATTGTAAGGCGTGCAATGGCAAAGAAAAAACACGACGTTATGCAAAAGGAGCGGCAGTCGTTCATTTACGGCGAAAAGGACAAGGACGGCAATACTATATGTGACGGCGCCGTTGCAAGGGGCGTCTCTGAAAAGGATGCCGCCGAGATATTCGACGAAATGAGCGCGTTCAGCTCGTATGCCTTCAATAAGTCACACGCGGCGGCGTATGCGTATGTTGCGTATATAACCGCATATTTAAAATGTCATTTTGAAAAGCAATATATGGCGGCGCTGCTCACAAGCGTTATGGACAACCCATCGAGGTTTTCAAGGTATATCGCCGAGTGTGCCAAGGATAAGATCAAAATACTTCCGCCGTCGGTAAATGACAGCGGAAGGCAGTTCACGGCAGGACAGAACGGCATACGGTTCGGACTGCTTGCCGTCAGGAATATAGGCGGCGGACTGGTCGATTCACTGATACGCGAACGCGAAAACGGTGATTTTAAATCCCCTTACGATTTTTGCAGCCGCATGTATGGCAACGACCTTAACAGGCGTGCCGTCGAAAGCCTTATATTAAGCGGCGCTTTTGATTGCTTCGGTTTTCCGAGAAAACAGCTTCTGCAGAATATGGAACCCATGCTGGGTCACATCGAATCGGTCAAAAAGTATTCGGCAGGCGGTCAGCTCGACCTGTTTGGCTCCGGGGATAGCCCGGAAGACACCTTTACCATGAAGCCGACCGACGAAATGCCGCGGTATGAGCTGCTTTCCGGTGAAAAACAGGTCACGGGAATGTATATATCGGGACATCCTCTTGCCTCTTATTCAAAGGCGTGCTCCGAAAACGGGCTTACGCGGTCGTTCGATCTTACCGATACCGAGAAAAATCAGCGGCTTGACGGCAAGACCGTTTCTATGATAGCCATGATATCGGGCGTCAGAAAGAAAATGACCAGATCCGACGAAACGATGGCGATAGTCGAGGTCGAGGATATGTACGGGTCGCTGAGCGTGCTCGTTTTCCCGAAAATATACGCAAGGAGTGCCGCGCTGCTCAACGCGAATGCGGTGCTTAAGATAACCGGCAGGGTGCAGGTGGACGAAAACGGCACGGCGGAAATAATCTGCATGTCGCTGGAACCCGTAAAAAAGGACAATGAGACTGCTGCCGGCGCCGGAAGGTCTGAAAAGCAGATAAAAAGGGGACTGTATCTTAAGGTCCCGTCCATTGACAGCGAGCGGTATATAAAGGCACGCAGGATCATGGATGTTTTCGATGGCGATACACCCGTTATAATAAAACCGGAGGACAGCAGCTCGGCACTGCTTTCCCCAAGGTCCGGGTGGGTCATGATGAATGATGTTATGCTGAGGTGCCTTAAAGAGCTTCTCGGCAGCGATAATGTAAAATTTGTTGATTAAAAGGGGTGCTTTTATGAAGGTAATGATGATTGGAGCTCATAACGACGACTGCGAGTACAATGCCGGCGGTACTGCCGCACTGCTGGCGGCTAAAGGCTGCGAGGTGCTGTTTGTAAATCCTGCCTGCATAATACACAATCAGTCGCTTTCCGATGAAACCATTGACGCGTGGAGAAAAATGGAGATAAATGCGGCAAGACTGCTCGGCGCCGATAAAATAATCATGGACGACCGCAAGGCAAGGATATTTGACAACAGCCGTGAAACGGTCGAAAAGCTCGAGAAGATAATACTTGACTTTAGACCGGAGATGGTGTTCATACATTGGCCGATGGACAACCATGTCGAGCACCGCATGGTCGCCAAGACCGCATATAAGGCAATATCGATAGCCTGTGTGCACGGTGCGCCTATCAAAGAAATATATGCTTTTGAAGCCGGCATTTCACAGACCACGAATTATTTTTCTCCGCACTTCGGCATTGAAATAACATCGGTCATGGATAAAGTGGAGGAGAGTCTAAGATCCTTCAGCACCGAGGCAGCGCAGGGCGACTGGCTTGTAAAAACAAAGCGCGTGCAGGCAAATTACCGCGGTCTCGACCTTATCACGCTCGGCAGATACGCCGAGGTGTTCAGGATAGTGAAGTTCCCGGATAAAAACAATGATTTTGCTATAAGGGAGCTGCTGCTCGACGAGTTCAGGTGGTACGGCAGGGGCATGTATCCGGCAATGGGCACCGAATATTTTGAATAAAACGGGATGACACCCGGTATACAGTAAAAAATCTAAAACATATATTAAAACTTCTGCTTGACATAAGACTCAAATGGTTATATTATTCATACTATGGGGCAATTTACAAATGTGGGGCGAAAGCGCTTGGATGTGTTGCCCGTCGGCAGAGTTCCGTTTGCCGCTGACGGATCTTTTAATGTGTTTATTACGACTAAAAGCGGCGGAATGGAGTTTTTGTTATGGCTAAAAATGTGACCGCTATCGGTGTGCTTACAAGCGGAGGAGACGCTCCGGGCATGAACGCGGCTGTTCGTGCCGTTGTAAGAACGGCAATAGATATGGGTATAAAGTGTTACGGTATAAGACGCGGATATAACGGACTTATCGAGGGCGATATCGTTGAGATGACCCTTCGCGATGTCAGCGACATAATCCACCGCGGCGGTACCGTGCTCTATACCGCAAGAAGCCCTATGTTCAAGACCGAGGAGGGCATGAAGCTTGCTATCGACAACTGCAAGAAATTCGGTATATCCGGAATAGTTGTCATAGGCGGCGACGGCTCCTACCGCGGAGCAAGGGATCTTTCCATGAGAGGCATACCCTGCGTGGGACTTCCCGGAACGATAGATAACGATATTTCTTCGACCGACTATACCATAGGCTTTGATACTGCTATGAACACCGCCATGGAAATGGTCGATAAGCTGAGAGACACAACCCAGTCGCACGAGCGCTGCAGCGTCGTTGAGGTCATGGGACGCAGAGCCGGCTGGATAGCTCTTGAGTCGGGTATCGCCGTCGGCGCTACCGCGATACTTGTACCCGAGGTTCCGTTCAATCTTGACCGCGATGTTATAGCCAAGATACAGAAAACACAGCAGTCGGGCAAGAAGCACTTCATTATAATCGTTGCCGAGGGTGTCGGCGAGGTGCAGAAGCTGGCAGACGAGATTGAGGAAAAGACCGGCATAGAGTCGAGAGCAACCGTTCTCGGCCATGTTCAAAGAGGCGGAAGCCCGACAGTCCGCGACCGTGAAATGGCGAGCTGCATGGGTTACTATGCGGTCGAACTGCTCAGCCGCGGTATCGGTAACCGCGTTGTGTCGTACCGCAACGGCAAAATACTTGATTACGATATATATGAGGCGCTCAACATGGTAAAGCCCTTTGATGTTGATAAATTCAAGATTGCAAACGTTATTTCTATCTGATTATCTGCCGGTCGGAAACGCCATATTTCCGACCGGTGTTTTATGTAAATTGAAATTCTGTTGAAAACGTCCCGTATGAACAAATTATTAACGACACATTTTGTTTAAACTCACAAACTTGAAATACGGTGCCGAAAAATGTTGACAATAGGGGGATCATGTGCTAACATTAAATCATCAATTAAAGATGTTGCCAATATATTTTCGGTTTTTCCCGGGTGGTCCGGACGGTCCGACTGTTTCTACCATGACACCGCAGGTCATGACTATTGGTTTAGCGCCGTGACGGTTTTTGAAGTCCTTTTTGCGGCGGTATTGGCAAGCAGACTTTATTTTAAGTCTGTTTTTTCTTTTTTCTATGACGAAAGGAGGCTGGTTTCATATTTAGCGCAGCACATAAAGTGCGATATCGGCGCATATGAAACCGGTCTTTTATAATTTTGATGTAATTTTATTTACATATAATATTTTTTCTGGAGGACGAAAAAATGAAAAAAATTCTGGCATTACTTCTCGCGGTATCAATGCTGTTCGCTCTTGCGGCTTGCGGCGGCAGCGGTGACTCTGCAAAAAAAGGCATGAGTGCTGATGTTATTGCACGCAACGATGTAAAAGGCTCCGTTACCATACCTGAGGATTTCAAGATCGGTATGATCTGCCTTCACGATGAGAACTCTACCTACGACAACAACTTCATCTCAGCTCTGAAATCAGCTGCCAAAGGACTCGGACTTGCCGACAGCCAGGTAGTTATCGTTACCGGCATCGGTGAAGACAGCAAGTGCTACGACACCGCAGTTGACCTTGCCAAGAACAAAGGCTGCAAGATCATTTTTGCCGACTCCTTCGGTCATGAATCATTCATGAAGCAGGCTGCTGCCGAATATCCGGACGTTCAGTTCTGCCATGCTACCGGTACTTCCGCAAAGATTGCCGGACTTGACAACTTCCACAACGCATTCGCTTCCATCTACGAGGGTCGTTATGTTGCAGGTGTTGCAGCAGGTATGAAGCTCAACGAGATGATCAAAGAAGGAAAGATCACCGATAAAGAGGCTGTTATCGGCTATGTCGGCGCTTTCACCTATGCTGAGGTTATCTCCGGTATGACTTCGTTCTTCCTCGGCGCACGCTCGGTCTGCCCGACCGCAACTATGAAGGTCCGCTACACCGGTTCCTGGTACGATCAGGCAAAGGAGCAGGAGGCTGCTACCGCTCTTATCGAGAACGACAAGTGCGTACTTATCAGCCAGCATGCCGACTCGCTCGGCGCTCCGACCGCTTGTGAGCTCAAGGGTGTTCCGAACGTTTCCTACAACGGAAGCACCTATTCCGCAGGTGAAAATTCGTTCATCGTTTCTTCTGCTATAAACTGGGCTCCTTATTTCCAGTACATCATAGAGACTGTTGTAAGCGGCAACAAGATAGATGCCGACTGGTGCGGAACCATTGCCACAAACTCGGTTGTTATCAGCGGTGTGAACCAGGATGTCGCAGCTGAGGGCACTATCGATCAGCTCAACAAGGTCATAGCCGAACTCAAAGCCGGCACACTTCATGTTTTCGATACCTCTAAGTTCACCAAGGACGGCGCTAAGCTCGACAGCTATCTTGCAGATGTCGACGGCGACTTCACCGGTGAGACCAATGTTATCCATGACGGATACTTCGACGAGTCAAACGCCAAGGAATTCCGTTCGGCTCCTTACTTCGATATCATCATCGACGGTATAACCAACCTTAACACCAACTACGGTGACTGATAGGCTGTAAATCAATCAGATCCTGTGTCCGGCAGTACTGCCATTCCCTTGGATGCAGGGCAGGCAACGACCGCAAGGGGAGCTGTTATAAGCTCCCCTTGTTGTTTGATTTTTATGCATTAGGAGGTTTACTGTGAACGCTCTTGAACTGAGAAACATAACCAAGACATTCGGCAGTATAGTTGCAAATAAAAATGTCAGCCTCGATGTCAAAGCACACGAAATACTGGCTATATTAGGCGAAAACGGAAGCGGCAAAACCACGCTCATGAACATGATCGCGGGCATTTACCATCCGGATTCCGGTGAGATACTCGTCGGCGGAGAGCACGTTACGATAGCTTCTCCCAGAGACGCTTTTCAGTATAAAATAGGAATGATACACCAGCATTTCAAGCTGGTAGACGTTTTTACCGCTACCGAAAATATTGTACTCGGCATTGACGAAAAGCCGTACAGTCTTAAAAATTCCATGAAAAAGGTCGCCGAGATTTCGGAAAAATACGGTTTCGAGATAGATCCGAAGAAAAAGGTATATGAAATGTCGGTTTCGGAAAAGCAGACCGTTGAGATAGTCAAGGTGCTTTACCGCGGAGCCGATATACTGATACTTGACGAGCCCACTGCGGTCCTTACTCCGCAGGAGACCGCCAAGCTTTTTGCCGTTCTGCGTCGCATGAGGGATGACGGAAAGGCAATAATCATAATCACCCATAAGCTGCATGAGGTCATGTCCATATCAGACCGCGTTGCGGTTTTGCGTAAGGGTGAATACATAGGTACCGTAAACACGGCTGAGACCGACGAAAACAAGTTGACCGAAATGATGGTCGGCAAGAAGGTCAGCCTTAACATACAGCGCGACGACCCCGTGAATCCTGAGGACAGGCTGGTCATCGAACATCTGAATTATGTCAATACCGACGGCATAAAGGCGCTTGACGATGTGTCGTTTACTGCGCGCAGCGGTGAGATACTCGGTATCGCCGGTATCGCCGGAAGCGGGCAGAGAGAGCTGCTCGAGGCTATTGCCGGATTGCAGCATCTTGACAGCGGCGATATACTGTATCACGATCCTAAGACTCAGAAAACCGAGGACTTAAGAGACAAAACTCCGCTGCAGATAAGAGATCTCGGCGTCAGGCTGTCCTTCGTTCCGGAGGACAGGCTCGGAATGGGTCTTGTCGGCAACATGGATATAATCGACAACATGATGCTCAGAAGCTATGAAAAGGGCAAGTCGGTATTCATAAACCGTCAGCCGCCGAGAGCGCTTGCCGATGAGGTCATAAAAAGCCTTGAGGTCGCGACTCCGAGTGCCACGACACCGGTCAGAAAGCTTTCGGGCGGTAACGTGCAGAAGGTGCTTGTCGGTCGTGAGATAGCGGCATCGCCTACGGTTCTTATGGCTGCGTATCCGGTCAGGGGTCTCGATATAAATTCGTCCTACATGATATACAATCTGCTCAATAAGCAGAAGGAAAACGGCGCCGCAGTTATATTTGTCGGAGAGGATCTCGATGTTCTTCTCGAGCTTTGTGACCGCATACTTGTCATCAACGCCGGAGCTGTTACCGGTATAGTCGACGCAAGGAGCGCAACAAAGGAACAGATAGGACTTCTCATGACAAAGTCACACGGAGGTGCAGCAAATGAGTAAAGAGACCAGGCACGGCCGCGAGCCGCTGCTTTATGTTTCGCGCAGGGGCAATGTTTCGCTGAGCCGCAGTATATCGGTCAGAGTCGTTGCAATACTCCTGGCGCTTATTGTCTGTGCCATTGTCACCAAGCTTATGACCGGCGATGATCCGATATCCATTTTCAAGACCATAGCTCACGGCGCATTCGGTACCGGACGCACACTTGTCACGATACACGATATCGCGATACTGCTCTGCATTTCGCTTGCCGTAACGCCTGCGTTCAGAATGAAATTCTGGAACACCGGAGCGGAGGGACAGGTGCTGATCGGCTGCCTTTCGACTGCGGTCTGCATGCTGACCTTAGGCGGCAAGGTGCCCGACTGGCTGCTGATAATAATAATGGCGGCAAGCGCTATTGTTTCCGGAATAATATGGGGCGTTATCCCTGCTATATTCAAGGCGCAGTGGGGAACTAACGAGACGCTTTTCACACTTATGATGAACTATGTCGCCATTCAGCTTGTCGAATACTTTTTGAAGGTCGCCGACAAGAGCGGATCAAACGTTGTAGGACCGACGCTTCTGTCACACGGCTGGTTCCCCGATCTGTTCGGCGTGAAATATCTCATCAACATAATCGCGGTTGCACTGCTTGTTGTGCTGATGTATATATATCTCAACTACAGCAAGCACGGATATGAAATATCGGTGGTCGGCGAAAGCGAAAACACCGCGCGATATATAGGAATAAACGTTAAAAAGGTAATAATCCGCACCATGGCGCTGTCAGGAGCTATATGCGGACTTGCAGGTCTTCTTATAGTCGGCGGTTCGTCACATTCCATTGACTCAAACCTTGTTGACGGCAGAGGATTTACCGCTATCATGGTATCGTGGCTTGCAAAGTTCAATCCGTTTACCATGATACTTACAACGCTGCTTCTTGTTTTCCTTGACCGCGGTGCCGATGAGGTTACCTCAAAGTTCGGTCTTAACGGTGATTTTTCCGCAATACTTACCGGAATAATACTTTTCTTTATAATAGGTTGCGAATTCTTCATAAACTATCAGGTGCGTTTCAACCGAAAGAAAAACAAAGCTGCGGCAGGGGAGGTGGCATAAACTGTGCTTACAACAATCATAGGATTTTTACAGCGTGCCATTCTCCAGGGAACTCCGCTTCTGTTCGGCGCTACGGGTGAGATAATCACCGAAAAATCGGGCAACCTCAACCTTGGTATACCCGGTATCATGTACATCGGAGCAATATCGGGTGTTATCGGCGGATTTTTCTATCAGAGCAATGCCGGCACCGTTATACCGGCGCTCGCCATACTCATTCCGCTTGCGTGCTGCCTTTTAGGCTCATTGCTTGTATCTCTTCTTTACTGCTTTCTTACCGTAAACCTCAAGGCAAATCAGAATGTTACCGGTCTTGCCATTACCACCTTCGGTGTCGGCTTCGGCAACTTCTTCGGCGGCTCGCTTATAAAGATAGTAAAGAGCGACGTGCCTTAT
Organism: uncultured Oscillospiraceae bacterium; assembly: GCA_900539855.1. Lineage (GTDB taxonomy): Bacteria > Bacillota > Clostridia > Oscillospirales > Acutalibacteraceae > UMGS172. Next base: position 29,376 of record UQDO01000025.1, read on the forward strand.
CTGGCTCTTGTTAAAATAGCCAAGGCGTATAAAACCACGCTGCCGTTTGCAAAGGACATGGGACAGGTCGGTCAGCTTTTCTTCTCATACGGATTTTTGGTCTACCTTGCCGTGATACTTGCCGTTGGTGCAGGAATATTTTTAAAGCGCACCAAAACAGGACTGAGGCTCCGCTCCGTCGGCGAAAATCCGGGCACTGCTGATGCCGTCGGCATAAATGTAACACGTTATAAGTACTTTGCCACCTGCATAGGCGGCATGATAGCCGGTCTCGGCGGTCTGTACTATATAATGGACTACAGCAACGGTATATGGTCGAACAACGGTTTTGGAGACCGCGGCTGGCTCGCCATTGCGATAGTTATTTTCGCAACATGGAAACCGACACTTGCGATATTAGGCTCATACCTTTTCGGTGCACTTTACATACTTTTCAACTACATCAACGTACCGATGCAGGTGTTGCCGCTTATCCAGATGCTGCCTTATGTTGTGACGATACTTGTACTTATAATTATCAGCATGAGGAAAAAGCGTGAGAATCAGCCTCCGGCACATCTCGGACTGTCTTATTTCCGCGAGGACAGATAAAGTAACATAGTGCTTGACATATCACAATTGCTGTGATAAAATCTAATAGTATTTAAAGTAATTCACTTGAAACGGAGATATTATCATGAATAGAATCAAAACTATCGAGACAAGAGACATCAAAGCAAGCGTAAAGAACGGCGGCTGCGGCGAGTGCCAGACATCCTGTCAGTCAGCCTGCAAGACCTCTTGCGGTGTTGCAAATCAGCAGTGCGAGAATTGCAATAAGTAATTATTAAACTGCAAAATGCCGCCCGACAGATAAGGGCGGCATTTTTAGCATACAGGGGAGAAAACAATGGTACACCAGTATAAACTCGGCGGATATAACATCGTGCTTGATACATGCAGCGGCTCGGTACATTCGGTAGACGATGTCGCTTACGATATGATAGCAATGTACGGCAAAGAGGACGACGACAGGATCATTGCCGCAATGAAGGAAAAATATGCCGACCGCAGCGATGTGACCGACAGCGACCTTAAGGATTGTCTTTCGGATATAGAGGCTCTTGTAAACGCCGGCAAGCTGTTTTCTGAGGACGCCTATGAGCAGCTCGCATATGATTATAAAAACAACAGCAATGTCATAAAGGCGCTTTGTCTGCACATTGCTCATACCTGCAACCTCAACTGTTCATACTGCTTTGCAAGTCAGGGAAAATATCACGGCGACAGGGCTTTGATGACCTTTGAGGTGGGTAAACAGGCATTTGATTTCCTCATAGCCAATTCCGGGACGAGAAAAAACCTTGAGGTCGATTTTTTCGGCGGCGAGCCGCTTATGAACTTTGAGGTCGTAAAGCAGCTGGTGGCATATGCAAGAAGCATTGAAAAGGAAAAGGGCAAGAATTTCCGCTTTACCCTTACTACAAACGGTGTCCTGCTTGACGACGACGTGACCGATTTTCTGAACAGGGAAATGAACAACGTGGTGCTTAGCCTTGACGGCAGAAAAGAAGTGCACGACCACTTCAGGAGGGACTATGCCGGAAACGGCAGCTATGACAGAATAGTGCCCAATTTTCAGCGATTTGTGGAAAAACGCGGCGGCAGGGGCTACTATGTGCGCGGCACGTATACCCATGAAAACACCGATTTTACTAACGATATACTCCATATGGCTGACCTCGGCTTCAGGGAACTTAGCATGGAGCCGGTGGTATGTCCGCCGGGCGATCCGTATGCGCTGACCGAGGATGATCTTCCGGTGCTTATGGAGCAGTATGAAAAGCTGTCTTTGGAAATGCTGCGCCGCGAGAAAAAGGGTGAGGGCTTTACCTTCTACCATTACATGCTCGACCTAAAAAACGGACCGTGTATATACAAGCGCATAACCGGCTGCGGCTCGGGCACAGAATATATGGCTGTGACGCCGTGGGGCGAGCTTTTCCCATGCCACCAGTTTGTAGGTGACCCGAAATACAGCCTCGGCAATATCTGGGACGGCGTTACCAACAAGGCGGTTCAGGATGAATTCAGACACTGCAACGCCTATGCCCGTAAGGAATGTAAGGATTGCTGGGCAAGACTGTACTGCTCCGGCGGATGCGCCGCAAACGCATATCACGCAACGGGGAGCATAAGCGGTGTATATGAATACGGCTGTGAACTGTTTAAAAAGAGAATAGAATGTGCCGTGATGATGCAGGTCGCAAGGGCTGAGGACAAATGAATACGCCGATAGCCTCGTTTATTGACAGTTATGCAAAAAAAGGTACGCTGCGGCTTCACATGCCTGGACATAAAGGTAAAGGACCGACAGGGACGGAATACGCCGACATCACCGAAATAAAGGGCGCAGATGTGTTATCTGAGGCTAAGGGCATAATAGGCGAAAGCGAAAAAAACGCCGCTGAGATTTTCATGACCGGTGCGACATATTATTCGACCGAAGGCTCGTCGCTGTCGATCAAAGCAATGCTTGCGGCGGTTTTGAATGGCAGGAACGGGAACAGGCGGATAGTCGCGGCGCGTAACGTACACAAATCATTTGTGTTCGCGGCGGCTTTGCTGCAGTTCGACGTTGAATGGATATATCCCGAAGGTAATGAGCATCTTTGCTCGTGTCTTGTTGCGCCCGAAAGGCTGCAAACCGTGCTTTCCGCCGAAAGCGAACTGCCTGCCGCGGTCTATGTAACATCTCCGGATTACCTCGGTAATATGCAGGACATAAAGGGGTTAGCCGAAGTGTGCCGAAAGTTCTCGGTACCACTGCTTGTTGACAATGCTCATGGTGCGTATACGGCTTTTCTTGAAAGCTCAATGCACCCGATAGCACTTGGCGCTTCCATGTGCTGCGATTCGGCGCATAAGACACTGCCGGTGCTGACAGGCGGAGCGTATCTTCATGTGTCAAAGGACTTTGATGTAAGACCGGAAATTATAAGAAATTCGCTGTCGCTTTTCGGATCGACAAGTCCGTCATACCTGATTCTGCGGTCGCTTGATCTTTGTAATGAGTATCTTGCCGACCGGTACAGAAATGAGCTGGCAGGGTGCGTAAAACGTGTGAATGAGCTCCGACGGTCGCTTGCCTATGCAGGGTGGAAACCTGTGGGCGGCGAACCGCTTAAAATAACAATAGACTGTGCCGCGTCCGGCATTTCGGGAAACAGTGTTGCCGACATGCTGCGTGAGCAAAATATTGAACCGGAATTTTCCGATAAAAATTATGTCGTCATGATGTTTTCTCCACAGGTGCCGGCAGACGGGTACGGTAAAGTATCAGCCGCATTCGGTGCAGCACCGGACAATGCAGCAGCAGAGCTGCCGGCGGACAGGCTCTCCCCGTCGGAACGTGCGCTGAGCATAAGAGACGCAATATTGGGACGGCAGGTCACGGTCCCGGTCGCCGAAGCCGTGGGGTGTATCTGCGGAACACCGGTCGTGTCGTGCCCTCCTGCAGTGCCCGTCGTTATAAGCGGCGAGATAATAACCGGCAAGGCGGCAGAAGTTTTAAGGCACTGCGGAATAAATGAGATCTCGATTGTAAAAGTATAATATACCGCCAAAAGGGCAGTTCTGCAAAAAGCGGAGCTGCCCTTTTTGATAGGCTCAGAGGTGAATTTTAGTTTACTGCTTGCTTAAACCGCATGTCTTGTGTTATCTTATTCATAGCGAATAGGGT
>UQDO01000026.1 GCA_900539855.1 uncultured Oscillospiraceae bacterium
TATCGCTGAATGAAAAAAGGCCGTTTTTTATGGTCCGCACACCGGATAACTGAGAAGCAGAAAGCCGGAAAAGCCCGGAATATCAAGGAAAAACAGCTCAAAAACTCGCGCAATACGGTCTCAAAGGCGCACGTCGTGCACCCCAGTTCTCAAAGAGATAATTTTGTTAAGTTTTCAAACCCTCGAAACCGCAGTGTTTTCGGGGGTTTGTTCAATTTTGTTCAGTTTTTCGGTCATCTGTCTGCAAGACGGTACGACACGGGTAATACACACCGCAAGACAGAAAACCATATTTCGTTTAAGGCTGTTAAAATGAAAAAAGCACCCTTGGGCGGCTTATCTTTATCTGAGTCCGCCCTTGCGGGTGCTACAATCAATATAAAATGTTCATTGCCTGTCTTTGAAAAAGTCCTTCCAATACGGGTTTTCCTTGTCAAAGATTTCTTTTTGTTCGGGCGTCAGATTATGCGGATAATCAGCAAACAAATTAAACACCTTTTCCCTGTCAAAGCTGAAAAGAAATTCACCAACTCTGTCAGATGTATCGAGCCACCAAATTTTGCCGGCAGGTTTTTGTTTGTAGAAGTATTTTTTATTCGTTTCCATCTTATAAGATCTGTCGTTATCAAGACATTTTAAATAATTTTCACAAATTTATTTTCTTCCGTATTTGAAACAGTGAAAATCGAAGAATTTTCACTGAACCTATCATAGTATTCAATTAAAAATTTATCAAGCATATTCATTTCCATGAAAGAATAATATGTTGAGACCTGCTGCGCCTGCATCTTTAAAACAGACCTGATATCACGCCGTTTTCGTCGATATCAATGTTTTCCGCCGCAGGGTGCTTTGGCAGCCCCGGCATGGTCATGATATCTCCGGTAAGCACAACAATAAATCCGGCGCCTGCCGACACCTTGACGTTTTTAATGGTCACCGTAAAGCCTTCGGGAGCACCGAGACGTGTTGGATCGTCCGAAAAGCTGTACTGCGTTTTTGCTATGCATATGGGAAGATTTCCGAAGCCCAAAGCCGTCAGCTTGTCGATCTGCTTTTTGGCAGCAGGCAGGACAGTTATCCCGTCTCCGCCGTAGACCTTTTTGACGACAGCCTCTATCTTCTCTTCAATTCTGCAATCAAGGGAATAGCTGTAGGCAAAATCGCCCTTTTCCTCGCTGCAAAGACGCACGACCTCGCGCGCAAGCTCTTCGCCACCCTTGCCGCCGTCAGCCCATACGGTCGACAGCATGACATTGACTCCGAGATCCTTACATTCCTTTATTATAAAGTCTATTTCACTGTCGGTGTCGGTCGGGAAACGGTTTACAGCCACAACGCAGGGAAGGCGGTAAACATTTTTAATGTTGCTTATGTGACGCAAAAGGTTCGGGATACCTTTTTTAAGGGCGTCAAGATCCTCTGTAGCGAGACTTTTTTTGTCCAGTCCGCCGTGCATTTTGAGAGCGCGCACGGTGGCGACGATAACTACCGCATCGGGTACAAGACCTGCCATGCGGCACTTGATATCAAGGAATTTTTCCGCGCCGAGATCGGCTCCGAAGCCTGCCTCGGTAATGGCATAGTCGCCAAGCTTCAACGCCAGTTTTGTGGCTGTGACCGAGTTGCAGCCGTGTGCTATGTTGGCAAACGGTCCGCCGTGGACAAGTGCCGGAGTGCCCTCAAGCGTCTGCACAAGGTTTGGCTTCAGCGCGTCCTTTAAAAGCGCAGCCATGGCGCCCTCGGCTTTGAGGTCGCCGCAGGTGACAGGTCTTTCGTCAAATGTATATCCGACTATAATCTTCGAAAGTCTGCTTTTAAGCTCGGTTATCGAGCCTGAAAGGCACAGCACAGCCATTATCTCGCTTGCAACGGTTATGTCAAAGCCGTCCTCGCGCAAAACGCCGTTTGCAACGCCGCCGAGACCGTCGATAATGTTTCTCAGCTGGCGGTCGTTCATATCGACGCACCGTTTCCATGTTATGCGGCGCACATCTATGCCTAATTCGTTGCCCTGCTTGATGTGGTTGTCAAGCATTGCGGCAAGCAGATTGTTGGCGGCGCCTATTGCGTGGAAGTCTCCTGTAAAATGCAGGTTTATATCCTCCATCGGTACTACCTGCGCGTGTCCGCCGCCGGCGGCTCCGCCCTTTATGCCGAATACCGGTCCGAGCGACGGCTCACGGAGCGCCACTAAAACATTTTTGCCTATGCGGCGCATACCGTCGGCAAGACCTATAGTAGTGGTTGTCTTGCCCTCGCCGGCAGGTGTAGGGGTCATGGCGGTAACAAGTATAAGCTTGCCGTCATCCTTTTTTGTTTCATTAAGTATTGAAAGATCGATCTTCGCTTTGTATCTGCCGTATTGCTCCAAATATTTTTCGTCGATCCCGGCGGCGGCCGCGATCTCGGTTATCGGCTTCATTTTGCAGCTGTGGGCTATCTCAATGTCAGACAAATAGGGCATAAAAGACCCTCCTTAATATCATTTAATATGATTATACATTAATGAATGCCTGTTGCCAAGATGAATTTGTAAATAATATTGAGTTTTTAAGGTGCAAATGATAAAATACTGAAAAAGGGGGATGGTCAGATGGAAAAGCGGATTTTAAAAATAGCTTCCGGCTTTTTGGTATTGGGTATACTGTATGTGATTATCAATATTTGCAGTATAATCTGCTTTTCATACGTTGACGAAACCGCACCTACCGATGCGGCTATAGTGCTCGGCGCTGCGGTGGACGATGCCGGAGAACCGTCAGCCGTCTTTAAAGCCCGCATCGACCACGCTGTTATGCTGTACCGCGAAGGTACGGTCAAAAAGATAATCATGACCGGCGGTACCGGAAAAGGCTCAGCCGTTCCGGAAGCAATGGCGGCTGAAATTTACGCTGTGAAAAACGGGATCCCTAAAGAGGATATACTGACCGACGATATGTCGCACTATACGCTTGACAATCTCGAAAACGCAAAGCGGATAATGGACAAAAACGGGCTTGACACGGCGCTTCTTGTCAGCGATCCGCTGCACATGAGACGTGCGGTCATGCAGGCAGAGTTTTCGGGACTTTCCGCCGGCAGCTCGCCAACAAAAAACTCAGCATATAAAAGTATAGGTAAAAAGATAAAATTCCTCGCCAGAGAGACCTTTTATTATGTGGGCTACAAATGGTATCTGCAAATCTTCGGCAGCCATACTGCCAAATAAAAAAAGTGTTGCCGCCTGCTATAAAGTCTGTCACCGCCGCTTTTCTGACGGCGAAGTGCCGTAATGCTTGCGGTACGAACGGTAAAACACCGAGTAATCCTTGAATCCGCACTCGGCAGCCGCTTTTGTAGGCGCAACGCCAGACTGCATAAGCTCCCTCGAAAGCGCCAGACGCTTGACCGTTATGTATTCCCACACACCCGAGCCGGTGGCAGCCTTGAAAATCCTGCAAAGCTGCGGCTTGCTTATGTAAAATTCACGGCAGATGGTATCGAGTGATATGTCGTCGGATATCCTGCTTCCTACAAAGCTGACTATCCTGTGCTCAAGAGAGTCGCTGTCGTCGTCATCCGAGCGTGTGTCAAATACGACCGATATTGAGTGCAGAAGCGGCATCAGTCTCGAAAGTATCAGTGTGCGGTGATCCCCCACAGGAGCCGTGAGCGCTTCGGTAAAAAGCTTGTAGGGCAGCCCGAGCTCGGCACCGCTGTACCGGTTAAGTCTGCCGGTCTCGCGGTCAAAAAATGCTTTTTTGAGGATGCCGTCGCTGTCTGCACTTCCGAAAATATTTGAGTCAAACTGCACTGCCGAGCGCGTGTAGGGCAGCGACGGATCTATATCTATGTAATGCGCCTCATAAGGGCGCATTATTATTATGTCTCCGGGCGACAGCGGATAATTTGTACCCTCGACCCTGAACGAGCCTTTGCCGCCGAAAAAGCAGTAAAGCTCGCACTGCTCATGGGTGTGCATTTTAAAATCGTAGGGATGCGGCTGCTCGTCTTGTGAAAAGTGCACATACAGATCGTCACTGTTATATCGAAAATAACTAAACATACCGTCACCTCCGCTTTATGATAGCACAATATGATAATATTTGCAATATATAATGATAATTTAGGTAATTCAATTACAATTTTAACGGTGGTAAAATATTAACAACGGAGGCGATATAATTGAATAACAGTTATCTTTTAAGCGGAAATAAAAGCCGCGAAATATACGAAAAGGTCAAAGGTCTGCCGATAGTTGACTATCATTGCCATTTGTCGCCGAAGGAGATATACGAGGATCTCCCGTTCGACAATATAAGCGATATGTGGCTTTCGGGTGACCATTACAAATGGCGTCTCATGCGTACCGCCGGTATCAATGAAAGATACATAACCGGTGACGCGTCGCCGCGCGAAAAGTTCAGGATGTACGCAAAGGCGATCGAATTTGCGGCAGGAAATCCGCTTTATCACTGGTCACATATGGAGCTTTCAATGTTTTTCGGCATTGACGACGCTCTGACCGAAAAATCAGCCGACAGCATATATGACAGGGCGAACGAATATATAAAGCAGAACGATCTCTCGCCGAGAAAACTTATCGAGCAGTCAAAGGTCGAGGTCATCTGCACGACCGACGATATCGTGGACGATCTTGAGTTCCACAAGCTTATAGCCGATGACGGCTCGTTTGCTACCCGGGTCATCCCGTCATACCGTACCGATAATCTTCTGCTTGTAAGGCGCGACGGATATAAGGAATATATAGATAAGCTTTCCGCCGTATCAGGCGTTAAGGTCGACGGTATAGCGTCGCTCAAGGAGGCGGCGGCAGGAAGATTGCAGTATTTCGTGTCAAGGGGATGCAGGTTCACCGATGTCGGGACACCGTTCTTCCCGACCCATGTTTCGTCGGATGAGGATGCCGATAAGACCTTCAAAGCGGTGCTTCGCGGCGAAAAAATAAGTGATGATGATTATTTCGGATTCTTGGGCAACATGTATCTTTTCCTTGCCGCACTTTATAAAAAGTATAACCTTATAATGCAGTGGCACTTATGCGTCACAAGAAATTCAAACAGCGTTCTGTTTGAACGTCTCGGTGCCGACTGCGGCGTTGACTGCGTTGGTGACAACATAAGCGGCAGTGCGCTTATCGCCATGCTTGACGCCATAAATAAAAACAGCGGTCTGCCGACGACCGTTATCTACACACTCAACAGCTCGTCGGCTGAGCAGATAGCATCCATAGCCGGTGCGTTCCCCAATGTACATTGCGGCGCGGCGTGGTGGTTCTGCGATCACAAGCGCGGCATCAGGCAGCAGCTTGAGGTCATTGCAGAAAATTCGGCGCTCGGCTCGTTTTACGGTATGCTTACCGATTCGCGCAGCTTTTTGTCATATGCGCGTCACGATTATTTCCGCCGTATTCTCTGCGACATGCTTGGGGCGTTTGTTGAGAACGGCGAATATGACGGCGGCAGCGTTGATGAGCTTGCTGCAAGAATATGCTATAAAAACGCAAAGGAAGCGGTGGAAAATATATGAAAATGACATTTCGCTGGTATGGCGATGACGATCCGGTCACGTTGACCAAAATACGTCAGATACCGCGCATGACAGGCATCGTTTCGGCGGTTTACGATGTCAAGCCCGGCGGCGTATGGAGCGAGGCAAGCATAAATGCCATAAAGCAGAAGGCTGAGGCAAACGGTCTTGAATTTGAGGTCGTGGAAAGCGTTCCGGTGCCTGAGGACATCAAGCTCGGCAACGAGAAGGCACCGCAGCTTATCGAGAATTACTGCGAAAACGTCCGCCGTCTCGGCAAAGCAGGCGTAAAGTGCATATGCTATAACTTCATGCCGGTTTTCGACTGGCTCCGCAGCGAGCTTGAGCATGCACAGCCCGACGGCGCAAACGCGCTTGCCTACGATGATGAAACGGTAAAGGCAATGGACCCGTCATCGGGTGATCTTTCGCTCCCGGGCTGGGACGCAAGCTATAAGCCGGAGGAGCTCGGCGCACTTATCAAGGCATATAAGGAGCTTGGCGAGGACGGACTTTGGAGGAACCTTGCGGCTTTCCTTGAAGCCGTTATACCGGTCGCCGAGAGAGCGGGGGTCAACATGGCTATTCATCCGGACGATCCACCGTGGGGCATGTTCGGTCTGCCGCGTATAATCACCTGCAAAAAGAACATTCAGAGAATGTTTGACATTGTCCCGTCAAGAAACAACGGACTGACACTTTGCACCGGCTCGCTCGGTGCAAATCCCGACAATGATCTTGTCGATATGGCGCGCAGCTTTGCGGACCGTATTCATTTCGCACACATAAGAAACATTAAATTTGACGGATACCGCAGGTTTGAGGAGGTCGGTCACGCCACGGAGTGCGGCTCGCTTCCTATTTACGATATAGTAAAAGCGCTTGTTGTAAGCGGATTTGACGGCTACGTCAGACCGGATCACGGCAGAATGATATGGGGCGAAAAGGGACGCTACGGTTACGGACTTTATGACCGCGCGCTCGGAGCCGCATACCTTAACGGACTTTTCGAGGCTATAGAAAAAGACAGAGGGTGAAGCTATGAAATTCGGAGTCGGATGCGGTATTTCAAGAGCTGTGGTCGTTAAAAATGCAGGTTATGATTATATCGAGCCGCCGCTAAAGGTCAATTGCACGATGAGTGAGCAGGAATTCGGGGAGGCTTGCGCTACATTGAAGGAGACAGGCATTGCAGCCGAGGTCTTTAACGGATTTTTCCCCGGAGATATGGCTCTCGTGGGCGATGAGGTCGATATAAAGCGCATATCAGAGCATGCGAAGCTGGGACTTTACCGCGCGGCATGCCTTGGCGGAAAAATAGCCGTTATAGGCAGCGGCCCGGCGCGCAACATTCCGGAAGGCTTTGATGCCGCACGCGCGAAGGAACAGTTCATGTATATAGTGAACACCTGCGCGGATATCGCGGCTGAAAACGGTATCAGAATAGTTGTCGAGCCGCTCAACAAGAGCGAGACCAACTACATAAACACCGTAGCTGACGGTATAAGATTCGTGCACGAGCTTGGCAATCCCAATGTGGGCTGCATGGCTGATCTTTATCATATGTACCGCGAGAAAGAGGATTATTCCATACTTGCAAGAAACGACTATCCGCTGATACATGTTCATCTTGCCCGTCCGAACGACGACCGCAGAATGCCGGAGGAGGCGGATATGCCAGCCCTTGAAGGTTGGGCAAAGCTGCTTAAAGAGAACGGATACGACGCAAGGATATCGCTCGAAGGCTCGTTTAAGCCGGAATTTGAGGAGACCATAAATCAGGTCCGTCCCCGTCTCAACGTTTTTTGCAAATAACAGAAGAGCATTAACGAAAGGAAGATCATAAATGGATAAGGTTATAGTTATTACAGGCGCCGGCGGCGTTCTGTGCTCCGGCTTTGCGGAGTTTTTGGCTGCCAAGGGCGCAAAGGTGGCTTTGCTCGATATCAACGAGCAGGCTGCATCGGCTGTTGCCGAAAAAATCAGGGCAAACGGCGGCACGGCATTTGCCTATAAATGCAACGTGCTTGACAAGGCTGATATCGAGTCGGTACACGGCAAGGTAAAGGCTGATCTCGGCGCCTGCGATATCCTTATAAACGGTGCCGGCGGTAACAATCCCAAGTGCACCACCGCACATGAGGAGTACGAGAGCGGAGACGAATCGAGAGATGATATCCTTACCTTCTTCAACATCGATGAAAAGGGCTTCGATTTCGTTTTCGACCTCAATATAAAGGGTGTTCTGCTCCCGACCCAGGTATTCATGCCTGACATGATAGGCAAAAAGGGAGCGTCGGTGCTCAACATTTCATCAATGAACGCCTTCAGACCGCTTACAAAAATACCGGCATATTCGGCAGCAAAGGCTGCGGTCTCGAACTTTACCGAGTGGCTTGCCGTTCACTTTGCAAAGGAAGGCATCAGGGTAAACGCAATAGCTCCCGGCTTCTTTGTTACAAACCAGAACCGTGCACTGCTCTTCAACGCCGACGGTACTCCGACCTCCCGTACCGGCAAGATACTTGCCGCAACACCGATGGGTCGCTTCGGCGAGGCATCCGAGCTGCTCGGAACACTCGAGTGGCTGCTTGACAGCGATAAATCAGGCTTTGTCACCGGTATTACAGTCCCGGTAGACGGAGGATTCTCGGCATATTCGGGGGTGTGATATATGAAGATATATGCATTTGCCGATGAAGCCAATAACATGATAGACGGTCAGATCGAGGCTATGAAAACGACCGGGATAGACGGTCTTGAGGTAAGAGGCGTTGACAACGTCAACATTTCCGATATATCGATCGCGAAAGCGCGCGAGGTAAAGAAAAAAATGGATGACGCCGGTCTTAAGGTGTGGTCCATAGGTTCGCCTATCGGCAAAATCGATATTGTAAAGGGCAGCTTTGAGACTGAGGTCGAAAGACTCAGGAGGACACTTGAAACAGCGGCTGTGCTCGGAGCGGAAAACATAAGACTGTTTTCGTTCTATTTCCCGAAGGATGCAAACAAGGCTGACTATAAAAACGAGGTCATAGACCGCCTCGGCATATTCCTTGAGCATGCCAAGGGCACCGGAATAACGCTTTGCCACGAAAACGAAAAGGGCATTTACGGTGATGTGCCGGAGCGCTGCCTCGAGATACACAAGGCTCTGCCCGAAATGAAGGCTATATTTGATCCTGCAAACTACATTCAGTGCGGCGTGAACACGCTTGCCGCATGGGAAACGATCAAGCCGTATGTCAAATATATGCATATCAAGGACGCGCTTGCCGACGGCAATGTCGTTCCTGCCGGCAAAGGCGTCGGTGAACTGCCGACCATACTTGCCGATTATATAAGCCGCGGCGGAAATGCCGTCACCATCGAACCGCATCTTACCGTTTTCAAGGGCCTTGAGGGACTTGAAATGGAAGGCGAGCGCAGCGTCGTCGGCGAGGTATACAAGTACCCGACCAAGGAAGCTGCGTTTGAGGCTGCCGTTTCGGCATTTAAAAATATATTAGTAGGTGAATGAAAATGATAATAGGCGCACAGTTTTACACTCTCAGAAATTTCTGCAAAACGCTTGACGACTTTTCCGAGACACTCAAAAAGGTCGCCGATATAGGCTATACATCGGTCCAGATATCCGGTACATGCGCTTATGAACCGGAGTGGCTGAGGGATCAGCTGAAAGCAAACGGACTGAAATGTGCCGTCACCCACATACCGGGCGACAAACTAAAGGCTGACCCCGTAAAGGTCGCGCACGATCATGATATTTTTGATTGTGAATATGTCGGTCTCGGCTATTACCATTTTGCCGCCGAGGACGCGACCACCGAAAAGTTTACCGAGGAATATCTTCCGGTTGCAAAGGCGATACATTCCGCCGGAAAATACTTCATGTATCACAATCACGACGCGGAGTTCAAGTGGGAAAACGGCAAAACCATCCTTGCAAATCTTGCCGAGAAGATTTCTCCCGAGCTCATGGGATTTACTCTCGATACTTTCTGGGTGCAGGCAGGCGGCGGTGATCCGGCGGCATGGATTGAATATCTGTCGGGCAGAGTACCCTGCATACATCTCAAGGATTATTCATACGGCAGAAAAATGGCTGTAATAGGAGAGGGCAATATCAATTTTGACCGTGTTTTCAAGTCGGCGGAGAAAGCCGGCACGAAATACATGCTGGTCGAGCAGGACGAGTGCTACGGTGAAGATCCGTTCGACTGTCTTGCCAGAAGCTATAAATATCTCAGTTCACTTGGATTTAAATGATCATTAAGGAGAGATAACAATGGATAAGAAAGTAAGACTTGGAATTATCGGTGTAGGTAATATGGGCTCCGGTCATGCCAAGAGCGTGACGCTCGGCAAGTGCCCCGATTTTGAGTTGGTCGCCGTGGCTGACATAAAGCCGGAAAGACTTGCCAAAATAAAGGAGCTCAATCCGAACGTCACATGCTTTGATACTGCTGAGGCAATGCTCGACAGCGGAATGATCGACGCCTGCATGGTCTGCGTTCCGCACTATTCGCACCCGAAATACACTATAGAGTGCATGAAGCGCGGAATACATGTCATGTGTGAAAAGCCGGCAGGCGTTTACACAAAGCAGGTCCGCGAGATGATGGAGGAGTCAAAAAAGCATCCGGATGTAGTGTTCGGTATGATGTTCAATCAGCGTACAAACTGCATTTATCGCAAAATGCGTGAGCTTGTAAAGAGCGGTGAGTACGGCAATATACGCCGTACCAACTGGATAATAACCGACTGGTACCGTCCGCAGGCATATTATGATTCGGGCGACTGGCGTGCAACATGGTCGGGCGAGGGCGGCGGCGTCCTGCTCAATCAGTGCCCCCACCAGCTCGATCTGTGGCAGTGGATATGCGGTATGCCCAAAAAGGTCGAAGCTCATCTTCAGTACGGTCTTTGGCATGATATCGAGGTCGAGGACGACGTCACCACATATGTAGAGTATGAAAACGGTGCTACCGGCGTGTTCATCACATCGACCGGCGACGCGCACGGAACCAACCGCTTTGAAATACAGCTTGACAGAGCAAAGCTCGTTGCCGAAAACGGAAAGCTCTATATGACCGAATATGAGATATCAGAGCCGGAGTTTTCAAAGACCAACAAGATCCCCTTCGGCAATCTCCCTGCAAAGACCTTTGAGGTGGAGACTGACGGCAAAAATCCTCAGCACGTTGGCGTTATAAATGCATGGGGCGGTGCTATTCTGCGCGGCGAACCGCTTGTTGCCGGCGGATGCGAGGGTATATACGGTCTGACTCTCTCGAATGCGATGCATCTGTCATCGTGGCTCGGCAAGGAAATAACTCTTCCCTTTGACGAGGACCTGTACTATAATGAGCTTATGAAACGTGTTGCGACCTCAAAGCGCAAGGAAAGTGTCAATGAGGTAGTGGCAGATACAAGCAATACTTACGGTGGAGTAAAATAACAACTCTGGGGGAAACGTTATATGGAGCGGCTGAATGTAGGAATAATCGGCATAGGCAATATGGGATCGGCACACCTTAACTGCATAAAGGGCGGAAACGTTCCGGGGATGACAGTCAGTGCCGTTTGCGATATCGACACGCAGAAGCTGAGCCTTGCAAAAGAAAAATACAGTGATCTTGATTGCTTTGAAAACTACCGTGACCTTTTGGATGACGGCAGTATTGATGCCGTTATTATAGCCGTCCCCCACCCGATGCATGCCGAAATTGCCATAGAGGCTTTAAAAAAGGAAAAGCATGTCCTGCTTGAAAAGCCTGAGGACATTAAGGTGTCCAAAGCCGAAATTCTGAATGATACGGCTAAAAAAAGCGGCAGGGTGTTCGGCATTATGTTCAACCAGCGCACCAACGGACTGTTTGGAGAAGCACGCCGTCTGGTGCGCTCAGGTGAACTGGGCAAACTTAAAAGATCGGTATGGATAATAACCAACTGGTACCGCACCGAGGCTTACTACCGCTCGGGCACATGGCGCGCCACATGGGCAGGTGAGGGCGGAGGAGTTCTGCTTAATCAGGCACCCCACAACCTTGATCTGTGGCAGTGGATATGCGGCGTCCCCGAAACGGTGACCGCCTTCTGCAACGTTGGAAAATATCACAATATCGAGGTTGAGGACGAGGCGACGATATATACGACCTATAAAAGCGGAGCCACCGGAGTCTTCATAACCTCTACAGGTGATCTCCCCGGTACGAACAGGTTCGAAATAGCCGGTACAAAGGGCAAGGTCGTGATAGAAAACGGCGTTTTAAAGCACTGGAAGCTGCCCGAGGACGAAAGGGTCACCTGTAAAGAGTCAAATAAATTTTTCGTGGATGCGAAATGCGAATACCGCGAGTTTACATGCGAAAAGGAAACAGGGCACAGAGGAATACTCTGCAATTTTACAAACGCGATACTTAAAGGGGAACAGCTGCTGGCTCCCGGATACGACGGCATAAACGAACTGACCATTTCAAATGCCGCATATCTTTCGGAGTGGAGCGGCAACAAGGCGATTTCATTGCCTTTTGACGAGCAGGCTTTTGATAAAATGCTTGAGCAGAGGGCAGAAACGTCAAAATACAGACCCGGCAATAAACCGTCCGCCCACAGCGGTACATACAGTGACCGCTGGCAGGTGAACTGGTGAATAATTGGGGGAAATAAATATGAAAATCAAAAGAATCCTAAGTCCTATCCTTGCGGCACTTTTGATAGTAACGGTGTTTGGCGCATGCAAGGACAAAAAAGGCAATGACAGCAGCACACCGGATGGCAGTCACGTTTCAGCCGATGTGTTTTCAAAGGAAAAGGTAGAATACAAGGATGCTGACGGCGACTCAAAATACAACATCGTAAGATCGGCTGAGGCTGACAGTGTGATTTCCGGTCTTGCTACGGATATTTTCAAAAGGATAAAGACAGAGATCGGCGTTTCGCCGAAAAACATAGCGGATGATGCTGCTGACGGTGCCGATTCCTATGAGATACTTTTAGGCAATACCAACCGCACGGAAAGCAAGCAGGCATCAGATTATTTCAATGAAAATTATAAATGCTACAGCGGCTCTTATTTTATATGTACAATAGGCAAAAAGATAGTGATTTTAGGCGTCAGTGATAAAGGCATAACCGATGCCGTAAACTATTTCTGCGACAACTTTATCAAGCCGGACGGTATTGACGGCGGTCTGCTTTACGGACGCGATACAGAGGGCGACTTCACAGAAATGACGATCGACGGTACCAACATAAAGAAATTCAAGATAGTAAGGCAGCACTTCAACGGTTCATATATTACCCAGATCCAGATGGAGGAGCTGGCAAAGATCGTGACCGAGAAGTCCGGCTATGAGCTTAAAATAGTTGATGACGTGTATACCGATGCCGGTGATTACGAAATAATCGTCGGCAATACCAACCGCGGCGGTCAGGACAGCCTGGGTCGTAATGAGTACAGCATAGCGATAGACGGCAAAAAGGTGGTTTTAAACGGCGGCAGCTATCATGCGACCGCTCTTGCCGTGACCGAATTCAAAAACATGCTGACGGCTAAAGGTTCGGTTACATCGGCTGACTCCGTGAAAAAGGGCGACTACAACGAGACCTTAAAAGGGTACGATAAAAGTACATATTTCACTCCGAAATGGTATGACGAATTTGAAGGGGACATGGTAGATAACCTCAAATGGCGCATTGTAAGCGGAAGTGAAAGATCGGCAGAAGGATATAACAACAAAAGAAGCGTACGCAGCGCCGACCCGGCTGTCACCGGAGTCAATGACGGTAAGTTTTATATTCAGGCGGCTCAGGACGAGTTTTACTACTACGGCGGTATGATAACGACCGATTCCACTATGTCATATCTTTACGGAATTATTGAAATGAGCGCGCTTCTGCCCGAAGGACCGGGCTTCTGGACCTCCCTTTGGCAGCATGGACATGCAAGCGAGCCTGACAGCCTGCTTACAGCCGAGATCGATATAAACGAATGCTTCGGCAACTCGTCTGTTGTTGCTGCCAACTGTCATGCGTGGCCGACCTCGCTTGGCGAAGAACACGGGCTTGTGCACACATCGCTTGATGAATCCTATAAAAATGATAAAAAGTATTATTGTCCCGACAACGGAAAATTCGGCGACACATTCCATACCTACGGAATGTTGTGGGACAGCACACAGATGTCCTTCTTCTGTGACGGAAAGATATACTTCTCATATGACATAACCCAAAAGCAGGAGGACATCATGGCGTTCAACAAGAAGATGTATCTTATTCTCAGTGCCGCCATAGGCTTCAAGAGCAGTGGATATAATATTTCAAACGCCACCGATGAGCAGTGGGCGAATACGAGCAAACTGCTTGTTGATAATCTTTATATTTATCAGATGGATGACGGTAAATCGGAGATATATTTGCGCTGATTCGCTATAAACCGACCCGTGACGGCATTTTGCCGTCACGGGTCATTTTATACCGTCAGACTAAGTGATAAATTTCATCTACCTTTATGCAGATAAACTAAAATTTATCTGTATAATGACGTCAAACGGATCTGTGTTTTTGTTTGCATCAAAGCTCTGTAACGTCAAGAGGCGCTCTTGTCATCCACATGCCGTGCGTGAAATCAGGCATGTACTGAACGGTGCCGCCTTCTGCTATCGATTTTTCCGATAATACCGACACCGCCATCCAGGTGGCTGCGTCATAAACGTCAATAGGCATGGGACAGCCGTTCTTTACTGCGTCAAGAAATGATTTGAAGCAGAAATAATCCATTCCGCCGTGGCCTTTTTTGCGCTCCTCCTCCGATATGTTCTTCCATATCGACGGCATATATTCGCTGAATTTTGACGAATTTTTCATTGTATCTGCAATGTAATCGCATGAGTCCCAGTATGATTTGTCACCGTCAAAAAAGAATGAATCGGTAAACTGATAATATGCTCCTTTGGTGCCTCTTACAGTGAAATCACGTGTATATGATGTAGGCAATGTTGTATCAAGGTGCAAACGTATCAGCTCGCCATTCTGACATGTCAGCAGCGTTTCCACAACGTCACCCTGACAAAACTCTGCCGATTTCATCGCCTCATCAGCATCCTCCCGAGCTGCTATGTAGCTTTTAAGCCCGTTGGCTGCCGATGACATAGATACAAGACTTACGATCCTGTTTCCGCGGTTGATGTTCAACAGCTTTGCGATAGGTCCCAGGTCATGTGTAGGGTAGTTGTCACAGCAGCGGAGCCTGTAATTGTCGAGCCTATAGTGACGGCGGCGGTGACCGTATGCAATTTCCTCCCGTATGTCGTGAGTATAAGCACCGGAGCAGAAAGAAATCCTGCCTAATAATCCCCGACGTGCAGCTGCGGTGGCAAGCAGCTCCTTTTCACCGTAGCAGCAGTTTTCAAGCAGCATGTAAGGTGTACCGGTGTCCTCATAGGTGTCTACAAGCTGACAGCAGCGTTCAATAGAATATTCGCCGCCAACCTCACACGCCACGGGTATTCCGATTTTCATTGCATATATTGCAATCTCGGAGTGTGACTGCCAGCCTGTGAAAACAAATGCCGCATCAAGCCCTTTTATACCGAGCGCAGTCTTGTACGACAGCGATGCGGCAGGATCGTGACCTGACGACAGAAGGTAGTTCTTTGCACGTTCTGTCCTCTCTTCGTAAAGATCGCATATAGATATTATTTTTACGCCGTCTATCCTGCAAAGTGTCTTTATGTTTTCACTGCCTCTGAATCCTAAACCTATTATCGCTATATTCATAATCACATGCTCCCTTCGGACTAAATATAACAAAGATGTTATGGATTTGCAATGTGAGTAATTGTCATATATATGTGTTTTTTTATCATTTACAATTTAAAATATATGTGTTATTCTGTGTTTGGGTGAGATTTATATGAATATTTTTCCGCAAGGCGCCGGCTGCAGTAAAAATCTGTCACTTATTTCAGACCCTGCGGTGACAGTTGTAGGATACAATGATCTTAAATTCATAAAACCGCAGCAGAGATTCTGGATGCAGCCGCATTTCACAGTGCATTTTGTGCTTAGCGGCAGCGGTGTGCTTAAAATGGACGGAGCAGTACACAAAATATCAGCCGGTCAGATATTTATAATACCTCCGAATGAAGCGATGATGTATTATCCGGAGAGAAATGATATATGGCGGTATATATGGTTTTCAGTCAGCGGCAACAGAGCCGGTACATTGTTTGCAAATACCGGTGCGACATTGCAGTCACCCGTTATTACACCTGAAAACAGTGAATATATTGCGTCATCGCTTACAGGTATTTTTCTGAACGGCGGTTTTGCCGATGATTACAGAATAGTATCGCTCTTTTATGAACTCTTGCACTGCATATCAAAGCAGCCGGGCGGTACTACCGATATTGTAAAATCAATGATTGATTCAAGCGCAAATGATCCGGAATTTACTATTGCAAGATTATGCCGTGACTGCGGACTCAGCCACTCTCAGCTTTGCCGTGTGTTTATAAAAAGGTACGGTGTGACTGCAAAACGGTATCTTATTGACCGGCGTATGGAATATGCAAAGCAGCTTTTAAAGACTACAGATCTTAATCTTGATGCGGTTTCTCTGTCAAGCGGATATACCGATAAAGCACATTTTATGAAGGAATTCAAACGCATATACGGTATCACCGCCGGAGAATACCGAAAAATGTACAAATGATCATATAAACAGAACTGCCCGCGAAATGTGCGGGCAGTTCTGTTTATACATCCGGATGTTTCTTTTCGCGCTCGAGCTCTGTTACATTGTAGCAAAGGGTCATAAGGCTGTCACTCAAATGCACATTTTCAACGACCACATCGGGAAAATCCAGCGACAGATCATAGTGGCTGAAGTTCCAGAAGCCCTTGATCCCAAGTTCCACAAGTGTTTTTGCAACCTCCGGGGCTTCGCTCCGCGGAATGCAAAGTATCGCAACATCCGGGTGGTTCTCACGGCAGAATTCGTCAAGCCTGTCCATATTATGGATCGGGATACCTACCATTGTCTGTCCGCAAAGCGACTGCTTCTTGTCAAATATTCCTATGAGCGTAAAGCCCTTGGTGTTCATATCAAAATGCATGACAAGGGCACGTCCCATGTACCCGGCACCTATAAGAATTGCCTTTTTCACATTATTGAGACCCAGTATTTTGCCGATCTCAATCTGCAGCAGCTCGATGTTATATCCGTAGCCCTGCTGACCGAATTCTCCGAAGCAGTTGAGATCCTGTCTTATCTGGCTTGCGGTGAGCCCCATGCGTTCGGACAGCTCCTTTGAGGATATGCGGTGGAGACCGTTTGAACGCAATTCACCGAGAAAACGGTAGTATCTCGGCAATCTCTTTATTACCGATGTTGAAACGGCGCGTGATCTGCTCATTGCCGAACGGCTCCTTTCGTTACAGTATAATTATTTTGCAAGGCTGCGGACGGTATCCATGACATAATCGCCGAATTCGGTGCATGTGCAGCCGGTGTCGCGTCCGGTGATGGTGAGCTTTTTCTCCTTGAACATGCAGATGTCAAGCGCCCTCTCAAGAAGGTCGGCTTCGTTTGCACGTCCTATGTGCGAAAGCAGCATTACCGCTGCGCGGAGCATGGAGCAGGGGTCAGCATACTTGTCGCGTCCTTCTGCCACCATCCTCGGAGCGGAACCGTGTATAGCCTCAAACATGGCGTAGCGCTTGCCTATATTGGCGCTGCCTGCCGTGCCGACGCCGCCCTGGAACTCTGCTGCCTCGTCGGTGATTATATCGCCGTAAAGATTCGGAAGGACAAACACCTTGAAGTCCCTGCGGCGCTTCTCGTCGATCAGCTTTGCGGTCGTTATGTCAATGTACCAGTCGTCGGTTATAATTTCCGGATATTCCTTGCCTATGTTTTTGCATATGTTGAGGAATTTTCCGTCGGTCGTCTTAATAACGTTTGCCTTGGTTATTATGGATACGCGTTCCTTGTGGTTCTTTCTTGCATATTCGTATGCAAGCCTTGCTATTCTTTCACAGCCCTCGGTCGTTGCTACGACAAAGTCAACCGCCAGATCATCCGACACATTTATTCCGTCAGAGCCGACAGCATATCCGCCCTCGGTGTTCTCACGGAAGAATGTCCAATCAATGCCCTGTTCGGGAACACGCACAGGTCTCAGGTTGGCAAACAGATCAAGCTCCTTACGCATCGCGACGTTTGCGCTTTCAATGTTGGGGCACGGATCGCCGGCTCTCGGGGTGGTGGTCGGGCCCTTCAGAATAACATGGCACTGCTTTAGCTCTGCCAGAACATCGTCGGGGATGGCTTTGCCGACGGCGGCACGGTTTTCTATGGTCAGTCCGTCTATCTCCTTGAAGGTTATTTTGCCTGCGTCAACATCGTCCTTCAAAAGGAAACGCAGCACACGCTCTGCCTCATGGGTAATGACCGGACCTATTCCGTCGCCTCCGCAGATACCTATTATAAGGTTGTCAAGTGCGGAATAATCCACAAAGTCCTTTTCCGCCTTTATCCTCTCGGCACGCTGCTGCTGAGCTATCAGCAGCTTTTCAAATTTCTCGACCGAAGTCTTTATCATTTCGTCAGTCATTGTCTTGCTCCTTATTTAGAATTGAGTTTTGTATAGTTGAGAAGTCCTCCGGCAAGTATCATGTCTTTTGAACGTCCCGAAAGGAAGGGTACTACCTCAAAGCTGTCACCGGTCGTTTTGTCAGTCAGTATTACAGGCTCGCCCTTTTCTATTTTTTCCCTCACTCCGTCGAGGCAAAGTTCGTCAAACTGGGATATCCTGTCGTAATCAGTGGGATCCTTAAAGGTCAGCGGCAGTATACCGGCGTTTATAAGGTTGGCGGCGTGAATTCTCGCAAACGATTTCACAATGACCGCCTTTATTCCGAGATATAAGGGGACAAGCGCAGCATGCTCACGCGATGAGCCCTGACCGTAGTTTTCGCCGCCGATTATGATACCCTTGCCTTCCTTTCTGCAGTTTTCGGGGAACTTTTCGTCGCACCTTACAAAGCAGAAGTTTGAAAGATAGGGTATGTTCGAACGGTAGGGAAGTATTTTAGCACCGGCAGGCATGATATGATCGGTCGTTATATTGTCGCCGACCTTTAATATCGCCTTGGCAGTGATCGTGCTCTCAAGCGGTTCTGTCTTGGGGAACGGCTTTATGTTGGGACCGCGGACGATCTCGACATTTTTTGCATCCTCAGGATCTGCCGGAGCATCGATAAGATTGTCGTTTATTTTAAACTTCTCGGGCAGCTTTATGTCGGACAGATCGGCGTCAAGCGTTCTCGGGTCGGTAAGATATCCGGTGAGTGCGGCGGCTGCCGCAGTCTCCGGGCTTACAAGGTAGACGCCTGCATCCGCAGTGCCGGAGCGTCCCTCAAAGTTGCGGTTGAAGGTGCGCAGTGATACGGCACCCGAATTGGGCGACTGACCCATTCCTATGCACGGTCCGCAGGCACATTCAAGTATGCGCGCACCGGCGGCTATGAGCTTGGAAAGCGCGCCACAGTCGGCAAGCATGTTGAACACCTGCTTTGAGCCGGGAGCGATGCCGACCGAAACGCTCGGGTCGACCGTTTTTCCGTCAAGTATCGCGGCTACTTTCAGCATATCGTAAAGCGATGAGTTGGTGCAGCTTCCGATCAGCACCTGATCGACCTTTATAGGTCCTATCTCGGTGACCTTTTTAACCTTGTCTGGCATGTGCGGCATGGCTGCGAGCGGTTCCAGCTTTGACAGGTCGACCGATATCTCCTTGTCATAAACAGCGTCCGGGTCGCTCGAAAGCGGAGTGAAATCTTCCTCGCGGCACTGTGCACGGAGAAATTCTTCGGTTATCTCGTCTGACGGGAATATAGAGGTCGTAGCGCCAAGCTCGGCACCCATGTTTGTTATGGTTGCTCTTTCCGGCACCGAGAGGGTCTTGACGCCCTCTCCGGCGTATTCGACGATGTATCCGACGCCGCCCTTGACCGTGAGCTGGCGTAAGACCTCAAGTATAACATCTTTGGCAGTTACGAATGGGGAGAGCCTGCCGGTAAGGTTGACCTTAAGCATTTTAGGCATCGGGATATAATACGCTCCGCCGCCCATGGCGACCGCAACATCCATACCGCCGGCACCGATGGCAAGCATTCCTATGCCGCCGCCGGTAGGCGTATGTGAATCCGAACCTATGAGGGTCTTGCCCGGCTTGCCGAAGCGCTCAAGATGCACCTGATGGCATATTCCGTTGCCCGGGCGTGAATAGTAAATACCATGCTTTTTACATACCGACTGTATGAACCTGTGGTCATCGGCATTTTCAAAACCGGTCTGCAAAGTGTTGTGATCGATATATGCGACCGAACGCTCTGTTTTGACGCGGTCAACACCCATTGCTTCAAATTCAAGATATGCCATGGTGCCGGTAGCGTCCTGAGTGAGCGTCTGATCGATCTTAAGACCCACGTCGGTGCCGGGTATCATTTGCCCGTCAACCAGATGAGCCTTGATTATCTTCTGTGCGATAGTAAGTCCCAACGTGATCAGCTCCTTGAAAATATATACTTTATTATCCTACAAAATCGCCCGATTGTCAACGATTTAACGCAATAAAATTGCTCTTTTCGTAAGTTTGCCTATAAGTTTGTTAAATAAACAAACAATTTCCGGCTTGTTATGTAAAAGTACCTGTGCTATACTTGGAGTCAGGTGATGATTTTATGCTGTTTTCGACCAATACGGCTATTTTTGATAAAAACGTGGGGGCAAAAAGGGGAATAGAGCTTGCAGCAAAAGCTGGCTTTGACGCTGTGGATATTTCGCTCCACCGCCTGATGGATAAGGATGGTCAGGCTTTTAATTCAGGCCGCTACCGGGATGAAGCCGAAGAATATAAGAAGCTTGTGAGTGGCTGCGGACTTGTTGTCAACCAGACGCATACCGTCTATCCTACATCCTATAACGGCGATGAAAAAACGGCTGCCGCTGTGATGCGTGTCAAAAGAGGCATTGAGATATCGTCAATACTCGGTGCAAAAACGGTCGTTGTGCACCCGATGCAGCATCTTCCATACATAAAGGATAACAATTCGGAAATTTTAAGGGAGATAAACAAGAAGTTTTTTGCCGATCTTGCACCGCTTGCCGAACAGTATGATGTGACGCTGTGTATCGAAAATATGTGGCAGAGAAATAAAATAAGCGGCAGCATCGTGCACAGCACATGCGCCGATCCGCGCGAGCTTGCGGCTTATGTCGATATGGCAAACAGTAAAAATTTCGCAGCCTGCCTTGATGTCGGCCACTGCTGCCTTGTCGGAGTCGATCCAGCTGATGCAGTGCACACTTTGGGACACGGCAGACTGAAGGCTCTGCATCTGCACGATAACGACGGCAGGGAGGATATGCATGTACTGCCTCTCACAGAGGGCACGGGAAAGGTCGATTGGGACGCTTTGCTTAAAGCTCTGGCGGATATCGGCTACGAGGGTGACTTTACATATGAGGTAAACAACAGCTTTGTATCGGCGCTTATGCAGGATGAAAATGTACTGCTTGCAAAGCTGAAATATGCGGTGGCTGTGGGCAGGAATATGATCGCAAAATTTGAGAAGTATAAAAAAGAATATTAAAAATAAGTACAGGCGGTGCCGAAATTCGGCACCGCCTGTTTGCAGATTTGAAGGTCAAAGAAGGTCAAAAAATATTTTTAAAAAATTTGGCAAAAACTATTGACAAATATAAAAAATGTGATAATATAATAATTGTTAGCACTCAAGCGTATAGAGTGCTAATGAATAAGGCGGTGAAAAGGTGTGGAACTAAGCGAGAGAAAAAAACAGATCCTCGCGGCGGTAATAAAGAATTACATCAAGACCGGCGAGCCGGTCGGTTCAAAGCTGCTTATGGAGCTGACGGGGCTTAACGTCTCATCGGCTACGTTGAGGAATGAAATGAGCGAGCTTTGTGAGCTCGGATATCTTGAGCAGCCGCACACCTCCGCAGGCAGACAGCCTACCAGCCTCGGCTATGATTTTTATTTTGAGAGGCTGATGAACAGGCGCGAAGTGCCGGACGATCTCAGGCAGATAATCGATAAGATGCTTACCGATGCTGCTAAGGATCCTGAGCATCTTGCATCGATAGCAGGTCAGGTGCTGTCCGATATGACCGGATTTCCTGCCATTATGGCAACTGTCACACGCAGGGAAGCTGTGGTGCACAGGGTCGATATAATGCCGATGGGCAGACGGACCGTGCTTTTGCTTATCATAACCTCTGACGGACTTGCGCGCAGCCGCATATGCAGAAGCGCATTTGATCTGCCGGCAAGCGTTGTGGGGTACTTCAAGAGGCTGTCGGACGCATATATAATAGGAAAAGAGCTCAATGATTTCACTCCGGCATACCTGCAGCGACTGGTTATGATGTGCGGTGATCTTGCACTTTTGATGACTCCGCTTGTTTCAAGCGTTTTCGAGATAGTTGAGGAACTGCGTTCAAAGACAATAAGCGTCAAGGGCGAGTCGAATCTGATGAAATGCTATTCGAACGAATACGATGCCAGAGCGCTGCTCGGACTGCTGACAAGGCAGGAACTGCTGTTTTCGCTGCTTGCCGGAACGAACGAAAATGTTGAGATTGTTTTCGGTGACAAAACAGGTATAGAAGAGCTTCGCCCGTCAAATATAGTAGTAGCAAAGTACACTGTCGGCGGCGAGGACATAGGGCGTATCGGTGTGCTGGGACCGGCGCGTATGGCTTACGAGCAGATAATACCCAGTGTTGAATATTTTGCTGAAAAGCTCGGCGAGGTCATGACACAGGCGATAAACGACCTTGACGAGTGAGGATATAAAGAAAGGAATGATCGGTTTGGCAGAGAAGGAAACTAAAGAACAGTGTACCGAAAATCCCGAAGTTGATGATAAGGTGAAGGCTGACAAAGAGTCCGAAAAGGCGGCAAAGTCCTCTAAAAAGCATGAAAAGAAGGCTGAAAAGGAAAACGCCGAGCTTGAGGCTCTGAAGGCTGAGCTTGCAAAGCAAAAGGATCTGCTGCTGAGAACGGCTGCGGAATTTGATAACTATAAAAGGCGCACCGAAAAGGAAAGCCTTGCCGCCGCCGAATACACAAAGGCGCTCATGCTCAAAAAGCTGCTGCCGGTGTTTGATAATATCGAGCGTGCGAATGCTGCCGATAAAGACAGCAAGGATTACGCCAAGGGCGTTGAAATGACGGTGAAGCTGCTGAGCGAGGCGGTTAAAAATCTCGGAATGACCGAGATAGGCGCTGAGGGCGAGCAGTTCGACCCGTCGGTACATGAAGCGGTAATGCATATCGAGGACGAAGGTCTTGAGGAAAACACGGTGTGCAAGGTGCTGCAAAAGGGCTATAAAATAGGTGATACTGTTATCCGTCCCGCGATGGTGCAGGTCGCCAATTAAATAGACTATAAATTTAGAAAACATACACTTTACGGAGGTATTTATTATGGGCAAGATTATTGGTATTGATTTAGGTACTACAAACTCATGCGTTGCCGTTATGGAAGGCGGCGAGGCGGTCGTTATCCCGAACGCTGAAGGCGCAAGAACGACACCGTCTGTCGTTGCATTTTCAAAATCGGGCGAAAGAATGGTGGGTCAGGTCGCAAAGCGTCAGGCTATTACCAACCCTGACAGAACTGTAATATCGATAAAGAGAGAGATGGGCACATCCTACACCGTTGATATCGACGGTAAGAAGTACACACCGCAGGAGATATCCGCGATAATTCTTCAAAAGCTGAAGGCAGATGCCGAGGCATACCTCGGAACCACCGTTACTGAAGCAGTCATAACCGTTCCGGCATACTTCACCGACGCACAGCGTCAGGCGACCAAGGATGCCGGTAAGATAGCCGGTCTTGATGTCAAGAGGATCATAAACGAGCCTACAGCCGCAGCTCTTGCATACAGCATTGATAAAGAGGACGATCAGAAGGTCATGGTATATGACCTCGGCGGCGGTACGTTCGATGTTTCGATAATCGAAATGGGCGACGGCGTGCAGGAGGTTCTTGCCACGGCAGGTAACAACCGTCTCGGCGGTGATGACTTCGATAAGAGAATAATGGATTGGATCGTTTCCAACTTCAAGAACGAAAACGGTATCGATCTTTCGACCGATAAAATGGCTATGCAGCGTATTAAGGAAGCTGCCGAAAAGGCTAAGATAGACCTTTCAGGCATGACCTCTGCCGAGATCAATCTGCCGTTCATTACGGTAGACGCTACAGGTCCTAAGCATTACGAGGCAACACTTACAAGGGCTAAGTTCAATGAGCTTACAGCCGACCTTGTAGAGGCTACAATGGGACCGGTACGTCAGGCACTGTCCGATTCGGGACTTTCAACCAATGATATTCACAAGGTTCTTATGGTCGGTGGTTCGAGCCGTATTCCTGCCGTTCAGGAGGCTGTCAAGAAGCTTATCGGACGCGATCCGTTCAAGGGCATCAACCCGGATGAGTGCGTTGCAATAGGCGCTGCGCTCCAAGGCGGTGTTCTCGGAGGAGATGTCAAGGGTCTGCTGCTTCTTGATGTTACGCCGCTGTCACTCGGAATTGAGACTATGGGCGGTGTCTGCACAAAGGTCATCGACCGAAACACCACGATACCGACCAAGAAGAGCCAGATATTCTCGACTGCTGCCGACGGTCAGACCTCGGTTGAGGTACACGTCCTGCAGGGTGAGCGTGAGTTCGCTAAGGACAATAAGACACTCGGTGTGTTCCATCTTGACGGTATCGCACCGGCACCGAGAGGTATTCCGCAGATAGAGGTATCGTTCGATATAGACGCGAACGGTATAGTAAACGTATCAGCTAAGGATCTCGGAACCGGCAAGGAGCAGTCGATAACCATAACCTCGAGCACCAACATGTCCAAGGACGACATCGACAAAGCTGTCAAGGAAGCCGAACAGTATGCTGCAGAGGACAAAAAGCGTCGTGAGGAGGCTGACCTCCGCAACAACGCAGACCAGCTCGTTTACACAACCGAAAAGACCCTCAGCGATTTCGGCGACAAGCTGAGCGACGCCGAAAAGACCGATCTTACCGGTGCGGTTGACGCCCTTAAAGAGGCGCTCAAGGGAACCGATATGGATGCAATAAAGACAAAGCACGACGAGCTTCAGAAGAAGGTATACGCCGTGTCCGAGAAGGTCTACAAGGCTGCCGGTGAGGCTGCAAACGCAGCCGGTGCCGCAGGCGGCGACGCTCAGAATGCAGACGCTGCCGGTCAGAAGGCTGACGGAAATGTTTACGACGCGGATTACACCGACGTCGACGACACAAAGAAATAATCGACCGATTATCTGTCGCGGGCGGACGCCGATCCCGGCGCCCGTTCCGCGCATGTTTACATAAATTAGGGAGTGTTAGTGCGTGGCAGATAAGAAAGATTATTATGAAGTGCTTGGTATCGACCGCAGCGCCAGCGAGGATGAAATAAAAAAAGCCTACCGTAAGATGGCTAAAAAATATCACCCGGATCTTAATCCGGGCGACAAGGAAGCCGAAAAGAACTTCAAAGAGGTCAATGAGGCTTATGAGGTTCTGTCCGATAAGGATAAAAAGGCGAGATACGATCAGTTCGGTCATGCCGGTGTAGATCCTAACTACGGTGCAGGTGCCGGAGCAGGTGGCTTCGGCGGTTTCGGCGGTGCCGATTTCGGTGACCTCGGAGACATATTCGGCAGCTTTTTCGGCGGCGGTTTCGGCGGAGGGCGCCGTGCCGATCCTAACGCTCCGCGGCGCGGAGCAGATACATCGGCTTCGGTTGTTCTGAGCTTTGAAGAGGCCGCTAAGGGCTGTACCAAAAAGATAAAGGTCACGCGTATTGAAAACTGCGCCGATTGCGGCGGCTCGGGCGCCGAAAAGGGCACAGGCGTCAAGACCTGCCCCGTTTGTCACGGTACCGGTCAGATAAGCGTCACACAGCGTACATCGTTCGGTGCGATGCAGACCACAAGAGCCTGCGATCAGTGTAGAGGTACCGGTAAGATCGTTGAGCATCCCTGCAAGACCTGTGCAGGAAAGGGCAGGGTAAGACATACGACCGAGAGGGAGATAAATATTCCTGCCGGAGTTGACGACGGTCAGTATATTAACCTCCGCGGAGGCGGCGATATGGGTACCGGCGGCGGTCCTGCGGGCGATCTTCATGTCAACATATCGGTGCGTCCGCATCCGATATTTGAGCGTGACGGTTTTGATGTTTACTGCGAGGTGCCTATCACATTTACTCAGGCAGCCCTCGGTGCCGATATAATCGTGCCGACCCTTGACGGAAAGGTGAAGTTCACTATACATGAGGGTACACAGTCGGGCGACGAATTTAAGCTGCGCGGCAAGGGCATTCAGAGACTGAACTATTCCGGACGCGGTGATCAGTATGTAAGGGTAGCCGTTGAGGTGCCTAAAAATCTTAATAATTCTCAAAAGGAACTGTTAAAGCAGTTTGACGCTGCGACCGATGATTCCTGCTACAAAAAGCGCAAGGGATTTTTCGATAAGCTGAAGCAGTTTTTTAAAGACTGAATTATTACAAAAAAATCGGCAGAAGATCTGATCTTCTGCCGATTTCTATTTACCGCAAACTGAAATTTATGACACAACAACAAAAACCGCGGCAGAATGGTTGCTTCTGTCGCGGTTTTGCATGTCGGATCAAATCACTTTGGTCTATTGTTTGCCGTTTAATCGCGGTAAGGTTTATTCTCCGTATCCGTTGGGGTTATTTTTCTGCCAGCGCCATGTATCGCGGCACATATCGTCGATGGTCTTGGTAGCCTCCCAGCCGAGCAGCTTTTTGGCTTTGTCGGCGTTTGCATATACCTCGTCGGGGTCGCCCGGACGGCGTCCTACTATTTCATAAGGAATTTTGATGCCGGACGCTTTTTCAAATGCTTCCCTTAACTGAAGCACCGAGCAGCCGTTGCCGGTGCCGAGATTTATTGCTTCGCAGCCCTTGTTTTCAAGCACCCAGTCGACAGCCTTTACATGACCCACAGCCAGATCAACAACGTGAATGTAATCGCGGACTCCGGTGCCGTCGGGAGTGTTGTAATCGTTGCCGAAAACGCGCAACTTTTCGAGTCTGCCGACGGCTACCTGCGAAATATACGGCATAAGGTTGTTGGGTATTCCCTTGGGGTCCTCGCCTATAAGTCCGCTCTCATGTGCACCTATCGGGTTGAAATAACGCAGAAGCGCAACACACCAGTCGTTATCTGCGTTGTAAATGTCACGCAGAATATATTCTATAAACAGCTTTGTGCGGCCGTACGGGTTTATAGCGCCGAGCGGCATGGTTTCCACGAGCGGCATTGTCTTTGACAGACCGTAAACCGTTGCGGACGAAGAAAATACTATCTTTTTAACACCGAATTCCTTCATAACATCGCAGAGTACAAAGGTTGAATCAAGGTTGTTTTCGTAGTATTCAAGCGGTATCTGTGCCGATTCACCGACCGCCTTTAATCCGGCAAAATGAATTGCCGCTTCAATTTTGTTTTCGGTAAATATTTTCCTTAAAAGCTCGCGGTCGCGTACGTCGCCTTCGTAAAATTTAACAGGCTTGCCGAGTATTTTCTCAATACGTTTTACAGCCTCTTTTTTACTGTTGCGGAGATTATCTATAATAACGACGTCTCTACCGCTTTTAACAAGTTCAATGCAGGTGTGGCTGCCGATATATCCGGCGCCGCCGGTGATAAGTATTGCCATGGCTAACACTCTCCCATATATTTTGTCATATCAATTATAAAATATCGTTACCGGTTTGTCAATCTTGAGCATGTGTAAAATTATTACTGCATTTGATGAAATTTTTAAGGAAAACCTACCGATATCTATTTACTCAGCAGCACCTTCATTATATCCGGACCGTGGTCGTAATATATTCCGGTTGCCGCGGCGGTGGTTTCGTTGAATGTATCAACCCCTGCTGCCGGTTTTTCACTGTCATAAATAAGGAAGGGAACCGGATCGCTTGCATGGGTTTTGGTAACAAGCGGTGTGGGGTGATCGGGCATTATCAGTATGCGGTATTCGCCGTATTTCGGCAGTTCGTCAAGCAGCCTCGCAAGTATGCGGCCGTCTATAAATTCAATGGCTTTTATCTTGTTTTCGGCTTCGCCGCGGTGACCGCACTCGTCAGGTGCTTCAACATGTACATATACGAGGTCGCATGTCTTGAACAGCTCGCACGCCGCATCGGCTTTCCCCTCAAAATCGGTGTCTATATATCCGGTAGCGCCCGGCACCTCGGCGACGGTGCATTTTGCAAGCTTGCCGATTCCCTTTATGAGATCAACAGCTGAAACTATTCCGGCTCTTACCGCAAATTTATCGTAAAACGCGGTCATCTGAGGCTTGGTGCCCTCGCCCCAGAGCCAGATCGAATTTGCCGGTCTTTTGCCTTCCGCTATGCGCTTTTTATTGACGGGGTGGCATTTAAGTATCTCGCCGCTGCGGCGCATGAGATCAATAAGCGGTGCGGCATTTGCCGATCTGCTCAAATACTCTCCTATGACACGACCGCTGATGTCGTGGGGTGGGGTCATACCGCCGAGATCGGTCGTCCCGTTTTTAACGACAAGACAGTGACGGTAGCTGACGCCGGTATAGAACCTGTATTTTTCATTGCCAAACGCCTTTTCTATTGCCGCTATCAGCTCGGCAGCTTCGGCAGAACTGATATCGCCGGCGGAATAGTCCACCATTGTTTTGTCCTCAAAGCGCTCCTCGTCGGACAGAGTGACGAGATTGCAGCGGAGCGTGACGTCGGTGTCACTTAAATTTATACCTATGCTTGCAGCCTCAAGCGGCGAACGCCCCGTATAACATTCCGCAGGGTCGTAGCCCATTACCGAAAGGTTTGCAACATCGCTTCCCGGCTTCAAGCCGTCGGCGACGGTCTTGCAAAGACCAACCGTGGCGGTTCTTGCAAGCCTGTCCATGTTTGGCTTGTGCGCCAACTCCATAGGCGTTTTGCCGTTTAAAGGTCCTTGTTTGTAATCAGCCATTCCGTCACAAAGTAAAACCAGATATTTCATTAAGATTTTCTCCTCTCAGAAATCAGCAGTACATTATTTATATAATCGGCTACTCCGTCGTCGGCAACGGATGAGGTAACGACATCGGCTGCCGCTTTCAGCTCATCGACCGCATTGCCCATAGCTACACCGACATTCGCAAAGGACAGCATATCGTAATCATTCATACTGTCGCCGAAGGCGGTGACAGCGTCTCTTGACGCGCCGAAATGATCAAGCACAGCCTTTATACCTGTAGCCTTGGTAAAGCCCTTCGGTACAAATTCGCCTGTCCTTATGTGATCTATAAATGTAAAGCCGGAGCTTTCGGCGGCTTTTTTAAATTCCTCACCGCAGGGAGCCATTATGCTGAATTTATTTATTTTCGCCGTGACTCCATATTTTTCTGCAAGTTCCTCAAAGCTGTCCACCTCAGGACTGTCGGGCCAGTGGCTGACACCTCCTACGGAAACGGCAAATCTCTCGCCCTCGGCAATAAACAGCTTGTCATTTGAAAGCGCCAGCCTGCAGCACGGCTCAAGCTGATCGAGCGTACATAAGTGTTCGACTATCTGCTCGCCGTTTACCCTGACATCCGCGCCGCAGGCAAGCACAAAGCCGTCAAACGGGATATAGCTCAAATCGGGCATCATAGCACGGCAGCGTCCGCTGCATATGAATATTTTGTATCCTGCGCTCTGCGCCTTTATAAGCGCGTCTATAACTTTCTTTGTGGGCGGCTGCATGTTGTCGGACAGCGTGCCGTCATAATCAAAGAACAAAAAACCCTTTGCCATATCAGAACACCTTTAAAATCAGCGCTGCGATAAGAGGCATGGTGACCAGTGAAATGGCCGTGCTTGCCGACACTATCTTTCCGGCATACTGAGCGTCACCGTCAAACTGCTCGGCAAAAATCCCTGCCATAGTAGCGGCAGGAGTCGAAGCGCTGATGACAAGCACTACCGATGCCGGCTTTACTATTCCGTACGGGAAAATGCCGGTCAGTGCAACGCATTTCATGATGCCCATGACCGCAAGCGGCAGCAGTATCAGTCTTACGATTATATACTCCGGCAGATATCTGTCACAGAAAACATCCTTGATCTTGTTTTCCGCAAGGCGGATACCTATTATGATCATCGAGAGCGGTATCATTGTGCTTTTGAGCAGGAATAAAAGATTATCCCTCATGACCGGTACGATGTAGTCAAACCATACGGGCGCCAACGCGTCGGGCACCGTGCAAAGCCCTGACACTATAAACAGGATGAGTCCTATATATGTAGGTACTGTCGCGGGATTGATAAGCATTTTCTTTAGTGAAATATAGCTTTTGTCACCGGTGAACATATAGCAGCCGAGCGACCAGCACATAAGGTTGAAAGCTATAACATAGAATGTCGCGTATATCGCGGCTTCCGGACTTATGAGCTCACTGATAAGCGGAATGCCCAAAAAACCGGCGTTTGTAAATATTGTTGCAAACCTTAAAACCACCCGGCGCTTTTCGGGTGAGTTTTTATAAAGCAAAGATGCGACTCCGAAAAACATGAAGTGGAAAACAGTTGAAAACGCTAAAACGAACAGCGCGGTTACCAGTATGTCACGGCTGAATTTGGCGTCGAGAAAGCTGTAGATTATGAGTGCCGGCTGAGCAACATATATTGCAAGATCGGAGCATGCCTTTGCGGTCTTTCCGTCAGCCTTGCCGGTCTTTCTGAGCACAAAGCCTACAAGCACCATAAGGCATATCATCAGTATTTTGTTTACAAGTATATCGAGTCCGTACATTTGTCTACCCCTTTTTTATCTTTACAATTAAATATAATACATCTCTGCGTTGGTGATTTCAAGAAAAATCGAGGCTTAAAATACGGTTTATGACATTTCACCACTTTAGCAGATAAAATGAAATAATATATGTATAGTTTTTCGGCGAAGTAAAGCCTCCGCCGAAAAAAATCAGGAACAGAATCTGTGCTTGCCTATTACGGTTATCAGTGGTCTGCTCCATATCCATTTGCTGGTCGCGGTGGACGGATTGAAATAGTAAATAGCACCGCCGCTCGGATCAACTCCGTTTAGCGCATCTCTTGCAGCTGAATAAGCACTGTCGGCGACATCAACATAAAACTGCCCGTCGTCTATACAACTGAAAGCGCCCTTCTGGTATATCACTCCGGAAATTGAATTTGGGAATGAAGGATGCTCAATTCGATTGAGCACAACTGCACCGACCGCCACCTGACCGGAGTAGGGCTCGCCTCGTGCTTCAGCTGATATAAGTCTTGCAAGCAGTTGGTAATCAGACGAGGAATAACCGCCGGTCGAACTGCCGGAGGAAGCGCTTCCGGTCGGCAGACCTATCAGCTCCAGAGTTTTTTTGCCGCATATACCGTCGGCGGTGATTTTGTGCTTTTTCTGAAATTTAATCACTGCCGCTTTTGTCGCCGTGCCGTAAATGCCGTCAACCGATCCGCTGTAATAGCCCCAGTCTTTAAGACGCTGCTGTATATTTCTTACCTCAGTGCCGCGCGATCCGATGGCTGAATAACAGTCGGCACCGGAAGCCATAGAGCATATAATTGCAGCGGCTGTCAGCGATACCGCGATGAGCTTCGATATCCTTTTCATAGATGCTCCTGCCTTTTTGTAGTATATTACGATGATATTTTGTGCGTATTAAGGTAATATATTCTCAAAAAAACGCACTTGCAGGCGAATAAATAAAAAAATTCAAAAAAAGCTAAAAAAGGTGTTGACAAGAGGGGAGTGATGTGGTAATATAATCGAGCGCCTTATGAGAGCGGCCGGTGACGGAAGCTCAGAGAGATAAGCGCAGCGGACCTTGAAAATTAAACAACGATAACTATAAAGAGAACCCGAAAATTTTTGAGAGTTAGAAACTCTAAAGTATAACGGGACAACACGCAAAAGTGTTGTTACTGAGAAGCGATTAAGCTTTGAAAAGATTTTAAGTCGGAAGACTTGAGATACAAATTTTCAGAGAGTTTGATCCTGGCTCAGGACGAACGCTGGCGGCGTGCCTAACACATGCAA
>UQDO01000027.1 GCA_900539855.1 uncultured Oscillospiraceae bacterium
ATTCATTTTCTTCTTTTTTTAAAGAAAATGGGTCATATCACTTTACAACGCAGAAGAAAAACCTGTCGCGAAGGTGCTGTTTGTTGACTTTTTGGGCGGTTTGTAGTATAATTTTTCTCAAAAAGGAAGTGTGCGCTTTGAAATTCACCAAAATGCAGGGCATAGGCAATGATTATATATATTTTGACTGTACAAAGGAAATGATAAAAGAGCCGGAAAAGCTGGCTGTTACGCTGTCCGACCGGCATTTCGGAGTCGGCGGCGACGGTATAATACTGATCTGCCCGTCATCCGTTGCCGATTTTAAAATGAGAATGTTCAATGCCGACGGCAGCGAGGGCAAAATGTGCGGAAACGGTTCGCGCTGCGTTGCAAAATTTGTCCATGACAAGGGACTTACCGACAAGACCACCGTAACGCTTGAGACGCTTGGCGGAATCAAAACGCTTATAATGCATTTGGGGACAGACGGCAAGGTGTCGTCGGTCACGGTCAATATGGGCGCTCCGGTGCTGTCGCCTGAGCTTGTTCCGGTAAGGTCGGAGGATGGCGGCGAAATAATCGGCAAAACGGTGGATATTGCAGGAAAGCAGCAGAAGGTAACCGCAGTTTCAATGGGAAATCCGCACTGCGTGATATTCTGTGACCGGGACGTATCCGAAATGGATCTTGAAAGCATAGGTCCGATGTATGAGAACGACCCGATGTTCCCGGAAAGGGTCAACACGGAGTTTGTGAACATCATTGATGAAAAGACACTTAAAATGCGCGTATGGGAGCGCGGCAGCGGTGAGACGCTTGCCTGCGGAACGGGAGCCTGCGCCGTGGCTGTGTCTGCGGTTT
Source organism: uncultured Oscillospiraceae bacterium (assembly GCA_900539855.1). Classification (GTDB taxonomy): domain Bacteria; phylum Bacillota; class Clostridia; order Oscillospirales; family Acutalibacteraceae; genus UMGS172. Next base: position 844 of record UQDO01000027.1, read on the forward strand.
TAAACGGCATTTCTCCGCGCGGCGAGGACATAACGGTCAGGCTGCTCGGCGGCGATCTTTTGATAAACTATACAAATGAGGGCGACGTCCTTATGACCGGACCGGCAGCCTTTGTTTTTGACGGTGAGATCTGAAATTCGGAGGGATAACAATGCTTAAAATAAACGAAAATTATAAAAATTTAAAGGAAAGCTACCTCTTTGCCGGAATAGCAAAACGTGTGGCTGAGTATTCCGCAAAAAATCCGGACAAAAAGATAATCAGAATGGGCATAGGCGACGTTACCCTGCCGCTTTGCAGCGCTGTTATAAAAGGACTCGGAAGCGGCGTAGACGACATGGGACGTGCCGAGACCTTCAGGGGCTACGGGCCGGAGCAGGGCTATGATTTTTTAAGAAACGCTATAAAGGATTATTACGCCTCGCATAACGTTTCGGTTCTGGCTGACGAAATATTTATTTCGGACGGCGCCAAAAGCGATGTCGGGAATATACTCGATATATTTGATAAAGACAATATAGTCTTAGTGCCTGATCCGGTATATCCGGTTTATGTTGATACCAACATAATGGACGGCAGAAAGATAGTTTACATGAACGCCAATGAGCAGAACGGATTCCTGCCCATGCCGGATGACAGCGTTGCCGCCGATATAATATACATCTGCTCACCCAATAACCCGACCGGTGCAGTGTATGACAAGGCAGGGCTGAAGGCGTGGGTTGATTACGCCAATAAAAACGGCGCGGTCATACTTTTTGACGCTGCGTATGAGTCGTTTGTATCCGATGCGTCGCTTCCGCGCAGCATATTTGAAATAGACGGAGCGCGCACCTGCGCGATAGAGTTCTGCTCGCTTTCAAAGACTGCGGGCTTTACCGGTACGAGGTGCGGCTATACCGTTGTACCGCACGAGCTGGAAAGGGACGGTATGAAGCTGGGCAAAATGTGGCTGCGCCGTCAGACCACAAAGTTCAACGGCACGTCTTATATCGTTCAGCGCGGCGCCGCTGAGGTGTTTACTAAGGAAGGACTTGCCGAGGTAAGGGCAAACATTGAATACTACCGCGAGAACGCAGCCATTATCACAAAGGCCATGGATGAGCTCGGCATATTCTACACCGGCGGAAAAAATTCGCCTTATATATGGCTTAAATGCCCCGGCAACATGAAGTCGTGGGACTTTTTCGACCTGTTGCTTTCAAAGGGCAACGTCGTGGGCACTCCGGGCGAGGGCTTCGGAAGCAACGGCGAGGGCTTTTTCAGGCTGACCGCCTTTTCGGATCACGAAAAGACGCAGGAGGCCATGGAAAGATTAAGGGCAGTCGTAAGCAGCCTGTGACGGCAAAATCGTCGAAAGGCGGAAGTTGAATTGTATCTGTTTGTTAAATTCAGAAATACCATAATGTTCTTTTTAAAAGCGACGGTTATACTGATGCTCTCCACAAGCTTTTTCGGTGTGTGGCAGAATTGGTACAGGGATGCGCTTTTCGGCAAACGCGGCAACTATGTCGTCGCGTTTGTTTATGTTGCGGCGCTGCTCGTTTTCGGGTCGGTTTACGACGCGTTCAAGGTCGGCATCTACCGCATGCACGAGCTGTCATACAGTTTGTCGCTTGCAGCGCTGTTTACTAATTTTTTCACATATCTGATACTTTGTCTTATAGCAAGGCGGATGATGAATCCGCTCGGCATGATACTGCTGCTCGTCGCTCAGGTTGTCATTATCATTCTTATGATGTACCTCATGAGCCATGTGTATTTTTCGCTCTACAAGGCGAGGCGTGTGCTTGCGATATTTGAGCACGGAAATCAGAACGACATAATAAAAAAGGTACAGATAATAAGGGAGCGCTTTCAGCTCACAAAGGGCATTACCACCGACAGGGGACTTGAAGCCATCAAGCGCGAGGTTGACGGATACGACACTGTGCTTATATGCGATTTTGACCCGACCATGAAGTCGGAAGTGCTCAAGTATTGCTACGCCAAAAACAAAAGGATATACCTGCTGCCGTCATCTGCCGACACAATTCTCAACGGCAGCTATCAGGTTCAGGTGTTTGACACGCCGGTGCTGTTTCTGCACAACGGCGGTCTTTCCATGGAGCAAAGGATAATCAAAAGGATATTTGATATACTTCTGTCATTGCTTGGAATTATCGTTTTAAGCCCCATAATGCTTATTACGGCTATAGCCATAAAGCTGACCAGCAAAGGACCGATAATATTCAAGCAAAAGCGTATCACACGCGATCAGAAGGAATTCTGCATTTATAAATTCCGCTCAATGAAGGTCTCGGACACAAACGAGGTCAAGAAAACGACGGTCGACGACGACAGGGTGACTGTGGTCGGCAAAATTATCCGTCCGCTGCGTATAGACGAAACGCCGCAGCTTTTCAATATCCTGTTCGGCGATATGTCAATAGTAGGACCGAGACCAGAAATGAAGGAGCTTGTTGACGATTACTCGGCAAAGCTGCCGGAGTTCAATCTCAGGCACAAGGTTAAGGCAGGTCTTACCGGATATGCTCAGATATACGGCAAATATAACACCACGCCGCAGAATAAGCTTAATATGGATCTTTATTATATCGAGCATTATTCTCTGCTCGAGGACGTCAAGCTGATCGCTATGACGCTAAAAATACTGTTTCTCAGAGAGAGCACAGAGGGCTTCAGCGAGGCTGACAGCCGTCTTTCTGACGATAAATAGTTTTGGAGGAATTGTTTTATGGATCTGACACTCGTTGTAATGGCGGCAGGTATGGGAAGCCGCTTCGGAGGGCTTAAACAGGTCGCAGCCGTGGGACCGAACGGAGAGGCCATCGTTGATTTTTCGGTGTTTGACGCAAAAAAGGCAGGCTTTTCGAAGGTCGTGTTCGTTATAAAGCACAGCATCGAAAAAGAGTTTAAGGATACGGTCGGCAAAAGGGTGGAAAAGCTGCTGCCGGTCGAATACGCGTTTCAGGAGACCGATATGCTGCCAGAAGGCTTCAGCGTGCCGGCTGAAAGGACAAAGCCATGGGGCACAGGACATGCAGTGCTTTGCTGTAAGGATAAGGTGAATACGCCCTTCGCTGTCATAAATGCCGACGATTATTACGGCAGCTCGGCATTTATGAAAATAGCCGATCAGTTAAGACGCGGCGACGACTACTGCATGGTAGGCTTCAGACTTGCCAATACGGTCACCGAAAACGGTACCGTGTCACGCGGTGTGTGCCTTACCGAAAATGGATATCTTAAAGATGTGACCGAGTATACCAAAATAGACGGCGACTGCAAATACACTTTGGACGACGGTACGGCAGGAAAGCTGCCGCAGGACACCGTGGTCTCAATGAACATGTGGGGCTTTACGCCGGATATTTTTGAATACCTCGAAAGTGGTTTCATTGAATTTTTAAATGCCTCGATAAGCGCGCCCAAGGCGGAATACTTCCTGCCGTCGGTAGTCGATAGGCTTATCAAAAACGGCAGCAAAAAGGTAAAGGTACTGGCGTCCGAGGATAAATGGTACGGCGTTACATATAAAGAGGATATGGAAACGGTTGTAGACGCCATAGGCAAAATGTGCAAGAACGGCAAATATTTTTTTGAAAACGGCAGTGATGCAAAAGCGTTTGCGGCGGCGGCATCCACTGCGGCCAAAGAACTTATCGCCGTGGCAAAGCTTATGAGCGGCAGCATCATTGTGATAGGCTGCTCGACCAGTGAGATAACCGGCAGCAGAATAGGCACAAATTCCGTTCCGCAGGTCGCGGACACCGTGGCAGGCGAACTGCTGCGTGTGCTGTCCAAAAACGGTATATACCTTGCGGCACAGTGCTGTGAGCATCTCAACCGCGCTGTAATAATTGAAAAAGAGTTGGCAGATAAGCTGTCGCTGCCTGTTGTAAATGTCGTGCCGATGCCAAAAGCAGGCGGATCGTTTGCGACCGCAGTTTACCGCGCTATGAAGCACCCTGTGGCAGTCGAGCATATAATGGCCGACGCAGGTCTCGACATAGGGCAGACGCTAATAGGCATGCACCTTAAAGAGGTAGCCGTGCCGGTGAGACTGTCGGCAAACAAAATAGGCAACGCCATACTTACGGCTGCGAGGGTGCGCCCGAAATTCATAGGCGGCAGCCGCGCTGTGTATGACGAAAATCTTATGTAAATAAGGGACGCGGGCTTTATGAACAGATATGAGATACTGTTGAAAAACTGGTGCGACAGCATTGTTTCGCATCAACTGACCGACGACAGATTGCCGCAAAGGGGCGGACTGCTGTGCGACGCCTGCACGGCGATCCACGGCAGGGCGGACAATGCAGTCTTTCCGCTTGCGTATGCTTATAAACTGACCGGAGATAAAAAGTATCTCGACGCAATATATCTGCTGCTTGATTTCAGAGCAGGAGTCACGGCACCTGACGGCGGTATTTATAACGACGGCAACAACGCCTGGAAGGCGACCACGACCTTTTCTATAATAGGATTTTACAAAACCCTTGTAAACCTTTCGGACGCACTGCCGGATGAGCTGGTGAAAAGGCTCGAATCTGCTCTCCAAAGCGGCGCGGAATGGATATATAAAAATGTTGTGCCCGGCTTTTTTGCAAATATCAACTACTATGCCGCGTCGGCTGCGTCAATGGGAATGTGCGGCAGGTATTTTAAAAATGAAAATTATATCGCCCTTTCAAAAACCATGCTATCATACTGCATGGAGCATTTCACCGAAAACGGCATACTGATGGGCGAGGGACATCCGCATGGCGACACGACAAGGCGCGGATGCAGACCGGTCGATATAGGGTATGACATCGAGGAATCGATACCCTGTCTTGCCGATGCTGCCGAGGCGCTCGGCGATACCGATACTTTAAAGCGGTTGGCTGAACTGACCCTTAAATTTACGGATTTCATTCTGCCTGACGGCGGCATTGACAATACCTTCGGCAGCCGCAACAATAAGTGGACATATTTCGGCAGCCGCACCTCGGACGGCGCCGTGGCTGCGTTTGTGATGCTCGCAAAATATGAGCCGACGCTTTATGAGGCGGCAAAACGCACAGTTGAGCAGTACGAAAAATGTACGGCGGACGGGCTTTTGTACGGAGGTCCGCATTATAAGCTGCTCGGTCAGAAGCCGTGCATCCACCATACATTCTGCCACGCGGCAGGACTTGCCGATGCACTTTGCGGAGGGCTTAAAGAAGATCTGCCGGAGGGAACACTTCCATGTGATACTGTGGAGACAAAGGTCAAGCATTACCCCGAAATAGATACATATAAGATCAAGCGCGGTAACTGGCTTGCCAGCGTTACCGGATATGATTTTTCAAACTTCAGAGGCGGTGCAAACCACAGCTCCGGAGGCACGCTGTCAATGCTTTACAACCGTGCGACCGGTCCGGTCGTGATGGGCTCAACGCTTGATTACCGTCTGGCAGAGCCGCTCAACATGCAGCTGCCCATGGGCGGCACGAGACATTCCAGCCTTATCATGAGGCTTGAATATGTCGAGGGCGGCGTAAGGTATGTGACCTGCCTTGATCCGGACAGTGTGATAAATGTAAAGGCCTCAGGCGATACCGTAGCGGCGGATGTGACCGCGCATTTTGTAAGCCTTTCGGGGAAATCGCCCAAAGAGCAGGGGCTTGCGGCTCACTTGAAATATACATTCGGCGACGATGTAACTATAAATGTAAGCCTTGAAAGAAATGTCAGCGGTATAGAATTCATACTGCCGATAGTTACGGGCAGCGCGGATGTTGTGACCGATGCTGATTACAAAAAGGAAGAGATATATTATCTTTCTGGCGGATTTGCGGCAGACGAATACAGATTTGAGTGCCGGGGCGATATAAGCGTAACAATAAAAGCCAAGGCTTGAGATACTTCTCAGGTAAAAACATCCGGTGGGGACATACCAGTCCTCGCCGGATGTTTTTTAGTTTGGGAGCGAATTTTGATTCAGGCTGAATTTAGCTTGCTCACGGACACAGGGGGCAATCCCTGCTGTTTTTTATATACTCATTTAGTGATAAACTAAAATTTAACGGTCTAAAAATAAGCAACGGCAGGAACCGTGCCCCTGCCGCACGTCTGCTAATATATTTATTACGCAGCCGAACTAAAACTTACCGTTTTGATATTTCAGTACAAAAAGCAACCGGTGGGGTATTGTCCCACCGGTTGCTTGCAATCATGTGTTTTGCCAACCGTGTCGATCACGGTTCTTTTTGTATATCTTTTAAATATTACTACAGTTGCAATACCGACAAAGCCTGCCTGTAATGCCAACCGCTCAGATCCTGTCAAAGCGAACATTCAAACTGAGCAAACACACGCATTAAATCATCGGTGTCCGATATTTTGGAGACTAATGCGGCATCAAGAGGTTTGCCGTCAAACATGGGCGGAAACACATCTTCAAGGCGTGTGCCGTCGGGAACGCTGATCCCGGTGAGAGCCTCTGCAAGACGATCGGTTGTCAGCGCATCGTCAGGGAATGAAACATGCGGCACACAAAAGTCACATAATGGCGGTAGAAGCTCATCATCATCCCCGGCAAAGGCAGGGGAAAGGTTCAGAGAGTCAGCCATGAATGATGCAATTTCGAAGCGGTCACGGGAAGTCCACGAGTGTGTGGTCGGGGTGGTCAGCACACGGATCTTTTCCTCCGCGCCAAGCTGCTTATAAGTATTTCGAACCTTGCGTCCGTTGCGCTTGAACAGATCATAAGGGATCAGATTATCCAGTGAGCCCTGTTCAAGCAGGAGCGGACGCGGCGCAAACAGGCTGAGCAGTTCCCACATTTCGAGCCTGCCTGCATAGTGCGGCAGCAGGTTGCAGGCGCAGTGCCGGCGCTCCTTTTGCAGAATATAGCTGAATTCGGACGGATATCCGCTGGCGGAGAGCGATGACAGCTCGGGGCAGAGTGCAGCAAGAAAGGTGCAGAGCGTGCCGCCGCCGGAGTTGCCGCAGGCGGCAATGCGCGTTTCGTCTACAAAGCTTTGAGCCGCCATATATCTTATCAAGGCGACTGTTTCCATGACAATCAATCCCTGCAGACTAATACCGCAGTAAAACGGTGCCACGCAGTCTGCGTGACCGAACGGAGCCCTCTCGCCCTGTCCAATGTTGTCCGAAAGCAGCACATATGCTCCCTGGAGCACCAGACGCTGAGCCATGCGCTGATAGCAGTCGGTCAGCCGTCCCTCCTCGCCGTGACCCGGGCAGACCAGCACAAGTGGGCGCTTTCCGCCGCCTTCGGGACGGTAAAGACTGGCCGATCCGTAAAACCGGTGCCATGATTCAAACAGTATATGCTCGACCGAATAGCCTTCAAATTGTTCTGTACTGCCTGAAAGCAGACGAATGTCAGGTATCAGGGAGTCACGATATCCCAACACGTCCCGGGCTGCGGCGAGTATTTCCTCGCGGTCCTTTTGCAGCCACGGGCGGCGCAGCGGCTGATCGGCACGCGCCCTGGCAAAACGACGTTCATAGGAATCGTATATCTCCATTGTGCTGAGTGGTTTTTCGTCCATGCTGTGACCTCCATAGTCGGCTGAAAGAAATTAAAGGGTAGAGCTTTTTTTGCAAAATATCAGCCGTTGTTGTTGGAAAAGTGCACGGCGTACTTTCCATAATCCTCGTCAGGCAGCGCAGGCAGCTTTCTGAATCCCTGTCCTAAATTGCAGCCGTTTTCGACAAGGCGGCGCTGCAATGCGCCTACGTCAAGGTCACGCACACGGCAATTATTTTTGATTGACAATGCGGCGGCTGTTCCGGCGGCTTCACCGAGAGACATGCAGCACATAATGAGTCGCGTGCCGCTTTGCCCCGGTATATCAGCCGAGATGTTTCGTCCGGCAGCCAGTACATTTTCCAGACGCACCGGTACAAGTGAGCGGTAGGGAATGTCGTAGTAATAAGCGCCGTCGTCGGAAATGAGTTCCTTCATATTGACACGGGCAATACCGTCGTCCGGCGGCAGCTGCGAACCCCAGCCGGCGCGGTTGGCTATATAGGCAGGCGTGCCGTCAGGCAAGGTCCCCTTGAACCACTTCATGTTGCCGGCTGACTCAAATCCGTGCAGATCAAAGCCGTGCTGGCTTATGGCTATGACATCGTCAAACTTGCGTGCATAGGCTATGTCCATTCCGGTAAACACATATTCGCCCAAAGTACGGCGGCTTTCACGCACGCCAAGCAGCGAACCGGTATAGCTCAGATATGATTTTTCAAAGCCGGGAACATTTTCGCGTATGAAATCGGCAAGTATGGCAGCCTGCTCACGGCCTTCAATATACATACGGGTAAGGTCGCTGTTGTCGGTCGGGAAGCAGCGTCTTGAATGTGCAAAGCAGATACCTATCTCGTCCATTCCGCACTGTTCGGGTCTGCCGGGGATACGCGTCCACCAGTTGAGGTGATTGTCTATCTCGTAAGGAAGCTTGCCTTCCTTCAGCGCACGGGCGATGAGATCTATCCACTTTGGATCGGTAGCATACAGGTCGCTTGTTTTATATTCTTCGTAGTTTACGCCGCCAAGTACAAATTCAAGCGAGCAGCCCATGGACATGCCGTCCTCAGGGCGCCCGGTCATGGTTTCTCCGCCTGCAAAGTAGACCAGATCAGAATCGCCTGAGGCGTCTACAAAGCGTTTGCCCAATATCACCTGGGCACCCTTCTTTGTATGTACAACGATTCCGCGCACCTCGTTTCCTTCAACCACCGTATCGATAAGCGGAGTTACCAGCATGCAGTCGCAGCCGTATTCTTTCAGCATACGGTCAAACACCAGCTTGTGCTTTTCGGGATTGGAATTGCGGTGGCGCAGACCGCCTACTGCTTCAAGCTCCTCGAAAAATTTCTGACCGACACCGGACACAAAGTCCAGCGGTATATTGACCACACCCATCGTGGCAAGACCGCCAAGTGCCGAGGTGTTCTCAATAACTATTGTTTTTGCTCCTGCTTTTCCGGCAGCCAGCGCCGCACCGACGCCTGCCATGCCGCCGCCGACGACCACAACGTCGTATTCGCCGTATACAGGCAGTGCGCGTTCGCCGCAGATCAGTTTTCCGTCAATAAGTTTGTAGTTGATCATACATTATTCTCCCTTTCCAACCTATGAATGGCTTCAGACTGGCAGTTGTCGGCGCAGCGCCCACAGCCGATGCATTTGTTCGCGTCGATCCGGGTGCTTACATCCTCTTTTACGGATATTGCCCCTGCCGGACATTCGTACACGCACATCAGGCAGAGTACGCATCCGGGACCGACCTCATAATAGTATTTTGATTTTGCCATGCGCTTCACCTCACTTCGATGGTTTCATAATACCATCGGATACAAATGATGTAAATGGCGCAAAATCGCATTGATTTGCACTATTTTATCATTTTGCTTGACAGGAAGATAATAAGAGCGTATCATGAAGCCGGGGTGATAAGGTATGACTGTGATACCGCTGTCCGGACTCAGGTCCGCTGAATACTCGATCGGCAGAGTGGCTGCGATCTATCAGACGCCTACCTGGCGCGCGATGAGCAGCAGGGAAAGGTGCTGCAACGGATTTTTGCTGATCGATAAAGGAGAGTGTATATATCGCTGGCAAAACGGCGAGGCACGGCTTGCTCCGGGATCGCTTATATACCTGCCTTTCGGCTCAAGGCACAAAATAGAGACCACTACCGATGAATTTGCGTTTTACCGGGTGGATTTTACACTGACCGGTCAGGACGGCGAGCCGATAATCTTTTCTAAAGAGCCGCTGCCGGTATTCAAAAATGCCAGCAGATATTTGTGTGACAATGTGCACGCGCTGACCGAACACTTCCTGCGTTCAGGCGATGTGCTGTACAGTACATCGCTCATTTGCACAATACTATCAGAGGTGGCAGGTCACTTCGAATCTGTACGCCCCGGTCGGCTGACTCCCGTGCTGAGGTATCTTAACGACCACTACCGTGAGGAGATCGACTGCACCGTGCTGTGCGAGCTGTGTTTCTTAAGCCCGGCGCAGATGTACCGCTTGTTTAAAGAGGAAACGGGGACAACACCTGTTGAATACCGCAACCGCTTAAGGGTGCAGCGTGCCTGCCTGCTTTTGCGCGGACGTGAATGTACAATAGGTGAAATAGCGTCGCTGCTCGGATTCGAAAGCGTATATTACTTCAGCCGGGTATTCAAGAAAATAACCGGCATGTCGCCGTCTTTGTGGCGTGAAAACAATATCTGATGCTTTTTTAAGTCTGTAAGTTTTTGCAGGCTGCCACCTGTATTTTATTTTAAGGAACGCAAAAAAAACACGGCGAAGCCTGATGCTTTCGTCGTGTTTTGTCTTTATCTGCTTTTGTGATTGCTAAGGATTTTATTCGTTTTGTTGTTGTGTATCCTGCTGATCTGTGCCATCAGCCTCGCCGATGTCGCTTTGCGGCTGAGCGCTTTCTTCGGCATCCTCTCTTTTCTCATGCCGCTCAATTATATCGGACACTATCATCTGCACTGTTGCGGCGATAGGCACGCCGATCAGTATTCCGCCGAAGCCCAAAAGACCGCCTCCGACCGTGATCGCGATAAGCGTATAAAGCGGATGAATACCGACGTTTTTGCCTATTATCTTGGGCTGGATCACATTTCCGTCAAGCTGCTGCAATATGAGTATCGAAGCGCCGACAATAAGTGCCTTTCCTATACCGCCCGTAATGGCTGTGAATATGGCAACGCCTATACCCGATATTGTTGCTCCGAAATAAGGAATGAGGTTGGCAGCACCCACAAGGAAGCCGAATATAGGTGCGTAGTCAACGCCTATTATAAGGAATATTACGGTACATGATATTGCGACGATTAGGGCGTCTATAAGGGCGCTGTATATGTAGGAATAAAAAATATCGGAAATGCGGCAGAGGTAATCGTACGCCGAGCGGAGGGTACGCTTTTTGAAAAACAGCGACAAGAATCTTCCGACCGAACGCACCAGCATCTCGCGGCTGAGCAGCATGTATACGGACGAGAACACTGCAAGTAAAATGTCCACAAGTGCGGTTCCGAACCTGTAAACACCGTTGGCGACCGCCGTCAGCTTGTCAAGGTTTATGTCTGAAAGGTATTTGTCCGGATTAATCATGTTGTAGATCGAATCCGGTTCAAAGCCGAACAGCTTACCGTCGCTGTCAAGGTGCGAATTTATAATATCAACCACCTTGTCGTAGATTGACGTGCGGTTGTTGTAAAGGCTTATAAGGCTTGAGACCAGCCACGGGATTATAAGGACGAGCAAAACGGTTATCACGGCAAGTGCCGCTATGTACACCGTGAGGACGGCAAATCCGCGCGCATGATTGCAGATAAAAGGAGCCCGTTTTGCTTTTTTGTAAAGCGCTTCAAACTTCTTTTGCGGAACAAAAAGTACAAATGCGATAATGAAGCCTATAAAAAACGGGCTGAGTATCGAAAGAACACTCCCGATTACCGAAAATATTGCCGGGAGCGATGTCAGCGTTTCTCTGAACAGTATTACTGCTGCGACAAAAATGAATGCGGCTATCCACATTGACAACTGCTTGTGTTTTTGGTAAAATCTCATTGACAGCCTCCGTTTCGGGCACAGATACGACCCAGTCTCAATATAGTAATTATAACAGAACTGCCGTCAATTACAAGAGTTTATTTGTCGAAGGGAAATCACTATGGAACTTACCGATCCTAAAGTTATAAGATCCGTTTTAAGTGAAAACGGTTTTACGTTCAAAAAGAGCCTCGGACAGAATTTTCTTATTAACCCCACAGTTTGTCCGAAAATGGCGGAAAGCGCCGTGCAAAGCGGCGAGGACGGCGTCATTGAGATAGGACCCGGAATAGGCGTGCTGACGGCAGAGCTTGCAAAGCGCGCAAAAAGGACGGTCAGCATCGAGCTTGATGAGCGCCTGCGTCCGGTGCTGTCGGCTACTCTTGCGGATTACCCGAATGCAGAGGTGATTTTCGGGGACGTCATGAAGACCGATCTTAAGAAAATTATAGAAATCAGATTCCCGGGCGGCAGAGTGTCCGTGTGTGCCAACCTGCCTTATTATATCACATCACCGATAATCATGATGCTGCTTGAAAGCAGATTGCCGGTAACATCGGTGACCGTTATGGTGCAAAAGGAAGCCGCCGACCGGATATGTGCAAAGGTCGGCAGCAGGGATTCGGGCGCGGTCACGGTCGCGGTCAATTATTACAGCGAGCCGGAGCTGCTTTTTAAGGTGTCGCGAGGGTCGTTTATGCCGTCGCCCAATGTTGACAGCGCTGTAATAAGACTTAATATAAGACATCAGCCGCCGGTGAAGGTGGACAGCGAAAAAGACTTTTTTAAATTTGTCAGGGCGTCATTTTCACAGCGCAGGAAAACTCTCATAAATTCGGTTTCATCGGTGCTGTCAATAAGAAAGGAAAATGTCAGGGACGCGGTGCTGTCAATAGGTCTCGACGAAAATGTGCGTGCCGAAAATCTAACTATGGAGCAGTTGGCACTTGTAAGCAACTCGCTTTTTTAAATCACAGCATTATGTATAAAAGCGCCAGCAAAAGCAGCTCGTCGGAGTCGTCAGACGAAAGCAGAAATACCATTACTATAATAAGGATAACATCGCTGTCGATCTTTAAATTTTTGAAATTAAGCATTTTCAGCAGATCAAAGCCCCTGCCGCCGCCTTTGACATTTGGTCCTTGCGGCGGTTCTTTGCGCTGCGGATGCGCGTTATGCTCAGGCATTTGCGGCGGTTTACCGTTTTGCGTGTTCAAGAAATTAGGCACGGGAGGCATGCCGTTTACTGCACGGTCGGCTTTTCTTTGCATTTCCCTCATGCGCCGCTCCGCGTCACGCTGCATTTCCATAAAGCTTGCATTTTGCTGCCCTGCCATACTTATAGTTCACCACCGTTATAATGTGTTTTTATATGCCTAACATATCAAGCAGACCCTCATCACGCAAAACCGGCAGCAGGGAAGCTATTTTAAGCAGCTTTACCGCTTTGTCGACGCGCTCGCGCCTTTCGGGAGCAAGATGAGGCTTAAGCGCCAATAAAAGTGCCGTTCTGTCATCTCCGCCGCTTTTGGACAGCGCGGAAAAAACGCCTATAAGCTTTGCCGGATCAAAGCCTTCCGGCAGGGACAGTCCGCCGCCTGACTGGGGCGGCGGTGCCGCCGGTTTGTTCTCTCCGAACAGTGCCTCTGCCATTCCTTTTATTTTTTCCATACCGTCGGGGTCCGACAGCAGGGAGGTTATTTTTTCAGCCATATCATCCATAAGGGCGACCTCCGTCGGCAGCTTTATACTCCGCCGTTTTTGTTTTTAAATGCCTTTATCACCGCATCGGCGGTCTTTTTATCCTTCATGGCTGTCCTTATCTTGTCAGCCGATCCGGAGTCCAGATGTGACAGTATGGTGTCCGCATCGCCCGAGCTTGCAGCCGATTTCAGCTGCTCCTTGCTCATGCCGAGTCTGGCGGCAACGGTGCCGAGCATTTTATCAAGCTGTTTTTCATCCATTAAAAATCACCCCGCTTTTCATATATAATATATGAAGTTCTGGGGCTTTGGATTACTTTTTTACCGAAAGAGGGACGCCAGGTATGCGTATTCTTGTAATGTCAGACTGCCACGGGCGCATATCGCCGGTGAGACGCGCTTTGGAAAATGAACCGGAAGCCGTGAATGTCTTTTATCTCGGCGACGGCGCAAGGCAGGTGCATGAGCTGTCAAAGGAGTACAGCACGCGCAAATTTTATATTGTAAGGGGAAACTGTGATCCGTTCTGCGATTTTCCCGAGAGCGGAGCCGTGACTCTTTGCGGCAAAAACATTTTTTACACCCATGGGCATAGATATGGCGTAAAATACGATACCGGCACATTATCGGTCACTGCTAAGGAGGCTCATGCCGACATAGCGCTTTTCGGGCACACGCATATATCGTGTATAGTATATGACGACGGACTTTACCTTGTAAATCCCGGGTCGGTGTCCGAGGGCAGGGACGGCAGGCAAAGCTATGCCGTTATAGATATTATGCCTTCCGGCATATTGCCTGCGATAAAGTGGCTGTAAAATACGAATATGAGCACAACAAAAGCCCGGCAAATAAATTTGCCGGGCGTGTTTTATAAATAACAGATTTCGTTTTACGTTCTGTCGGTCATACCGATATAATCGCGTTTCGGATGCACGCTTAAATATGCCGGACGTATTATCTTGCTTGCATTTACAAGCTCCTCGATGCGGTGGGCGCTCCATCCGACTATACGCGACGCGGCAAAAATCGGAGTGTATAATTCGGGCGGCAGCTCAAGCATGCTGTAGACGAATCCGCTGTAGAAGTCGATGTTTGCGCTGACCCCCTTGTACATCTTTCTTTCCTCCGATATGATTTCGGGAGCAAGCTGTTCGACTGCCGAATACAGCCCGTATTCGCGCTGCAACCCCTTTTCTTCGGACAGACTTTTGACAAACGAGCGGAATATCATGGCGCGCGGATCGGAGACCGAATATACCGCGTGACCTATACCGTAGATCAGCCCTGTGCGGTCAAAAGCCTCTTTGTGCAGTATCTTTTTTAAATATTCCGCTATCTCGTCCTTGTCGTTCCAGTCTTTGACATTTGCCTTTATATCGTCGAACATGGCACAGACCTTGATGTTGGCACCGCCGTGTTTAGGACCCTTAAGGGAGCCGAGCGCCGCTGCCACAGCCGAATATGTGTCTGTTCCCGATGATGAAACGACATGGGTCGTGAAGGTCGAGTTGTTGCCGCCGCCGTGTTCTGCATGCAGCACAAGCGCAAGGTCAAGTATTTTGGCTTCAAGTGGGGTATATTTGCTGTCTATTCTCAGCATGTGCAGTATGTTTTCGGCAGCCGAAAGCGATGGATCGGGTTCGTGGATAAAAAAGCTCTGGCTGTTTTTTATATAGTAGCTGTATGAGTGATAGCTGTAAACGGCGAGCAGGGGGAATGAGGCTATAAGCTGTATGCACTGCCTTAAAACATTCGGCACGCTCGTGTCGTCCGGGCGCTTGTCGTATGAATAAAGGGTCAGAACACTTCTTGCAAGCGAATTCATGACATCGGTCGACGGCGCCTTCATTATGATATCCCTTGTAAACGACGAGGGAAGTGAACGGTAGCTTGCCAAAAGAGCAGAAAAATCTTTCAGCTGTTCCTTATTCGGAAGCTCGCCGAAGAGCAGGAGGTATGTTATTTCTTCAAAGCCGAATCTGCCGTCCTTTAAAAAGCCGGCTACAAGCTTTTCTATATCGTAACCCCGGTAGTAAAGCTTGCCCGGGCAGGGTATAAGCTCGTCGTCGACGCGTGTTTTTGAAACTATTTCCGATATCTCGGTAAGACCGGTCAGTACGCCGTTTCCGTCAAGGTCGCGAAGTCCGCGGAATACCTTATGTTCTGTGTACATAGACGGCTCAATGTAGCTGTCGCTCACAGCCAATTTTGCTAATTTTTTAATCTCCGGTGTTATTGCGGAGAAATCACGTTCCTTATTGACGTTTGCTTTCATTATCATCGTCCTTTCACATGTTATTTTACATATTAATAATTTAACATATTAAAGGAATTTATTCAATTAAATAAATGTAAACATTAGCAGCGCCGCACGATAAAAAGGTTGTTTCCCTTGCCAGCCTTAACTCCGGGTCTTAAATGTATAAGAAAGCGGCAGGAAATCCTGCCGCTCAGTCTGTCGATAAACCTCAAAGTCTACTCTTTCGTCGGTTATGCTGCATTTTCTGTTTTTCCGCTGACATGCGCGGCGG
Source organism: uncultured Oscillospiraceae bacterium (assembly GCA_900539855.1). Taxonomy (GTDB): domain Bacteria; phylum Bacillota; class Clostridia; order Oscillospirales; family Acutalibacteraceae; genus UMGS172. The sequence goes on from UQDO01000027.1 coordinate 16,662, forward strand.
AAAAACACCTTGTAAGCGAAAAACCGCAGAATATAGCGGTTTTTCAAGGACACTGGGGTGGTATTGGCGGGGATAGAGCGCAGTCCGAAAATCTTTGATTTTCGAGCGAGCGGCATTCCCGTCCAAAAGCGTGTCGACTTTTTCGACACGCTCAGCGGCAGGGAATCCTGCCGCTAAATTCTATGTTGTTTACAATAATATCAAGGTTTTTTCACATATCTTATACCCATTGCGGAGCCGACCGGTTTCCCATCGGCAAGCCAATCGGCATAGGCACGTCTCAGCCCTGAATCGCGCGGAAGTGTGGCAGGATCGTCGATATCGGCTGAGCCGAATATACGCCACATGTCGTGCTTTGTTTTATCTATATCGGTATAAACATGTGTAAACATTTCGGAGAACTGTCTTATCCGGCTGCTTTCGGGCAGCATGACCTCGTGTCCCGGAAAGAGAAGCCAAGAGTGGCAGCGCAGCAGAACATAATCTCCGGGGAATTCGTCCGCATAAAATGCGGCGGCTTTATTGAATGAGTCAAGCACGTCCTCGGGATCAAGCGGACCGCGCGAAGGAATATGGATATTGATGGCTTTTTCATTGCCCTTAAAACATATTTTACCGTCCGGGGAAATGCAGGGAGGCATTGTACAGCGCTCATATTGCAGCCTTCCGAGCGCGAAGCGATCAAGTGAGAAAAACCAGTCGTACCAGTTGTTGACGAATGATCCCCAAAAGCCCTTGACATTATAACATTCAAACAGCTTGCAGCGCAGATCAGCCATTGCGTCAAGGTACATTTCATCAGAGTAACCTGCCTTTGCGTACAGCTCCTTTAAATGCTCTGCGGCAAGGATATAATACAGCAGTTCGACCGTGCCGGTCTCTACCGGCAGAGGCTCCGCTGCTGCCTGAACCGCCTTGAAACCGCGTCCGAGGTCGCGCGTTTCATCATTTTGATAGCGTGCAAGCTCAGAGTGGAGCACATCTGAGGCGTTTTGGTTCGCCAAAACGGCGTCGGCTGCTTTAAGCAGCGCTTTTTCTGCTTCGGCAGGAAAATCAAGTTCGCGGCAAAATTCAGTTATAAATTCTCTGTTCATATCTTGTCACCCCTGAAATTATATGATTTTAAAAAAACGCACGACATATGCCGTGCGCTAATATTTTTTAATTATGCCTCTTCGTCGAAAGCTATCGGCGCACCGTTCTTTTCATCCGAACGGAAGGCAGCCTCCATGACCTTTAAGACGCGGCGAGCCTGCTCATGTGTGATGAGCTGCTTTTCGGTGCCGTCGATCGCCTTGCAAAGGTTGCGGTAAAAATCGTGAACATCGCTTTCGGGACGCTCGACCTCATAGGTCTCGGTCGTGATGGCGTCACGCGGAGCCATGGTCTTTGTAATGCCGGCAGCAGTCTGAACCGGAATAACATCACTCTCATGCCACGCCTTGCAGCGGACGACCTGAGCCTTTTCACGCCAATCGGTTATTATAGCGGTGCCGCTTTTGCACTGCATATAAAATCTCGGAAGGGCGATGAAATTGAATGTTCCGACCTCGACACAACCTGTCTTACCGCTCTCAAACTCAATGCGGAGCTTGAAGCCGTCGTCAACCTCATCGGTGGTGATGTGGGTGCAGTTGCAGCTGACCGAACGTATCTTTTCGGGAATAAGCAGAAGCATCTGGTCGATAAGATGCACGCCCCAGTCAAGTATCATACCGCCGCCGTAAGGCTTGTGGCAGCGCCAGTCACTCGGTATACCGCGCGAACCGTGTATGCGCGACTCTATGTTTATGACATCGCCGATGCGTCCGCTTGCGATTATCTCCTTAATGCCGAGATAGTCAACGTCCCAGCGCCTGTTCTGATGTACGGTGAAAATTTTGCCTGCCTTTTTTGCTGCAGCTACCATGCGGTCGAATGATGCGACCGACAGCGCGACCGGCTTCTCACAGACAACATTCTTACCTGCCGAAAGTGCAGCCACGACTATTTCCTCATGAACATCGTTAGGAGTTGCACAAACAACGATGTCCACAGCCGGGTCGGCAAGCAGCTCCTCGCGCGATGCGTATGCATGAATACCGCGGGATCGGGCAAGCTCTGCACGCTCGCTCTTTATATCGTATATTCCGGCGAGCTCAACAACGTCGCTCTTAAGGGCGTGGTCTGCATGCCAGCCGCCCTGTCCGCCGTATCCGATTATAGCTACTTTCTTTTTCATATTGATCATCATGTCCTTTCAAGGCGCAGTGTATTAAACCTGCCGATATACGCAGGTACTCCGGCTGCCATACCGGCAGCGGTCCGCGCCTTTGATTTTGCAGCGCGATTTCTCACGCCAAGATATCGTTAAAAAACAGGGCACCGCTTTCCTCGTGCGGAAAGGCGGTACGTATATGCCCCTGCGGCGTTAACCGCAGGGGACTTAAAAGCTTTTTATCAGACTTCGGGAACAGTGATCTCGACTTCGTGGCCGAGCTTTGCAGACTTGCAGATACCGTCGATAATAGCCTGGTTGTAAACTATCTCGCTTGACGGGACGGTAGCCTTGCCGCCTTCCTTGATAGCATCAACGAACGCGCGCAGCTTCTTATAGAAGAGTGAGCCGCCCTTGTTGGCGATAAGCGGTACTTCGTACTGGATCATGCTGTTGCCGGCAACGGTCTTGTAAACGGTAAGCGGCTTGTCGAACTCACCGTTCCAGCACTCGGTCGAAGGAATACGGAGACCGCCCTTGGTACCGAGGATAATTGCGTCGCCGCAGGTATCCATGTTCATAGCCCATGAAATTCTGAAGTCGAGGATAATGTCTCCCTCAAGACGGACGAACGCAGCTGCAAAATCGTCAACACCGAACTTTGCGGCGTATTCCGGATGGGTAGGATAGTAAGCAGGATCGGTTCCGAAGTATGCCGACTTGTAACCGCTGACGGTCAGCGGCTTCGGATATCCGACAGCGCCGAGCAGCATGTCGAGCGAATAAGAACCGATATCGCCGACAGCGCCTATACCTGCGGTGCTTTCCTCAATAAACGAGGTGCCGAACGGAGTCGGGATTCCGCGACGGCGGCCGCCGCCTGCCTGCAGATAGTATACCTTACCGAGCTCACCGGAGTCAACTATCTTTTTGATCATTTTCATATTTTCGCTCATACGGGGCTGGAAGCCGATGGTAAGTATTTTGCCCGACTTCTTCTCGGCCTTCATGACCTCGATAGCCTCGTCAAGTGTAACGGTGAACGGCTTCTCAAGCATAACGTTTACACCGTGGTTAAGAGCGTTGATAGCCGGTGCTGCGTGCTGGCAGTTGTAGGTGCAGATCGATACGCCGTCAAGATCCTTCTCGGCGTCGAGCAGCTCCTTGTCGCTGTGATAGAAGCGGACGTTTTCGATGCCGTGCTTCTTGGCAAACGCCTCAGCCTTGCCCGGAATAAGGTCAGCCATCGCAACGACTTCAACATCCGGCATATTCTTGTATGCGGAGATGTGCGAATCTGCGATCCAACCTGTTCCGATTATACCGATCCTGACCTTTTTGGTCTCATCAATAACCTTGACTTCCTGATTTTCCTTAAATGCGTCCAAGCCTGCCATAATTAATTTCCTCCATTAAATTATTTATCATCAGAGAGATCTGATGTAATCAATGCTCATTTTCGCACACTCCAAAGGAGTTTTGCCCATGCTCGGCTTATCCTGCTCGACTATAACAGCCTCAGCGCCGGCTTCCTCAGCCGCCTTGAGTAAGGATGCAACGTCCTGAACGCCGTAGCCGATCGGACGGAACTCAAACGGAGAATTTTCCGGAGTCTTTTCCTGCTTTTTATCCGAATCGCCGGAATCTATAAGTCCGTACATATTAGCGGACTTACTTCCGTAGTAATCCTTCAGATGTACAACAGGAGCGCGGCCGGTATATTTCTTTACATACTCAGCCGGATTTTCGCCGCCGACGCGTGCCCAGCAGGTGTCTATCTCGGACTGGAGCTGCTCGGGAGTGGTATCTGCGTAGAGAATATCAAGCTTATTCTTGCCGTCGACCTTCTCAAACTCAAAATCGTGATTGTGATAGCAGAGCTTCATTCCGTACTTTGCACATTCAGCCGAAAGCTCCTTTATTTCGTCAAGGAACTTCTGGTAGTTTTCGCCGCCCGGAAGGTAATTCTTGTCGATCCACGGAATTATAAAATATTTGCAGCCAATATCGTGATAAAGCTTTACGATGCCGTGGAAGTCTTTGGCAACTTCATTCATTCCGACATGTGTCGAGATCGGCTTTACACCGGCATCCTCACACATTTTCTTTACTTCATCGGCGGTATGACCGAACACACCGGCAAACTCGACAAGATCGTAACCCATCGCACCGATGGCTTTGATCGTGCCTGCCATGTCCTTGGACATGTCTTCTCTTACAGAGTAAAGCTGAATTCCTACAGGTAACTTTGACATATTAGTTTCCTCCTTTAGCCATTCACTGGCTTTTATACTTGAATTTTAACGCAAAGCAATGTATAATACAAGTAAAATATAGAAAATTTGTGGACAATTATTGCTCTGTTTGAGTGTATTGACGAGTGGAGGACCGGAAAATGTATTTTCATATTGAAAACAAGAAAAATGCATGTGAAATTCACAAGCACTCACATAGACTTTCTGAGGTTCCGCATCTTCACTCGCATATTGAGATGGTGCTGGTGCACGACGGAAAGACCGAAGCCATAGCCGATACAAAGCATGCGATAGCGGAAAAGGACGATATTTTTATTGCATTTCCGAACCAGATACACTATTATCTTGACAAAACCGAAACCGTGCTGCATGATATAATCATTTTTTCGGCTGACATGTGTCCGGAATTCAGCCGCATTTTAGGTTCTTATGTGCTTAAAAGTCCGGTTTTAAAGGGTGCGGGGAAGAATCCGAAAATAAGCTCGTCGTTTGAAAATATACTTGAATGTGTGGCGGACGGCGGCGAATATTCGGAGACCGAAATACGCGGCAGTATGCTGGTACTGCTCAGTGAAATGTTCCGCAATGCCGAGCTGGTCGAAAATGCCTCATATGATATGGGACTTGCCAAGGATATTATCAACTATTGTTATGACAATTACAATACCGATATTTCTTTGAACACGGTAGCACACTCGCTGCATGTCAGCCGATATTATGTTTCAAGGCTGTTCAGCAGCCGCCTTAATATAGGCTTCAACAGCTATATTAATTCGCTTCGCATCAGAAGGGCATGCGAGATGCTCAAGACCAACGACCGCAGCGTGACCGAGATCGCCGGTGCGGTAGGATACAATTCGGTCCGTACATTTGACAGGTGCTTTGCCGAAATAAGAGGCATGTCGCCCAAGGAATACCGTAAGAACGTGCTTGCAAAAAAGGATAAGGAAAAAATAACAGACGCATGCCGGTAAAGAAAAGGCGTCCGGCTGTCATAAAGGACCTGCTGTCCTTCATACCCATTTAATGAACAGGGGATGAGGATATGAGGTTCTTTATTTTTACGAAAAAACAGTTGCTTACGGCGTGCGGTGCTGTCCTTGCAATAGCTGTCGGAGCAGCCGTGTCGGTCGGAGTATTTGCCAAAACCGCACGCAAGCTGCCGATATACTGCGTGAGCACCGAGGAAAAGAAGGTGGCTTTGACCTTCGATGCTGCGTGGGGCGCTGACGACACCGATCTTTTGATAAGCGAATTGCAGCAATACGGTGCCAGAGCGACATTTTTTGTTGTCGGTGAGTGGGTGGATAAATACCCCGACGAGGTCAAAAAGCTTGCTGAGGCAGGTAATGACGTCATGAACCACTCGGCAACGCATCCTTACATGACGTCGTTGTCGGCGGCGCAGATGTCTGAGCAGCTAAGGGTATGCAATGAAAAGATAGCGGCTGTTACGGGCAAAACGCCTACGCTTTTCCGCTGCCCGTACGGGGATTATAACGATCAGGTCATAGAGGCGGTTGAGTCTGCCGGAATGCAGTCAATACAGTGGGATGTTGACAGTCTTGACTGGAAGGAACAGAGCACGGTGGAAAGCATAGTGACAAGGGTGACCGGCAAGGTCAAGCCGGGAAGCATAATATTGTTTCACAACGATGCAAAATACACGCCGCAGGCACTGCCGATGATACTTGAAAAGCTGATCGCCGAGGGCTATACCTTTGTGAAGGTTGCCGATCTTGTCGCCACGGAAAACTATACAATAGACAACAGCGGCATGCAGATAGTAAACAAGGAATAGGTTGCCTTTGTAAAAGTGAATAAAAGTGCCAGCAGTCACCGATAGCACCGTGGCTGCTGGCTTTTTTATTGATCGTGTAAAACCGGTAAATTTTAGTTTATATGTGTTAATTTTAAAGCAGCGGGATGAATTGTCCTCGCTTATGCGGCTGAGGGGGCTTCCGCCAGGTTTAAGCGTTTTGTCAACGACTATAAGCAACCCCGGCAGTAAAATCACTGCCGGGGGTCGTTTTTATACGTTCGGAATTTTGAATTTCACCGCTGTCGGCGAAACTTAAATTTCATCAATACATGTCTCCGAAGAAGGCGCCCATCCACTGGTCAACAGGCAGACCGGCATCTCTGAATGACTCATAAAACTTTTCAAAATCAAGCGTTACCGTCCATTCTTCAATATCGGTGTAATCGCCTGAGACGGGAACATTTATAACGTCGTTTCCGGCAGGCTTTAATTCAAATCCTATGCCTAACAGCCTCGTGTCACCCATAAGCACCGAGATATCGGCACAGTCAACAACGTTTCCGGTTGGCTCCTTAAGGTCCATGCGGATTGCAAGCGTCTTGACAATGGCTTTGATTGCTGGATTTACTGCTTCATCGGTGTAATCGAAAAATCCGTCGCCGAACTTAAGGTCGATCCTGCCGAACAAATTGGCGTTTTTGAACTCGATATCGTCAAGTGTGGCGATGAGCAGATCTTTGTTGTCCATTTTAAGACTGATATCTCCGCTTTGCTTTTTGCCATTTATGGTGCCTGAACCGACGATTCCAAGTGACTGTCCGTCCGACTCAATGGTGTAATCTATGCTCCATGCGTCCTTGGTTGCTATGCGGTTGATCGTAACTGAGAACTCGTCTGCGATAACCTCTGTACCGATAAGCTCATCCTTGCTGTTTGCGTAAAACCTTACGGTGACGGCTTTGTTTGACGATGCATCCTTAACGGTCAGATCGGCAATCGCGTCGTCGATTTTTTCTTCATATTCGCTGACCGATATATTATATGCGGCGCAGGCTATGTCGCTTATGCGCTTGTCGTCGCGTGCCTTTTTGAGAATTTTCAGTGTGATATCGTTTATTTCTTTTTTACTGACATCAGCCGCAAGAACGGTGCATTTTTCGCTGAGATCGCCTACAGTCAGGGTGTCTTTCTCGCTGGAAATTTCGTCAAGACCGTTTACGAATATATCAAAATAGTCGTTGAAAAGCTTCTCCGTGGTTTTGCTGTCGGGCAAAGCCTTGTAAACATTGGTAAATTCATCGGGCAAGCCTGTAGACGGAACCAAATCGTAGCTTCCGTTCGACATGATCTCATCGAGGACATCGCTTACATCCATCTCAAAAGTGCCGTCCAAAAGTCCCGGCACCGCCAGGTATGCTTTTTGCGCCAGCATATCGACAACGGCATTTGCCGACAAAAACTCCTTGCCGCCGGCCTCAGCCGAAAGTATAAGCTGTGCGTTATTGTTATAAGTAAAATCGGCTGTAATGTCTATATCCTTATTGAACTGATTGCCGCTGGAAGCGCCCAAAAGGCTGAACAACTCTTTGCTTATATCCAGCTTTGCAACAATGTTAAAGCCGTCCTTTAACGACGAAAATTCCTGTCCGAAGGATGCATTGAAACTCTGAAATGATTTTTTGCCGAGCTTCGAGAACTGGTCCTTGGAGTCTCCCTTAAAAACGCGCGGCAAAAGGAACACGCCTGCCGCTACCGCAAGGGCGGTGATAACGGCAACTATTGCAACTATTATTCCTGCCTTTGATTTTTTCTTTACCGGTGCCGGTGCCGGCGCAGCATAAACCGGCTGTGCTGCCGGAGCCGAATATTGATTATACTGGGCATACTGTTCGGTCGGCTGTACCGTAGGAACGGCGGCAGTTTCGGGTGCTGCACTTTCGGCAGCCGGTGCCGCTACAGGTGTGCCGCATTTTTCACAAAACGCGCTGCCTTCTTTCAACTCTGCTCCACAATGCTCACAAAACATACATGATCTCCCTCTCTTTTTAAGGCTTATGTCAGTCTATGTAATAACTTACAACTAAATATTACATCATGCTGCCTGTAAAGTCAAGGGCAATATAAGGTCTGTAAAACATTTATTACCATTAAAAGCGGACCGACTGAAGCTTCTAAGCCTCAGCCGGTCCGCCATATTACCTCCGGTTCTGAATATCTTCCGGCGGTCTTATTTATACGTCATAGGTCTTGTCAAGTTTTTTTAGTTCGCCGAATGTGTCGATCTCGATAATATCGTCAAATGTACAGGGTCTTACCTCGACATTGTAATTGGCGGCGCAGAACTCAAGCGGCACCTGATCCCAATAGCGCTCCTTGCCCCCCGGTGACTCAAACACCTTCCTGACATCGGTATAAAGCTGTCTGCCATCCTTTTGATTCCAATATGATATACCGAACATATGATAGCAGTTTACACCGCCGACCTTGAGTTTGGTAATGACCTTTTTGGAATTTGTTTCAAAGCACCAGTCGTCAGTCTCCTCAACCGGAACACCGAGGTAATTGGAGCTATACTGATATTTCTTTATAAGTTCACCGTTATACAGCAGCAGATCTGCCTCGGAAACATACGCGTTTTCGAGAAGATCCCCGGCTGCCAGCACCGATGATATGTTGTTTGACTCATTGTATATCTTATTCTCTATAAATTTTATGCTGGGGTATTTATAAAGAAGCTGGTCAAACTGCTCTCCGAGGTATCCTCTTACTATATACACCTCTTCTATGCCTGCGGCATATATCGCATCAAGCAGGGAATCGATTATCCTTTTTCCGTTGACCCTGACCAGCGGCTTCGGCGTATTCAGAGTTATCGGCACCATCCTTGAGCCGAAACCGGCGGCAATCAGAACCGCGCGTTTAACGCGGTAAGGCTCCAGGGCGGCAAGACCTTCATCCGTTATCATGCCGTCCTTTATAAACCCAATGTCATCAAGCTCACCGATTATACGGTTCGCATTTCCTATTGACATCGAGAGGGAAGACGCTATCGACCTTTGGGACAGCCTGTCCTTTGTCAGTGCGAGCGTCTCCAACACGCTGAACTGCTTTTTGGTAATCACAATACATTCCTCATTAAGCCTATGTAATAATATATTTGCTCAAAGCAAATCGTTATTCCGGCTTGCTTTCACTGTTTTCATCGACAGCATCTTCTGCCGGCTGCTCGGTCTCCTGCTCGTCGGTGACGACTATATCTTCCTCGACTTCCTTGTTGGTCTTTTCCTCAAGACCGAGTTTGTCCGAGACCTTCTTTTTTGCCTTTCTCCATGCAACAACGACAACCGCTGCAACGGCGATAGCCGCACCTGCGACAGCCTGAATTGCAAAGGTCATAACCGAAGGATCAATATAAGCGGTATTTATCATCATAAAAATTCTCCTTTATGTTTTACTTATTTCTTTTTGCTTTTTGCCATTTTCACAAGGTCGTCAACGATATATTTTACGCCTGCTGCACCGTGTGTTCCCAATGCATAATAATAATGCTCGCGTATTTCTTTTATAATATCGTAATACTTGTCCTTGCCCAATAACATTTTAACAGTCTCTGCCGTTTTGTCAAGCTCATTTTTATTGAGCGAAAGACCTATTTTGTTGCGGAGCGCGATCTCCTGCGGTTCTTCGCCTATCACTGCATAATTCGGGTTTTCCATTTTCATCTTTGTATTGATGAACAGTGCCGGCTTGAGCGTTGCAAAGCAGAATTCAAGACCTATTCCGGACCAGTCGGTTATAAGCAGATCAGAGCTGTAGGTGGATGAATTGCTCGAAAAGTCAAGTTCAAACACAAGACCGTCACCGATCTTATCCTTATATTTTTCAACTAAAGCATCCATTTTGGGCTTGAAGCGCTTCATATATTCCGGGTGCGGACGCACTATGATCTTATATTCATCGGAATACAGCTGCTCTATAAGCTTATCTATGCAGCTGTCGAGCAGGTTGTCCTCCTGCCACGACGGACCTATAAGTATCTGCTTTCTGTCTCTTTCCGCTTTATCCATTGCCTCATAAGACTCTATAAGGTTGTCTATAAGAGGATATCCGAATTCGACCAGCGTTTTTTCTTTAGTGCCGTAGTATTTTTCGCTTGCCCTTACTTCGCGTGAAATATGCGGTCCGGTACAGAAGACAGTATCAAAATTATCGAGCGAGTGTTCCTTGAAGCCCATGCTCATGCTGGCGCTGTCATGCGGAACGAAAATATACTCGATATCCTTTCTCATATATGACCGTTTGATATAGTTGTTGTCAAGCTCAGGCGTAGTCATAATGACAATATCGGCATCCATTTTCATCATGAGCGGAATAAGTTTATTGACACCGATATAGTAAGGCTTTATGCGTGGCTCTTTTTCCGCCATACGGAATATCTGATCGTCGGGATCATTTGTAATATAATGTATGGAAAGGTTGGTCTTTTTAAGCAGACCTTCGACAATTTCCTTGTAGTACTTATAGAAACCGCTTCTTTCGGAGTATATTACGATATGCTTGTTGGCTATCGTAAAGAACCTTTTATAATCAGCCTTTTCGCGCTTGGAGTTGGGATCCTTAGCGAACATCTTTTTCTTTTCGCCGATGTTCTCCAGTGCAGCCAGTTCTTTTCGGCTTTCCTCAAGCTCTGCATAATTGACATACTTTTTAGGCGGTATGGCGGCATTGAGCGCATAGAGCTGAACAATGGCAAGCAGGTTGCTGGCGACCCAATAAAGCGCAATACCGGCAGGAACGAAAAATCCAAGATAAAGCGAAAGACCTACCGACAGCGCAAGCATGCCGTACTTGCTGACCTTTCCCTGTTCTGCCTGAAGGACATTTGATGCATTCTGGGCGGCGGAAAGGAGCAGTGACGAAAGACCTGCAACTATAGGCACTATGATCGAAATACCCCACACCTCGCTCGGGTTCCATGAAAGGTTGAATCCGAGAAAATGCAGGTCAAAGGACTTTATTTCGTCTATGTATCCCAAAACGTCAATGCCGGGATATTTTGCGGCAAGTGAGGCAAAATCAAAATTCATATTGCCCGACTTTATAGCCTCTATTGCGGAAAGCTGCGCTGCCGACGATTCGGTATTGGCGTGTGCGGTCATTTCGGTGAGAGAGGCGATAAGCCCTTTATCCATATGAAAAATGTAGTCAAACGGGTGATAGATGACTGCAACGACACCCATGAGCAGTATGAGCTGTACCGCAAGAGGTATAAGGCTTGCAAGCGGATGGTATTTTTCCTTTTTGTACAGCTTGGACTCTTCCTCGGCTATCGTATCGGGAGACCCGAAATATTTTGCCTTGATCCTGTTGACCTGAGGCTGTATCTGCACCATCTTGATGGAATTTTTCTGTATCCATACCGACAGCGGCAGCAGTATTATTTTTGTCAAAAATGTAAACAGGATTATTGCAAGCCCGTAGTCGCCCAGAAGTCTGTAGCAGAAATTCATGGCGTAACCAAGAGGTATCGCGATAATATCGGTTATTGTTTGCACGCACTTCACCCTCACTATTTAATATTTTTATTGCAACAAGTAAAAATATTGTACCACATAATTTCACAAATGTCTATATCAAGTTTCATAAATTGACAACAATACTTTACTGTGATATAATCAAAAAATGTACAACACAATCTGAAAACGGGAAGGGACGTATAACATTTTGAACACCGATAAATCTGAAATAAGATCCAAAACTATATTGAAAAAATTGTTTTTATCACTGTCGGTCGCGATCTTTTGCTCGTTTACGGTAATGTTCTTTGCGCCATTGGGCATTGTATACGGTAACATAAATCAATTCATATTTTCTCCCGGTGAGATCATCTGGATATTGATCGCGTTCTGTGCCGCTGCCACCGCCGTAATGACCGCCGTCGGCACTCTGCTGCCGCTTAAAGCGTCGCTTATATTGAACGCAATTGAATTTTCAGGAGGACTTTGCTGTTATGTTCAGTCGTTTTTCCTGAACGGTAAAATGGGCACACTGACCGGCGAAGGCGATCACTACAGCTTATCGACTGTTTTGGTGAATCTTCTGCTGTGGGTGCTTATAGCTGCTGTCATAATTGTCGGAGCAATACTTCTTATAAAGTTCAAAAAGGAACAGCTGGCGCGCAGTGTTGTCATGTTTCTGGCGCTGTCGCTTACAGTTATGCAGCTCACGGCGTTTGTATCTACAGTGTTCACATCTGACGGTATGACCGGCTCCGGTGTACAAAAGAGCTATTACCTGAGCGATATCGGAGAATACGAAATATCTGACGGCAAAAATACCGTAATGTTCATAATTGACACCTGCGACGGACGATATCTTGAACAGACCATATCGGAATACCCCGATATTTTTGACGGGCTCGACGGCTTTGTATATTATCCCAACGCCACCAGCACGCACAGCCGCACATACCCGTCTATGCCATATCTTCTGACCGGAGAAATATGCCACTTTGACAAGCCGTACAGCGAGTTTGTAGATGAAGCATACAAGAACAACAGCTATATTGAGGATATAAAAGCAACCGGCTGCAATATAGGGCTCTACACAAACGATCAGTACGTTGCAAACAAGGGCATGGTATCTATTGACAACAGTGTGGATAACAGCAGACACTCGATATCTGTGACCGGAACACTGAAACAAATGGCAAAAATATCGTTGTACCGTAATTTGCCGTATGCGCTCAAGGCACGTTTTGTATATGACAGTGCCCCTGTGAATCAAGGAGTCACAAGACTCCCGGCGGATATGCCTCAGAGGTGTGTCACTTCAGATGATGTCGCTTTTTACAACAGACTTGTTTCTGACGGTATCGCCGTTTCCGGCAGTTACTCAAAAGCATTCAGGCTGTATCATATGTGGGGCGCGCATCCGGGCGGCAAATTCGATCAGAACATGCAGCCTGCAAAGCAAGGCAGCACTACGCAATGCATACGCGGCAATTTCCTTATAATCCAGGACTACATTAGGCAGATGAAAGAACTCGGCGTATATGAGGACTCCACCATAATTATAACTGCGGATCACGGATCGTCAAACGGGTCAAGTGACAAAAGACCTCTTGTGATTGATTTTGCACCTACCGTTGCAATGCTTGTGAAGCCTTCGGGCTGCGGTATGAGCAATGAGGGCGTTACTACATCGACGGCTCCGGTGTGTCATGCCGATCTGTTCTCGACGGTGATCGCGTCTTTAGACGGCAATTACGAAAAATACGGCACGCCGGTCTGGGATCACACAGAGGGTGAGCAGCGTACAAGGTATTATTACAACCAGGCGCTTTATTCCGATGAGGACGGCGAAATAGCACTCAGAGAGTATGCCGTCACCGGCGACGCGCGCGATGTTTCGAACTGGAAGCTTACGGGAAACGACTGGGATATACTGTACTCCGAAAGAGCGGTCTCAAAACACCGCCTGTCAGAGGTCAAAAAATAGAGATCGTCACAAACCGTCATAAATATGTAGGTTTGTCAATGATGTGTTACAGATTGGAAAAAGTAAATAAGACCTGTTTGGGCGAGTGCCAGTTGAGAGGACGCATAGGAAAATTGTTATATCTGTGCTGATGGACGGATAACTGCTTTTGAAAATCCTCGAATGAATAAAACT